>JASCOI010000100.1 GCA_029959665.1 Microbacteriaceae bacterium PS02333
CCCCGAGCCGCGTCGCCGCGCGCGACCGAGCCCGCTGTGCCTCGAGCGCCGCCGCGAAGTCCGCTTCCCACCCGGGGTCGACGTCGACCCCGACCCGTGCGGCCTCCTCGATGCTGAGCTCCTTCGGGAAGCCGTTCGTGTCCGACAGCAGGAAGACGTCCCGGCCGGTCATGGTCCGGCCCTGGAACGCCCCGACGGCGGCGTTCCCCGCGGCGAGCGTCCGGCGGAACGCGCGTTCCTCCTTCTGCAGGACCTCGACCACCTCGGCGCGCCGCTCACGGACCGACGGGTAGTCGTCGGCGTACAGGTCTGCGATCACCGGCACGACCTCGCCGAGGAAGTCCTCGTGCAGCCCGAGCGCGAGCGCGAACCGGATCGCCCGGCGGACCAGCCGCCGCATGACGTAGCCCTGCTCTTTGTTCGACGGGCGCACGCCGTCCACGGCCAGGAACGTCGCCCCGCGGAGGTGGTCGACCACGATCCGCATCGCCGTCGTCTCGTCCTCGTACCGCTTACCCGTCAGCTCCTGGAGCTTCTCGACGATCGGCCAGAGCAGGCTGATCCGGAAGACGTCCGACGAGTGGATCGCCGCGGCCGCGATCCGCTCCAGCCCACCACCGAAGTCGACGTTCCGACGGGCGAGCGGTTCGAACGAGCCGTCCGCGAGGCGCCGGTACTGCATGAAGACCTGGTTGCCGATCTCCATGAACTGCCCGCTGTCGCTTGCCGGATGTGCCTTGCCGAACGACTGGTCGTGGTGCTCGGGGCCGAAGTCGTAGAACACCTCGCTGTCCGGCCCGCACGGGTCACCGATGGGCGTCGCCTCCAGCGACCCGCCGCGCGACCACCAGTTCTCCCCGCCGTCGTAGAAGAAGACGTGCTCCCCCGGTCGCACCCCACGGGCGTCGCCATCCGCCTGGCTGCCGATCGCCACGACCTCGGCGTCGATCCCGCGCTCGGCGAAGACCGCCTGCCAGATGCGCGCGGCCTCGTCGTCACGAGGGATCCCGCGGGACGCGTCGCCGATGAAGCAAGTGACCGACAGGCGTTCCGGGTCGAGGCCGACGACGTCCACCAGGAACGTGAAGAACTGCCGGATCTGGTGTTCCTTGAAGTAGTCGCCGAGGCTCCAGTTCCCGAGCATCTCGAAGAACGTCGTGTGCCGGTTGTCGCCGACGTCCTCGATGTCCTGCGCGCGGACGCACGGCTGGCTGTCGGTCAGGCGCACGCCGTCCGGGTGCGGTTCACCGAGCAGGTACGGCAACAGCGCCTGCATCCCGCTGCCGGTGAACAGCGTGCTGGTGTCGGCGGGGACCAGCGGCGCCGGACGGATCGCGACGTGCCCGCTCGCCTCCAGGTGTCGCAGGAACGCCGACCGGATCTCGTGCGCGTCCATGGGCCAACGCTAGCGCGCGGCCCGACAGCGCGGTTCGTGCGGTCGCGCGGTCTGCCGTGACCGCACGACGGACGGGGGGGGGGGGGGGGGGGCGCCCCCCCCCCCCCCCCCCCGTCCGGTGGTCCCGCCGTCAGGCGGCGATGAGGAACTCGTCCCACTCGGCCTGCGGGCGCTCCACGCCGCGCACGACCCAGCTCGAACCGTGCGGCGCCTTCGGGCGGAACCGCAGCTGCCAGCCCATCTCCCGCGGGGTGCGGTCGCCCTTGGCGTTGTTGCACGCCAGGCAGCACGCGACGAGGTTCTCCCACGAGTCCTCGCCCCCGCGCGACTTCGGCTGCACGTGGTCGATCGTGGTCGCGTGCCGGTCGCAGTACGCGCACCGGTTGGCGTCCCGGCGGAGCACACCGCGTCGGGACACCGGCACGAGTCTCGAGTGCGGGATGCGCACGTACCTGGTGAGGATGATGACGGACGGACGGTCGAAGCTCGACGTCGACCCGGTGACGGGGTGTTCGACGTCGGCGGCGACGATGGCGGCCTTCTGGTTCATGACCAGCACGAGGGCCCGCCGGAACGAGATGACCGCGAGGGGCTCGTAACCGGCGTTGAGGACGAGAGTGCGCATGGGTTCCCTTCCGACGTGCCTGGACGGCTTCCAGGCGGTGCGGGGCACCGGACCGGACGACGACGAACGGGTGACCGCGAACCCGGTCCCGGAACGAAGAAGAGCACCACCCCGCAGGGCAGTGCTCTCCATCACGCTGGGGCGTGCAGGTGCACGCAGGTCGTGGTCGACCATATGTCGACGTGCGCGCGCCGACCCATGGTGCGGGTCGTGCGTGACGATGACATGGGGTCTCCTGTTCGGGCCGTGTCGGGCCGATGTCGCCAGGTTAACCCAGAAACCGGCCCAGCACGAGGAGTGCTGGGCCGGTTCTCCGGTTGTTCAGGTTCGCGTCAGGCCACGCGGGCGGGTCAGACGCCCATCCGGACGATGTGGTAGTCGCTCGTCCAGATCGGACGGATCGACACCGAGCCACCGGGCTTCGGGGCGTCCATGATCATGCCGTTGCCCATGTAGAAGCCGTCGTGCGCCTCGTTGTTGAAGATGACGACGTCGCCGGGCTGCGCCTGGGACTCGGGGATCGTGGTGCCGGCCTGGTCCTGCAGCGGCACGGAGTGCGCGAGGTTGATGCCGTACTGGGCGTACACGAACATGACGTAGCCCGAGCAGTCGAACCCGGACGGGTCCGCGCCGCCGAAGACGTACGGAGTGCCGATGTACTGCTTCGCGGTGGCGACGACGGCCGGCAGCGAGAACGGGGTGTTCGCGGCCGGAGCGGTCGTGGTCGTGACGGCGGTGCTGGACTTCGCGAGGTAGTCCTGCGCGGACGGGCCGGTGTACGACGCGTACTGCTTCGCGGTCGCGGCGCGGGCGGCGGCGACCTCGGCCGCGTGCTTCTCGGACGCGAGGGTCGCGGACGACGTGGCCGAGTAGCCGTCGCGGCTGGTGTCGGCGAGCGCGGCGGCGTCGGAGACGGACAGCTGCTGGCTCTGGGTCGTGCGGATCGCCTGCTGCGCGGTCGCGGTGTCGGAGGCACCGGACTGCTGCGTCGTGGCGAAGGCGGCGGGGACGGCCATCGTGCCGAACATGCCGGCGGCGACCGTCAGCACGATCGGGGCCATGAACTTGCGCTTGCGCGAGCTCGAGGACGGCTTGTCGCTCGGAGCGGCGATGCGCGTCGCGACGGGCTTCGGCGCGTGGGTGCCGGTCGCGCGCATCGCACGGGTCGGGCTGGAGCGTCGGGAGGTCTTGGCCTCGGCTTCGCGAGCGGCCCGCCGGGTGAGCGGGGCAACTGCGTCGTCAGTCGAGTTCGTCGGGTTCGCGGGCGTCACGTCCGCGGCGGAACCGGTCTGCGTCAAGGTGTGGGGTCTCCGGCGTCTCGTCATCACCCGCCCGACCGGCCGTGGTCCGTGCTGGCCGTCGTGCGTGCGCAACCCCATCCGTTCGTCATCGTTTCCGATCGAGGCAGGAGACGGGTTCGAGACGTCCTGCCACGGGTTCCCGGGTCGCTGTCAGCCCGGGGACTCGTCGAGTGTACGGGCGCACCGTTACCTTGTCGAGACGAAAACGCCGGTTTGTAACGGAACGGTAAAGAAGTCCTGATCAGGGCCGTGTTTTTCGTGCGCCCCAATTCGCGGGGCAGCCCTTCCCCGGCGTCCCCCGGCCGTGTACCCCGACGGGCTACGCGGCGTCGATGTAGACGTGCTGCGCGACCTCTGCCGGGAGCTCGATCCCGGCGTCTTCACCGTCGACGCGCACCGCGACGTATGCTCCCGCGCGCTGCACACTCGCGAGTCGGCCGGGCATCACGCCGGCCGAGCGCAGCTGGTGCAGGAGCTCCGGCTCGAACTGGACGGGCTCGCCCAGACGACGGATCACACCGGTCGCGACGGCGTCGGTGCCCTCGGTCGCGGCGACAATGTTGCGGACGCCGTCGAGGAACCCGCCGGCGTCCGGGCCGCCGATCTCGGCGAGGCCGGGGATCGGGTTGCCGTAGGGCGACTCGGTCGGGTTGCCGAGCATCTCGAGCAGGCGGATCTCCACCTGTTCGCTCATGACGTGCTCCCAACGGCAGGCCTCGTCGTGGACGAACGCCCAGTCGAGTCCGATGACGTCGGAGAGCAGGCGCTCCGCGAGGCGGTGCTTGCGCATGACGTGGGTCGCCCGGGAGCGTCCCTCGTCGGTGAGTTCGAGGTGCCGGTCGCCGGAGACGACGACGAGGCCGTCACGCTCCATCCGCGCGATCGTCTGCGAGACGGTCGGTCCGGAGTGCCCGAGGCGTTCGGAGATGCGCGCACGCAGCGGGACGATCCCCTCTTCTTCGAGGTCGAGGATCGTCCGGAGGTACATCTCCGTGGTGTCGACGAGATCGGTCACGGTCCGCCTCTCCTGTACTGGGCCCAGCGCAGCCCACCCTACTTGCTCGGGCTGACATGGCATGACCAACACTTGCACGACTCAAGAACTCCGATGGGATACCACCTCGGTAGGATCGGTCCATGGCAGACATCGTCATCCCCGCCGAATTCCTCCCCACCGACGGCCGCTTCGGATGCGGCCCGTCCAAGATCCGCGGAGCGCAGCTCGAGTCCCTCGTGACCCGTGGGGCGACGATCCTCGGCACGTCCCACCGCCAGAAGCCCGTCAAGGACCTCGTCGGCTCCGTCCGCCAGGGCCTGGCCGACCTGTTCGACCTCCCCGAGGGCTACGAGGTCGTCCTCGGCAACGGCGGATCGACCGCGTTCTGGGACGCCGCCGCGTTCGGCCTGATCGAGCAGCGCGCCGAGAACCTGTCGTTCGGCGAGTTCGGCTCGAAGTTCGCCAAGGCCGCCGGTGCGCCGTGGCTCGATGCGCCGCACGTGGTCGAGGCCCCTGGTGGGTCGCTCGCCGCGCTCGAGATCGTCGAGGGCGTCGACGTCTACGCGTACCCGCACAACGAGACCTCGACGGGTGTCATGGCCCCCGTCGTCCGCGCAGCCGGCGACCCCGGCGCCCTGACCGTCGTCGACGCCACCAGCGCCGCCGGCGGTGCGGCGTTCGACGTCAGCGCCACGGACGTCTACTACTTCGCGCCGCAGAAGAACTTCGCCTCCGACGGCGGGCTCTGGCTCGCGCTGTTCTCCCCCGCCGCGATCGAGCGCGTGGAGCGGATCGCCGCGTCCAGCCGGTACATCCCGGAGTTCCTGTCCCTCAAGAACGCCGTGGACAACTCTCGCCTGAACCAGACGCTGAACACCCCGGCGATCTCGACCCTGCTGCTCCTCGACGACCAGGTCAAGTGGATCAACGAGTCCGGCGGGCTGGCGTGGGCGGACACCCGCACGAAGACGTCGTCGTCGATCCTCTACGACTGGGCGGAGTCGGTCGACTTCGCGACGCCGTTCGTGACGAACCCCGACCACCGGTCGCAGGTCGTCGCCACGATCGACCTCGACGACTCCATCGACGCGAAGGCGGTCGCCGCGACCCTGCGGGCGAACGGCATCGTCGACACCGAGCCGTACCGGAAGCTCGGGCGGAACCAGCTCCGCGTCGCGACCTTCACGGCGATCGACCCCGACGACGTGCAGAAGCTCGTCGGGGCGATCACCCACGTGGTCGGCGCGCTGAAGGGCTGACGCCCGTCGTCGAGACACTTCCGAACACACGAAACGCCGCCGGATCCGGCGGCGTTTCGTCGTTGCGGGGGCGTCTCAGCGGGACGGCGGGGTGTCGTCGAGTTCGTCGACGTCCACGCCCTCGATCTCGTCGTCGTCCGACTCGGCGAGGTCGTCCTCGTCGTCGTCGAAGTCGTCGTCCGACTCGTCGTCGTCCTCGTCGTCGTCCTCGTCGTCCGACTCGTCGTCGTCCGATTCGTCGTAGTCGTCGGACTCTTCGTCCGAGTCGTCCTCGTCCTCGTCCTCGTCAGCAGCGTCGTCGGACTCCTCGTCGTGCCCGTCCTGCGCCGCGCGGTACTCGGCGAGCCGCTCGGACCACGGCACCCAGTCCGGCGCGAGGAGCGCCCCGTCGCCGGGCATCAGCTCGACCTCGAGCACGGTGGGTTCGTCGCCCTCGACCTGGGCGATGCTGACGGTCCAGCGCCACCCCGGGTACCCGGGCATCCGGTTGGCGAACAGGTACGAGACGACGCCGTCGCCCTCGTCCGTGGTCCCCGCAGGGCCGCCGACGGTCGACTCGGCGGTCACCTCGAGGAGGGCCGTGCGGGCGAGCGCGCGGAGCTCGGGGACCTCCGGGGGTGCCGGCAGCTCGGGTGGAGCTGAGAGCTCGGTGGGCTCGGTCTGGTCGGTCATGGTCATGCGTCCAATTGGTCTGCGACGTGCCGCAGGATCGCGGCGAGGCGTGTGCCGTTCTTCGGGTAGCGGCCGTGGCGGAGGTCTCCGCTGATCCGGTCGAGTTCCTTCACGAGGTCCTCCACGATGACGGCCATGTCGTCCGCCGAGCGGCGCGACATCTTCGCCAGCGACGGCTGCGGGTCGAGCAGGTGCACGGAGAGCGCCTGTGAGCCGCGCTTGCCCTGCACGACGCCGTACTCGAGCCGTGTGCCGTTCTTCACGGTGGTCACGCCGTCCGGGAGCGACGAGGCGTGCAGGAAGACCTGGTCGCCATCGTCGCCGGTGATGAACCCGAAACCCTTCTGGTCGTCGTAGAACTTGACCTTGCCGGTGGGCATGCGTGGACTCCTCGATAGGTCTCTGGCCGTGGTGCGGATATCCTGGGTCGATGGCCAAGCCGACCCGATCCCCCGGGGACACGCGGAACTCCGCTGAACCCCCGGCGACGTTCAATCGTACCGAACGCGCCCTCGCGTTCATGGTGGGCGGCATCATCCTCTTCACGATCCTGTGCTTCGCCGCCATGATCATCGGTTGGCTGACGCTCGGCACCATCCCCGGCACGGGCATCTGGCCCGTCGTCCTGGGCATCCTCTACGTCGGACCGCCGATCGCGCTCGTGCTGATCTTCGTCCTGCTGGGGGTCACCTGGACCCGCAAGGCCCGAGCGAACCGGGAAGCCCGCTGACGTCCGCTCCGGACGCCGGCAGAGGACGATGACGACCACCGCCGACCTGGCCGCCCGGTTGCGGGCGATGCCGGACGACGACCTCGAACGGCTCATCGTCGCGCGCGAGCTCCCGACCGCGGTCCTCGGCGAGACCGGCCCGCAGAGCGTCACGGACTTCTTCGACCTCGCGGAGGCGTTCCGCGCCGACGCCGCGGTCGACGCCGCCGTCGAACGACTCCCCCGACGCACCCTCGTCGCACTCCGCGACGGCGCGGCCGGTCCCGACCTGGCCCCGGCGATCGCACTCGCCCTGGCAGCCGAGGACGGCCGGGTCGACGACGCGGTCGCGGCACGCGTGGCCGCTCACCCCGACCTCGTGGGTCTGACTGGGGCCCCGCCGCCGGTTCCGGACCGACGCGCCAGCGGCGGGCCGGCCGTGCCGGTGGGGAGAGGCCCGGCGCAAGGCCGCCCCGCGGGCTCCGGCACGGAGACGGCCGAGTCCACCACCGCGCGCACCACCGGCGCGGAGCACGCGTTCGCCACGATGACGATGCTCGCTGAGCTCCTCCGCGCGGTCGACGACGGCGGTGTCCGTGAACTCGTCAAGGGCGGCATCGGCTCACCGCTCGCGCGTGCCCTCGCCGAGCGTTCCGGCGCCGACCCCGACGTCGTCCCCGGACGGCTCGAGCTGCTCGAACGCATCCGCTTCACCAGCACCGCCGACGGCGCCTGGTCCCTGACCGACGACGGGCTGGGCTGGTTGACGACGTCTTGGGCGGGTCGCTGGGCCGGGCTCGTCGCGCGCTGGCACGAGGGGCTCGACCCCGCCGTGGGCGAGGTCATCGCGGTGGCGGACGGCGACTGGCGCGACCTGGTGTCCCTCGGCCGCTGGGCCTACCCTGCCGGCGCGCGGTGGCTCGACGCCGTCCTGCTGGACGTCGGCGGCACGGCCGCTGCGCTGGGCCTGACGGTCGACGGCGTCGTGACGGACACCGGGCGCGTCCTGCTCGGCGACGACCGGGCAGCGGCCGAGCGTGCAGCCGAGGCCGACCTGCCCGCGACGGTCGAGGGGGTGTACCTCCAGCACGACCTGACGATCATCGCGCCGGGACCGCTCGCGCCGGCGGACGACGCCGAACTCCGCACCGTCGCCGACCTCGAGGCGCCGGGGCTCGCGGCGCGGTACCGCGTCTCGGAGGACTCGCTCCGCCGAGCGCTCCGGTCGGGCAGCTCCCGGCAGCAGGTCGTCGACCTCTTCGGACGCATCGGACTGACCGGTGTCCCGCAGCCGCTGGCGTACCTCGTCGACCAGGTCGCCGCCCGGGACGGCAGCATCGTCGTCGACCGGCAGGGCGACGGCGTCGGCACCGTCGTCCGCGGCACCGCCGACCAGCTCGACCTCATCGGCGTGGACGCCGAGCTGCGCCAGCTGGCGTGGGAGCGTCCGGACCTGACCACCCTCGTCTCCCGCTACCCGGCCCACGTGGTGCACGCAGCGCTGGAGGACCAGCGCTACCCGGCCGTGCTGCAACCCGGCGCCCGCCCCGAGGCGCGCCACGAGCCTCCAGGCCGGCGCCGGACCGTCGGCCGGTCCCCGGAAGCCGCGGCCAGGGGGGTCGTCGAGCGGCTCCGGCTGACGACCCAGCGGGGCGACGCCGAGCCGGAGCAGGAGTGGCTGGGGCGGCAGATCGACCTCGCCGTCCGCGGTCGCACGCCGATCCGCGTGGTCGTCCGGATGCCGGACGGCAGCGAGCGCCCGTTCTCGATCGTGCCGACCTCGGTCGCCGCCGGACGCATCCGCGGGAAGGACATCGCGGCCGACGTCGAACGCACCCTGCCGCTGTCGCTCGTCGTGTCCGTCGACAGCGAAGCCTGACCCAGGCGTGCTCGGCTAGGCTAGAAGGTCATGAACGGACCGCTGATCGTCCAGAGCGACCGCACGGTACTGCTCGAGGTTGCGCACCCCGACGCCGAGGACGCGCGCCACGAGCTCGCCGTCTTCGCCGAGCTCGAGCGCGCGCCGGAACACGTGCACACCTACCGCATCACGCGCCTCGGGCTGTGGAACGCGCGCGCCGCCGGGCACGACGCCGAGTCCATGATCGACACGCTCGAGCGCTTCGCGAAGTTCCCGGTGCCGCAGAGCGTCACCGTGGACATCCGTGACACCGTCTCCCGCTACGGACGGCTCGTGATCCGTCGTGAGGACCCCGCGGACGCGCCGGTCATCGCGAACTCCCCCGGCGAGGAACTCGAGCGGCAGCCGACGCTCCTGCTCACGGCGACCGACCCGACGGTCCTCGCCGAGGTGGTCCGCTCGAAGCGCATCAAGCCGCTGCTCGGCGACAAGCGCTCGGACACCGCCATCGAGCTGCAGCAGTGGGCCCGCGGGCAGGTCAAGCAGGAGCTCGTGAAGATCGGCTGGCCGGCTGAGGACCTCGCCGGGTACACACCGGGCCAGCCGCACGCCATCGACCTCGACACCTCGTCATGGAGTCTCCGTCCGTACCAGGAAGACGCCGTCGGCAGCTTCTTCGCGCAGGGATCCGGAGTCGTCGTACTGCCGTGTGGTGCCGGCAAGACGCTCGTCGGCGCCGGGGCGATGGCGACCGTCAAGGCCACGACGCTCATCCTCGTGACCAACACCGTGTCCGCCCGGCAGTGGCGGTCCGAGCTGCTGCGCCGGACGAGCCTGACCGAGGACGAGATCGGCGAGTACTCCGGCAGCGTGAAGGAGATCCGGCCGGTCACGATCGCGACGTACCAGATCCTCACCGCGCGCCGGAAGGGCGAGTACACGCACCTGTCGCTCCTCGACGCGCTCGACTGGGGCCTCGTGGTCTACGACGAGGTGCACCTGCTGCCGGCGCCGGTCTTCAAGCTGACCGCCGACCTGCAGGCCCGACGACGCCTGGGCCTCACCGCCACCCTGGTGCGCGAGGACGGCCGCGAAGGCGACGTGTTCTCCCTCATCGGCCCGAAGCGGTACGACGCACCGTGGAAGGAGATCGAGGCCCAGGGCTACATCTCGCCCGCTTCGTGTTTCGAAGTACGGATCGACCTGCCGCACGAGGACCGGCTCGAGTACGCGGCGTCCGGCGACGACGAGCGCTACCGGCTCGCGGCGACGACCCCGGCGAAGACCCCGGTGGTGCGCTCGCTCATCGAGCAGCACCGCGGCGAGCAGATCCTGGTGATCGGGCAGTACATCGACCAGCTGGACTCCCTGGCCGCGTCGCTCGATGCCGCGGAGATCACCGGCGCGACGCCCATCGACGAGCGGGAGCGGCTGTTCCAGGCGTTCCGGACCGGTGCGATCGACGTGCTCGTCGTGTCGAAGGTGGCGAACTTCTCGGTCGACCTCCCGGACGCCACGGTGGCCATCCAGATCTCCGGGTCGTTCGGGTCGCGGCAGGAAGAGGCGCAGCGCCTCGGTCGGCTCCTGCGGCCGAACAAGGACGGCCTGCCCGCGTCGTTCTACACGCTCGTGACGCGGGACACGGTGGACCAGGACTTCGCGCAGAACCGGCAGCGGTTCCTCGCGGAGCAGGGGTACTCGTACACGATCCTCGACGCCGACCAGGTGACGTCTGCTTCGCTCTCAGGAAACGTTTAGCCAACGGTCAGAGGATGGGGTCATGACCGATGGCCCCAAGATCCTGATCGTCGACGACGAGCCGAACATCCGCGATCTCCTGACGACCTCGCTCCGCTTCGCCGGGTTCGCCGTGCGTGCGGTCGGGAACGGCGCACAGGCGATCTCCGCCGTGCTCGAGGAAGAGCCGGACCTGATCATCCTCGACGTCATGCTCCCCGACATGAACGGGTTCGGTGTCACCAAGCGCCTCCGCTCCTCCGGGTACACCTCGCCGATCCTGTTCCTCACGGCGAAGGACGACACCGAGGACAAGATCACCGGCCTCACCGTCGGCGGCGACGACTACGTCACGAAGCCGTTCTCGCTCGACGAGATCGTCGCGCGCATCAAGGCGATCCTCCGTCGCACGATGAACGACGAGGAAGACGCGATCATCCGCGCAGGCGAGCTCACGATGGACCAGGACACGCACGAGGTCACCATCGGCGACGCGCAGATCGAGCTCTCCCCGACCGAGTTCAAGCTGCTCCGCTACCTCATGCTGAACCCCAACCGCGTGTTGTCGAAGGCGCAGATCCTCGACCACGTGTGGGAGTACGACTTCAACGGGGACGCCGGCATCGTCGAGTCGTACATCTCGTACCTGCGTCGGAAGCTCGACCAGTACTCGACCGAGCCGATCATCCAGACCAAGCGTGGGTTCGGCTACATGCTCAAGGCGTCCAAGGCCTCCTGAGGCCCTCGGCTCCGGCTTTTTCGGAGTCATCTCGGGGTCGTCAGACCTGGTCGTTCTCACGGCGCTCGTCCGGTTTCGCCGGACGGGCGCCGTCTACCGTTGAGGCAGCATGCACTCCAGAATGAACCGCTGGTGGGACGGCATCTCCCTGCGCACCAAGATCACCGGGATCACGGTGCTCCTGGTCGCGCTCGGGCTGCTCGTCGCCGGTCTCGGCACCATGACGGTGCTGTCGACGTACCTGGTCTCGCGCCTGGACAACCAGGTCACGACGACGACGTCGCAGCTCGAGGGGCAGAACATCAGCGACGGTGAGCAGTACTGCAAGCTCACCATGGTGCTCGAGAAGAGCTCGTACGTCGCCGCCTACGACGGGGACGGCAAGCAGATCTGTGACACCCAGTCGACGTCGCAGCCGGACATCTCGTCCGTGAACTTCTCCGCGGCGACGAAGGCGAACGCCCCGTTCAGCCTCTACGACAAGCAGCACAACCACGAGTGGCGCGCGCAGGTCATCCCCGCGAACCTGCAGAACCTGTCCACCGGTGCCACCGAGACCGGGTACGTCCTCGTCGCCGTCTCCAGCGCGGACACCGACCAGACCATAGCCCGGTTCACGGTCATCTTCCTGGGCTTCGGCATCTCGGTGATCCTGCTCGGCGCGATGCTCACCCGGCTCCTCGTGACCGCCACCTTCGACCCGCTGCGCGACGTCGAGGACACCGCCGCCCGGTTCGCCGCGGGTGACTTCAACCAGCGTCTCGAGGACGACACCCCGAACACCGAGGTCGGCCGGCTCAACCGCTCGTTGAACGCGATGCTCGAGCGGATCGACAGCGCGTTCGAGGACCGTCAGCGCACCATCGACCAGATGCGCCGCTTCGTCGGCGACGCGTCGCACGAACTCCGTACGCCCCTGGTGTCCCTCCGCGGGTACGCCGAGCTGTACCGGATGGGGGCGCTCCGCAAGGAAGAGGACGTCGCCCAGGCGATGGGCCGCATCGAGAAGGAAGCCCAGCGCATGGGGCTCCTCGTGCAGGACCTCCTCCAGCTCGCACGCATCGACGAGTCGAAGCCGCTCGAACTCGGCCCCGTGGACCTCGTCGCCATCGCCCGCGACTCAGCGCTCGACACCATGGCGTCGAACCCCGACCGCGAGATCCAGGTGCTCGTCGAGGACGTCCCGCAGGCCGTGCGCGCACCCTCCGCGTTCGGCCCGGCCGCGGTCTCCCCGTCGTCGGACTCCGCTCCGGCGTCGCCGTCCGCCAACACCACCGGTCCGATCGCGTTCTCCCGTCAGACGCTCGCACGACTCCGCGCACGCCGGAACCGCGCGATGAACCTGGACGCACCGCCCACGGACGAGACGACGCCGCTGCCCACCGTCGTCATGCCGAAGCGCCCGCCGATCGTCCTGGCGGAGGAGAACAAGATCCGGCAGGTCGTGACGAACCTGATGGGCAACGCCATGCGGTTCACCGAGCACGACGACCCGATCGAGATCGGCATCGGCGTGGATGACGACCGCGGCATGGCGCACATCGACGTCATCGACCACGGCGAGGGCATCCCGCCGCAGCTCCGCGACAAGATCTTCCAGCGCTTCTGGCGCGCGGACACCTCCCGCGCTCGGGACACCGGCGGCTCGGGGCTCGGCCTCGCGATCGTGTCCGGGATCGTCGCCGCGCACCAGGGGTCGGTGGAGGTCATCGACACCGAGGGCGGCGGGGCCACCTTCCGCATCTGGCTCCCCCTGCTCCCCCGCGACTACACCCCGCCCGCCCCGGAGTCCCCCGCCGCGTCCTGACGCCCGGGCGCTCCGCGCGCCCCGCTTGGGCCGCGAGCTCAACCCCTGGGGTTCCGTAATTCGCGCGCTCAACCCCTGAGGTTCCGTAATTACGGCATCTCGACGCCCACGGCGAGCGCGTCGTGGAACCTCGGCGTCCGGCGCTCGGCGAGTCCTGGAACCTCGGGTCTCGTCGAAACGTCACGCCGCGCGGCTTCGTTCGAGTCGACGCTGCACGAAGGCCTGACGCAGGCGCTCGAACACGACACTCGGTCGTTCCGCGTCCATCGCGGTCGCGTGGATCACGATCCACCCGTTCACGCTGAACCCGTTCGCCCGACGCTGATCACGGCGGTACTGCTCCTGCCCGCGATGGTGATCCCCGTCGTACTCGAGTGCGATCCGCAGCTCGGGCCACGCAAGATCGACGCGTCCGAGGAACCGGCCCTCTGCGTCGGCGACGTCGACGTTGACCTCCGGTTCGGGGAACCCGGCGTCGACCACGCTGAGACGCATCCGGCTCTCCATCGGTGACTCGACGCCCGCTCGCACACGAGCAAGAGCTGCTCGTGCGAGGGTCGCATGCCGGCCGTTCCTGGTGATCGCCGCCGCGAGACCATCGATCGTGGCCAGTCCGGATGGTCCGACGAAGTAGTCGCCGAGCACCACGAGCTCGTGCACGGTGAGGACCGACGCGCACTCGAACCAGCACCGGGCGGGACCGCTGATCGGGACCCCGTTGACGAGCTGGACGTCCGGCGCTCCGGCCCGTGTTCGGTGCGGTGTGACTTGCGGCCGCCGCATGATCGGTGCCGAACCGACCGATGTCACGTGCACGAGCGCGTCCCGCAGACGGATCGGCAGCGGAGCTTCCCAGAGCTTCGCCGCGGTGACGTGGCTCACGAACTGGTCCGGGCGCAGCACGAGCGCAACCGCCTCGACGATGTCCACCGGGTACTCGACGGGCGCGCGGACTCCGTGCAGCGGCGACACGAGGTCTCGGCGCGTGAGCCGCGACCGGGTCACACCGCTCGTGATGGCCAGGTCGACGCGAAAGGGTCCGTCAGGAAGACGGGGTGCGAGCAGCGGTTCGATCATCCCGAAAGGATCAGCGAGCGCTGTCGATCGGCCCCCGCAACCGAAACGCTCCGTGGAGAACGAGGCGAGCCGAGCCTCCTGTGCAGGAGGCGTCACGCTCTGTCGGGTGTGACGTGGTTCCGCAACTCGCCGTGTGCGTCACGCGAGGTTCCGCGACTCGCGGTCTCAGGGCGCCGAGATGCCGCAATTACGGCATCTCGGCGGCCCGCACCCGCCACGCGCCCCCCCCCAG
>JASCOI010000101.1 GCA_029959665.1 Microbacteriaceae bacterium PS02333
CCGCGGCCCCGGCCGCCCCCCCGGGGGGGGCGCGGCCCCGCGCCCCCCGGGGGCGGGCGCACCGAGGTGGTCTCGTCGTCGAGGATCACGCGGAGACCGGCTCCACCTGGAGCACCGACGCGATGGTGCCGCTGTGGGCACCCTCGTACGCCGCCAGGATCATACCGAGCACGGCGATGCCCTCCCGCTCGGTGTGGATCGGACGCGTGCCGTCCCGCAGGCACTCGCCGAACGCGCCGATCTCCGCCGCGAACGTGTCCACGTCCTCGTAGGTCACGGTCTCGCTGGTGCCGTCGAGCAGGTCCCAGCGGAGCGTGGTGCCGTCGCTCGTCAGGGAGCCGAGCTCACCGACGGCGCTGAAGCGCTCGGTGCCGGCAGCCGGCTCGTACGCCCAGCTCGTGACGAGCTGGCCGACGGCACCGTTGTCGAAGCGGAACAGGGCCTGCGCCGAGTCCTCGCCCTCCATGAACGTCAGTCGGTGCGTGGAGAGCAGCGCCGTCGCCTGGACGGGGACGCCGCCGGCGAGGTGCATGAGCAGGTAGCTCGGGTGGTAGCCGGTGTCGATGAGCTCGCCGCCGCCGCTCTTCGACGCGTGTGCACGCCAGCCCATGTTCTCCGGGTCGAAGTCGTTGCGGAAGCTGTCCGTCGTGCGCACCTCGTACACGGTGCCGAGGACGCCGGTCTCGATGAGCTCCTTCGCCTTCGCGACCGCCGGCATGAAGAGCTGGTTGTGCGCACACATCAGCGTGACGCCGGCCTCGCTCACGGCGGCCTGCACGTCGCGCGCTTCCTCGGGGGTGAGGCAGAGCGGCTTCTCGCAGAGGACGTGCTTGCCGGCCCGCGCCGCGGCGACGATCGCGTCGCGGTGCAGGTGATGCGGCAGGCAGATGTCGACGGCGTCGATGTCGGCGCGCTCGAGCATCTCCTGGTAGTCGGTGAAGTGGGGCACACCGAGCTCGGCGCCGCGGGCCTCGGCGGTCGACGCGAACGCGTCGGCCACCGCGGCGATGCGGATGAGGTCCGGGTGCTGGGCGTAGCCGGCGATGTGCGCGGACGCGATGCCGCCGCCGCCGATGAGTCCGACGCGGATGGTGTCGTTGGACATGGTGACTCCTGGGTTCGTGCTGGGTTGCTGGTGTCGGTCGATCGCGCGGCCGGTCAGGCCGCGACGGGGGTGCGCGCAGCGGCGTTCGCGGCGACGACGAGTCTCGTGAGCTCGACGGCGCGGGCGATGTTGTCGTCGGCACGCGTGCCGGAGGTGATGTGGTCCACCCACTGTCCGAAGGCGTCCTGGCCGTCCTCGGGGACCGGGATGGTGACCGGCTCGTCGCCGTACGCCGACCCGCCGGCGGTGAGCCGGGCCTCCTGGTCGGAGAACGAGAGCCATCCGCCGGTGCCGGCCACGTCGATCGTGAACGGGGTGCCGGCGACGAAGCCGGCCTCGATGATGCCGATCGCCTGGGAGGCGTAGCCGACCGTGACGACCGCGTGGTCCTCGACGGCGCGTCCGGTGACGGAGCGGTAGACGGCCTCGACCGAGTCGGGACGTGCACCGAGGAAGAGCTGCGTGAGGTAGACGGGGTGGCAGCCGAGGTCGGTCAACGCGCCGCCGATCGCGGTCGACGGGTCGAAGAAACGCTCCGGCAGCCACGGCCGGATCGCGCCGTCGTGCGACAGGCGGACGCGGGCGTGGTTGACCTCGCCGAGGCGGCCGGACCGGATCTCCTCGAGGATCGCCTGCGTGTAGCCGTGGTACAGCCGGGGGAGCGAGACGATCAGCTTGACGCCGGCGGCGTCGCAGGTCGCGATGATCTCATCGCACTCCTCCACCGTCGGGGCGAGGAGCTTCTCGGTGAAGACGTCCTTGCCGGCGCGGGCGGCGCGCGTGATCACGTCGCGGTGCACGTCGGTCGACGTCGTGATCGTCACGGCGTCGATGTCCTCGCGGGCGAGCAGCGCGTCGAGGTCGTCGGTGAACTCGACACCGAACTGCTCGGCGCCCTCCCGCCCACGGGCGACGTCGTCGTCCCACGCGGCGACGAGCTCGGTCCCGGGGTGCTCGACCGTCTGGCGGGCGTAGTCACCGGCGTGGACGTGCCAGAAGCCGAGGACGGCGACGCGGATCGGGGTGGTGGTGCTGGGCATGGTTGCCTTTCGTGAGGGGGTCCGGTCGCTAGACCCGGACCTTGTCGTAGTCCTTGGGCAGCTTGAACGGGGAGTAGGTCTGCATCATCGGGTTGACCCGCGCCTGTGCCCGCTCGACCGCCTCCTGCGGTGAGGCGGTGCCGAGGAGCACGCTCGACCTGGCGTCGGCGAGCGAGTCCCACCAGGCGCCACCAACGGGCAAGGGCGGGCGGCAGGTGGAGTCGGGCATCGACTCGACGAAGAAGCGGATCGACTTCGCGGAGCCCTTCGGGTCCTTCAGCGCGGCGATGTTCGACGGGACGCTCGTGGCGGGGACCATGTAGGTCTCCTGGCCGCGCTTGCCGGTGAAGTACTTCATCAGCTCCCACACGGCCTTGTTCTTCTTCGAGCCCTTCGGCAGACAGAGCGCGAAGCCGCCTGACCAGGTGTACTTGTCGTCGCCGGCGGCCTGGGTCGGCAGGTACGCGACGGTCCAGTCGAGGTCCTTCGGCCCGTAGTTGTCGAAGGTCTGGATCGTCGAGGGGACGCTCACCATGAACGCCATCCGGTTCGCCAGGAACGCGGTCTGCCCCGGCGGGTGTCCCGTGGGCTCGTACGTGGCGATGAAGGTGTCGGCGGCGCGGTAGCCATAGCGCTGCGCCCACGCGTCGTAGAACTCGTAGATCTTCTTGACGCTGCCGGAGTCCATCGTCATCTGCGAGTCGGCCTGGTCGAAGTAGGACGCCCCGAGCCCGAGGCCCCACGTGAACGGCCAGCCCTCGCCGTACCAGGGGAGGAGACCCATCTTGCTGTAGTTGCCGCCCTCCTTCTTCGTGAGCTTGTCGCTGACCTCGGCCATCCGGTCCATGGTCACCGGGCCGTTCTGCTCCCAGTCGAACTCGTCGAGGTCGATGCCGGCGTCGCGGAGCATCGTGCGGTTCACGAACATGCCGCGGGCGTCGGTGTCGTGCGGCAGGCCGTACGTCTTGCCCTGGTAGGTCAGCTCGCCGACCGTGAACCCGAGCCAGGAGGACAGGAACTCCTCCTTCGAGACGTCCTCGAACTCGTCGATGAGCTCGTCGATCGGCTCGATGAGCCCGATCGCCGCGTACTGCGCCGCGCTGAACCGGTCGAGGAGCCACAGGTCGGGAGCGGTCCCGCCGCGGACGGCCGTGATGACGCTGGTGGCGTCGCCGGTGCCCTGCGAGGGCACCTGGTTGACGCGGACGTCGATCTCCGGGTGCAGCTGCTTGAACTGGTTGATGACCTTCGTCTGGAACGGCACGAAGGTGCCCGTGACGCCCCAGATCGAGACCGAGTTCGGGTTCCTGCCAGCACCGCCCGTCGCGCACCCGGCGGCGAGCAACGCGAGGGCACCAGCACCGCCCGTCGCGGCGGCGGCGCGGAGGAAGGTCCGGCGGTCGAAGGCGGCGCCGTTGTGTCGCGCGTTCACTTGAAGCTCCCGATCTGGATGCCCTTGAGGAAGGTCCGCTGGAAGAAGAAGAACAGGATGACGAGCGGCAGGATGATGAGGATCGATGCCGCCATCAGCTGGTTGAACTGGAAGTCCGCGCTGTTGTTCAGGCGGAAGACCTGGAGGCCGATCGACAGGGTCTGCACGTTCTCGTCCTGCAGGTAGATGAGCGGCCCGAGGAAGTCGTTCCAGGCACCCACCGCGGCGAAGATGCCGACCGTGACGAGCGCGGCCTTGGCCTGCGGGAAGACGATCCGCCAGAGGATGCGCCACTCGGACGCGCCGTCCATGCGTGCGGCGTCGAGCAGGTCCTTCGGGATCTGCAGCAGGAACTGCCGGAGGAGGAACACGTAGAACGCGGACCCGAACAGGCTCGGCACGACGAGCGGCAGGAAGGTGTTGATCCAGCCGAGCCGCGCGTACAGGTCGAACATCGGGATGAGCGTCACCGGGAACGGGATGAACAGCGTCGCGAGCACGACGTAGAACATCCGGTCGCGGCCGCGCCACTCGATGCACGAGAACCCGTAGGCGATGACCAGGTTGGACACCATCGAGAACAGCGTCACGAGCACGGTGATGATCAGCGTGTTCCGGAAGAACGTGAAGAACGGCATCGCGTTCACGGCATCGCCGAAGTTCGACCAGTCCAGCCACTGCGGGAACCAGGTCGGGGGGAACGCGCCGAGCTCGCTGTTGCTCTTCAGCGCGGAGATCACCATCCAGTAGATGGGGATGAGGAACAGCAGGCTCATCGCGATGAGCACCACGCGGGCGCCGATCGACGACCACGGCGAGCGGACGGAGCCGTCGGCGTTCCTGGAGCGGTCCGCGCGGGCGTTCCTGCGGTCCTTGGGGCGGACGTCCTCGATCGACGACGTCTCGGTGGACACTCGGTCCTTCTGCATCGTCAAGGCGTCACTCCCCGCTCACGTCGTAGTTCACGAACCGCTTGGACAGCCAGTAGACGAGTCCGGAGAGGATCATCCCGGCGAGGAACAGGAGCACGGCCATCGCACTCGCGAACCCGAGCTGCGCGTAGCTGAACGCGTTCTTGTAGAGGTAGAGCATGTAGAACAACGTCCCGTTGTCCGGAGACCCGAGTCCGCCGGATCCGGACGAGATCACGTACGCCTCGGTGAACACCTGCAGGCCGTTGCTGATCCCCGTGATCAGGTTGAACAGGATCGCGGGGGAGATCAGCGGCAGCGTCAGCGCGAAGAACTGGCGCACCGGACCGGCGCCGTCGACACGTGCTGCTTCGTACAGGGTCTTCGGGATGCCGCGCATGCCGGCGAGGAACACCAGCGCCGCGTTGCCGGCACCCATCTGCGCCAGCGCGACGATCACGAGCTTCGCCGTCGTCGGGTCGCCGAGCAGGTTCGTCGCCGGGACCCCGACGAGCTTCAACGCCTGGTTCACGATGCCGGTCTGCGGGTTGACGAGCACGACGAAGATGAACGCGAGGGCGAAGGTCGGGATGAGGGACGGGATGTACAGCGCCGTCCGGTACCAGCTGATCTCCTTGACGTCCTGGTTCATCGCCAGCGCGATCACGATCGCCACGACGATACCGACGGGCACCGCGATCACCGCGTAGAACAGCGTGTTGCCCACGGCGGTGTGGACGAGTGGGTCGATGAAGGCGGCGATGTAGTTGCCGAACCCGACGAAGGTCGCGGCGTTCATGCCGGAGTACCGCGTCAGGCTGATCACGAAGGAGTAGATCAGCGGGTACGCGATGAACACGAGGACCCCGAAGATCCACGGGGAGATGAAGGCGATACCGATGCGGAGGCGTCGCTTCTCCGCTGCGGTCCAGGGGTGTTTCTTCCCCGCTCGTCGACCGGTGCGCTCGGTCGGTGGAGCGGGTCGCGCTGTGGTGGCCGGGCGAGCGGTCGTCGTCACGGGCGTCCCTTCGAGTTCCCGTGTCACACCGGTGTGGCGACGGGCGCGACCACCTCGGTGTGGTCACTCGGCGATCTGCCCGTCCGGATCAGTTCAATCCAATTGATTGACAAATTCGCTTGGTCAGGAATGCTAGGGACCATGCACGAGCTTCGTCAAGCACCGGATCGCTGAGATGTCTGCAGGGCAGAACGCGACCCACATCGCAGCGCACAACCGCGCCGTGGTGCTCGACGTCGTGCGTCGCGACGGTCCAGTGACCCGTTCGGCGCTGACGACCCGGACGGCACTGACCGCCCAGACGGTCTCGAACATCGCGGCCCGACTCCTCGCCGACGGCCTGGTCCGGGAGACCGGCGCGGCGGTCCCGACCGGCCCAGCGCACCCGACCGGCGCATCGCATCCGACCGGCGCAGCGCACCCGACCGGCGCAGCCGTCCGGGACGCCGGCGGGGCCGCCGGTCGCCGCCTCGAACTCGCGCCGGACGGTCGCTTCGCCGTCGGCGTCCACCTCGACCCCGCGCAGGTCTCCGTCGTGCTCCTGGACCTCGCCGGGGGGCTCGTCGCCGAACAGCACCTCGGCGCGGCCGCTGTCGACGATCCCTCGTCGACGCTCGACGCGATGGCCGGCGCGGTCGACCACCTCGTGACCGCCGCTCGCATCGACCGCGCGCGCGTGGCGGGCATCGGTGTCGCGGCACCAGGCCCCATCGAGCAGGACCGTGCGGCGCTCGGCGCTCCCGTGCAACTCGCCTCGTGGTCCGGCGTCCCGCTCGCAGCCGAACTCGCGGAGCGCACCGGGTTCCCCGTCCGCATCGAGAAGGACGTCGTCGCGAGCGCCCTCGCCGAGTGGTGGACGGCGCGATCGACCGAGGACCTGGTGTCGGTGTACCTCGGGCACGGCGTCGGAGCGGGCATCGTGGTCGGTGGCGAGGTCGTCCGCGGCAGCACCGGCAACGCGGGGGAGTTCGGCGGCATCCCGGTGCACGCGCACGGCGGCTGGACCGAGCTCTGGGACGCCTGTCAGCCCCTCCAGCAGGTCCGGCGCGGAATGGCCGCCGGGTTGCTCCAACCGGTCGCCGAGGATCCCGCGTCCGTCCGCGCCGCGTTCGAACGGCTGTGCGCGCTGCCCGCGGCACGGCCGATCCTCGCCGAGGCCGGCGCGGCGCTCGGTTCGGCGCTCGTCCACGTCGTCGAGCTCCTCGACGTCCAGCGCGTGGTCGTCGGCGGGAGCGCAGCACTCGCCGGCGGCGCGACCCTCCTCGACGCGCTGCAGGTGCGGCTCTTCGAACGCCTGGGCTCGCGTCGCGCTCCGGCGGTGGCGTTCACGGCGCTCGGCGAGGACGTCGTCGCCCGCGGCGCAGCGTGCGCCGTGCTGCTCACCTCCGCCCCGGCCGGTCCCGTCGTCCCCGTGGTGCGGCAGATCCGGTCGGGAGGCCCGGCTCGGCCCCGCGACATCGCCCACCCCTGGTAGGCGGTCGCGGGAGCGTCCGTCTCAGACGCCGAGGCGGAGCAGGAGCGGGCCCAGCAGGCCGATCACCCAGATCGCGACGATGGCGGCGGCACCGATCGCGAGGCCGCGCCGCTTCCAGCGTCGCCTGGGGGTCGCCGGCTGCTCGCCCCACATCTGCGTGCGCACCATCATCCGGTTCGCCTCGCCGACGAGCTGTCGGATCTGCGGGTCGTCCATGTCGAGACGGCCCTCGCGCGCGTGCTCGGCGATCGCGGCTGCCTCGTCGAGGGACAGCCCGTCGCTCGTGCTCCCGGGACCGGTCATGACGTCATCGTCCCACTCCGGAGCGCGCTCGGCACGCGGCTGCGCTGGACGGCGAGGTCGAGGGGGATCCCGCGCTGCAGCTCGGTGACGTCCTCGCTCGTGATGACCGCGCCGTCGACGGTCGGCAGGTCCAGGTAGGTCCGTCGGATCACATGGGCGAGGGCGTCGTCGGACGCCGGGGTGCGTCCGTCGGCGAACTGCCAGTGCTCCGGGTGCCGACGGAGTTCGACGGCCTCGTCGACCGTGACCGGGTCGGCGAGCAGCACCGCCCAGAGCTCGTCGTCGGTGAGCCCCGCGAACCTGGTGGGGGTGAGCGTCCCCGTGTCGAGCACGCGCGTCACCAGCGACCGGAGCACCACGTTCGGGACGATGTTCGCCTCGGACCGCTGTGCCCGGGCCTCGCGCACGGCGAGGTCCACCACCTCTGCGGCGGTCGAGGCGTCGGTGTCGACGGTGCCGTCGACGAGCCGCAGCCGGTCGAGGAGCTCCGCGGGCGGCGAGGTCGTCCGGCCGTGCGCCTGACCGCTGCGCAGGAACGAGTCGAGGTGGTCGAGCTTCAGACCGCCGCTCCGGTTCGTCAGCGGGGACGGCAGTGCGCCGTCGTCCGTGCTGATGACGGCCTCCGGGTCGATGCCGCCCTCGCGCAGCACGTCGGCGAGCCCACGGACCGCCGCGCGACCGAGCGTGTGGTGGTCGAGGCCGCCGAGCCCCTCGAGCGTGTGGCTGAACGGCAGGTGTCCGACGTCGTGCAGCAGACCGGTGACCCGGGCGAGCGCGTCGTCGGGGGCGAAGTGCGCGACGAGGGCGAGCACTCCGAGCGAGTGCTCGAGGCGCGTGTACGTCTGCGTCGTGGTGATCGACGCCGCGCCCGCGTGGGCGATGAACGCGAGCCGCCGGACCGGCCACGTCGTGAGGAGCGTCCGTTCGAGGGGCGTCAGCCGGACCTCGATGCGCCAGAGCGGGTCGAACCACACACTGTCGATGCCCAGTGTGTCCACTGCGTCGCCGTGCACGTGACCTCCTCGACCCTGCCGATCTCACGCTACCGGTGCGACCACCGGTCCGCCGCGCACACCGGTGACGCCCCGTGTCGTTCCGAGTCGGCACCGGGTGCCCGGACGACGTACCGTCGACGCATGACCACGACGACCGCGACCTCGTTCGCAGCCGACTGGCGCGTGTGGCACGACGCGCACGAGGCCGCTCGCGCCGACGAGCACGGCTTCCTCGCCATCACGAGCATCCGCTGGCTGACGTGGACGCCCGAGCGCTTCGACGACGCTCCCGGAGCGTGGTCGACGAGCGAGGACGGTCCCGTCGTGGAGCTCGCGGACGGCGAGTCGCTCGAGATCGACGGCGCCGTCGTCACGGGCACGCACCGGTTCGGGCCGCTCGCGGAGCGTTCGTCCACCATCGCCGTGTGGCGCACCGACGAGGAGACGACCGTGGTCGAGGTCGCCCGCCGTGGTGGCAGCGACGTCGTCCGTCCGAGGCACCCGTCGAGCCCGATCCGCACCGGGTACCGCGGCACGCCGGCCTACGCACCGGACGAGCGCTTCGTCGTCGACGCCCGGTTCACCCCGTTCGACGAGCCGCGCGAGGTCACGGTCGGCTCCGTCGTCGACGGACTCCAGCACGTGTACGCCGCACCCGGGACCCTGTCGTTCGACCTCGACGGGCCGCGGACCCTGCTGGCGTTCAACGGGCACGGCGACGGGTTGCACGTGCTGTTCACCGACCGGACGAGCGGCGTCACGACGTACGCGGCGAACCGCAGCCTCGACATCGACGCCCCCGATGCCGAGGGCCGCACCCGCATCGACTTCAACCGTGCGACGAACCTGCCGTGCGCCTACACCGCGCACGCCACCTGCCCGCTGCCGCCCGCCGAGAACCGGCTCGACGTCGCGGTCGAGGCGGGCGAGCAGCTCCCGGCCTGAGTGGGTCTCCGGACACATCTCGCGGGTACCAGGCGGTGACGACCGGACCGCGACCGTAGGCTCGCGACGGGAACACGGGGGAACCGACCACCGGTCGGACTGGAGGCGCGGGGCGGGCCGTGGGGGAGCCTCCAGTCCGGTGGGTGGGCACCTTCAGGGCGTCACGCGCGTCCAGCCGGACGTCGCGCGCCACGCGCGCGGGTCGAACGTGAAGACGCTGCCCATGCCCGGCTGGTCGAGGTCCCTGCCGATCGCCGCCCCGGTGAGGTCCGCGAGGAGGAGCGCACCGACCGCGCCGTGCGAGACGATCGTGACGTCGGAGCCGTCAGCGGTGTGTCGGCGGACGGCATCGACGATGCGGGCCTGCGCGTCGACCGCGCGTTCCCATCCCCGGACCGACTCGGCGGGACGGTCGAAGAAGGCGTCGACGACCGGTTCGAACTCCGACGGCGGCAGGTAACCGGTCGCGCTCCGGTCGATCTCGCCGAGGAGCGGGTCGACCGTCGCGGTCCGGCCGACGGCCCGGGCGAGGAGGTCGGCGGTCTCCATGGCCTTGCGCTCCTCGCTCGAGACGATCCGTGCCGTGCCGGGATGCCAAGCGTGTCGGTGTGCTGCAGCGGCGCGGGCCCGGCCGGTGTCGGACAGGTGCCACGACTCGATGGGCGCGCCGGGGTCCACGACGACCTCGGCGTGGGTCAGGAAGAACGAGGGCATCCGTCGATCATGGCAGGGGGTCACTCCAGGTCGTCGGCCGCGGTGGGGTCGACCGCGCGGACGCCGTCGACCTCACCGAGCTGTGCGAGCAGCACGCTGGCGTCCCGCGGGCCGGTGACCTCCAGCCGGACGGAGGTCGCCTGGTCGCGCTCGCTGTCCTGCTGGACGAGTCGGCCGACGTGCCAGCCGCTGGCGGTGACGAGCGTCAGGACCTTCGGGAGCACGCCACGGCCGGAGTCGTAGAGCACGTCGAGCGTCAACGACGACTCGGCTGAACGGGGGAGCACGCGGATGAGCGCGGTGTAGCCGAACACCACCACGAAGTGCAGGGCGGTCACCACGAGGGCGAGCAGCCAGAGTCCGGCGCCGGCAGCCATGCCGATCGCCGCGGTCTCCCACACGGACGCCGCGGTGGTGAGCCCGCGGACGGCTCCACGGCGCGTCAGGATCAGCCCGGCGCCGAGGAACCCGACGCCCGAGACGATCTGTGCCGCGACGCGCGACGGGTCGAGGACGACGTGGCCGGCGAGCAGGACGTCGCTGAAGCCGTACTTGCTGACGAGCAGCATCAGCGCAGAGGCCGTGCCGACGATGGTCTGCGTGCGGATGCCAGCGCTCTTCGACCGGAGCTGCCGTTCGAGCCCGATGAGCGATGCGAGCGCGAACGCGAGCAGGACCTCGCCGATCTGCACCAACCCCTGCCCGGCGAACGGCGCGGTCAGGTCGTGGATGGTCATCGCGTCGACGCTACGCCGCGACGTGGTGTGACGCCCGGTTTCGTCGCGTTGCACGAGGTTGCGGCAGCGGTGTCCGGCCGTGCGCGTGGTCGGTAGCGTGCGCCGCATGTGCCCGAGTGAGATCCCAGCAGACGACCGGTACGACGAGCTCATCGCGCCGCTCCGACCCGTGATCGAGCGGATCGGACTCGACGCATTCGAGCGGGAGCGTGACGAGCGCCTCGCGACGGAGCAGCTCGGGTGGCTCGTCGAGGCCGGGTTCGCGCGGTGGCGGACCCCGGAGGACTGGGGCGGCGTCGGGGCTCGGCTGTCCGACCTGTTCCGCGCCGTCGCCGAGATCGCCGAGGTCGACCCGAACCTGGCGCACGTGTGGCGGAACCACTTCTCGTTCGTCGAGGACCGGGTGCACGCGGACGGCGGCGCCGCTGATCGGGACCTCGTCGCACGGCTCGGCGACGGCGAGGTCGTCGGGGGCGGGTGGAGCGAGACGCCGAACGCCACCGGGGAGCGCATCACGACGACCGCTCGCCGTGACCCGGACGGCGGCTGGCGGATCAACGGCGCGAAGTTCTACTCGACGGGCAGCGTCTACGCCAGGTGGATCACCGTGATGGCCATCGACGAGGCGGGGGAGCAGATCGTGGCACTCGTCGACGCGGAGGACCCCGACGTGGTGGTCGGTGACGACTGGGACGGCTTCGGCCAGCGCATCACCGGGAGCGGCAGCGTGCGGTACACCGACGTGCGCGTCCCGGACGAGCGCGTCCACCTGTTCGCCACGCGGTACCCGTACCAGGAGCAGTACTACCAGACCTTCATGCACGCGATCCTCGTCGGCATCGGGCGTGCGGCGCTGCGTGACGGCGTCGCCGCGCTGCGAGCGCGTGCCCGTGGACACCACAACGGGACTGAGGCCCGCCCCACGCACGACCCGGAGCTCCTCGGTGTCGTCGGGACCGTCTCCGCGCGGGTGTACGCGGCGGACGCGGCGTTCGTCGCGAGCCTCGGGTCGATCGACGACGCCGTGGACCGGCACGCGGAACTGCTCGCGGCCGGAGTAGATCCGGCGACGGACGAGACGCTCACGGGGCTGCTGCAGTGGAGCTGGATCACGGTGGCCCAGGCGCAGACCGTCGTGACCGATGCGGTCCTGGACGCCACGACCGTGGTCTTCGACGCGCTCGGTTCGTCGGGGACCTTCCGCGCGATCGGCCTCGACCGGCACTGGCGGAACGCCCGCACCCTGTCGTCGCACAACCCGCGCGTGCACAAGCGGCGGATCGTCGGCGACCACCTGGTGAACGGCGCGAGTCCGCTCGACCGGCGGGACCCGACGGCAGCCGCCGCCTCGTCGAGCGCTGACGCCGCGACCGCGGAACGCCCGGTCGCGCCGTGACAGCCGCGACGTAACGCCCCGTCATCCCGCGCAACGCGGTGACGCCCACGAGCAGCACGCTCATCGCGACCCGTACGGTCGTCCGCAACGGCCCGCCACCCGGCGCTGGGGAGGCGACGGTGGCGGGCCGCTCCCGATCCCGGAGGACAGATGACGGACACCAGCACACGCATCGCGTCGCCGATCCGCGTGCCCGACCCCGACCTCGCGACCGCGGTCCACGAGCCCGGCGGCATCGCCCGACTCGCGGACCGGATCCGGCGCACCGACGCGGACACGGTCGTCCTCGGCGCGGACCGGTTCGTCCCGGAACGGGCCGGCGGACCCCGGGTCGACCCGACGTCGGCGGCCCTCGCCCTCGGCCGTGTGTTGCCGCCGCACCGCTTCCTGATCGCCGTCGCCCCGACGTGGGACCACCCGTACAACGTCGCCCGTCGCGTGCTCTCCCTCGACCACGTGCTCGGCGGTCGCGTGGGGCTGCTCGTCGGTGCCCACGACCACGGTGCGCACGATCCCACTGCTGACGACGAACGCTCGCACGACCCCGCCGAGTTCGCGCGGGTCGTCCGCGGTCTCTGGGCGACGTGGCCGTTCGACAGCATCGTGGGGGACCGTTCGACCGGGGTGTTCGCGGACACCGATCGCGTCCGGCCGCTCGACCACGACGGCGGACCCGGCGGGTACCGCGTCCGTGGGCCGTTGACCACCCCGTCGCGTCCAGGCGGCTCACCCGTGCTGGCGGTCTGGGACGACGTGGACCTGCCCGACGCCGACCTGCGCCTCTCCGCCGTGACCCCCGTCCTGCCGGCGAACGACGTCCTGCCGGTGAACGACCGCCTGCCGGCCGACGTCGCGCAGCCCGACCCGGCGACCGCCGTATGAGCCGCGACGCCGACGCCGGCCTGGTCCTCGGCGTGAACCTGCAGGGCTTCGGGCAGCGACCGGCAGCGTGGCGGACCCAGGACGTCGCCGCCACCGACCTCCTCACCGCGGCGTTCTGGGAGGACCTCGGGCGCACCGCCGAGCGCGGGCTCCTCGACATGGTCTTCCTCGCGGACCACCCCGCGTGGAGCGACCCGAACGTCCGGGCGTACGGATTGCTCGAGCCGTTCGTCGCCCTCGGGGTGATCGCCGGCGCGACGACGCACCTCGGGCTCGTCGGCACCGCGTCGACGACGTACAACGACCCGGTGGAGCTCGCCGAGCGGACCCTGTCGCTCGACACCGTCTCCGGCGGACGGGTCGGCTGGAACGCGGTGACGACGTACGACCCGTCGGTGTCCGCGAACTTCGGCGTCGCACGGAACCCCGACCGCCCGGAGCGCTACGCCCGCGCGGGGGAGTTCGTCGACCTCGTCCAGGCGCTGTGGGGCTCCGCCGTGACCGGGCTGGCCGTGCACCACCGCGGCGAGTTCTTGTCGCACGACGGTCTGCTCCGGGTGCCACCGTCCGCGCAGGGGCACCCGGTCGTGTTCCAAGCAGGGGGATCGCCGCACGGCCGCGACCTCGCCGCCCGCGTCGCCGAGGGCGTCTTCGCCGTCGAGCTCACCCCGGAACCCGCCCGGGAGCACCTCCGCGCCGTGAAGCGCGCCGCCGAGACGTACGGCCGGCGGTCCTCCGACGTGACGGTCGTCCCCGGGCTCTCGCTCGTCCTCGGCAGCACCGAGGCCGAGGCCCGCGCACGCTTCGACCACCTCGAGTCCCTGGCGCCGGACGGGTACGCACTCCGGGCGCTCGGGACGCACCTCGACGCCGACCTCAGCGGCCTCGACCCGGCGGCGCCCATCCCGTCGTCGATCCTCGACCGAGAGGTCGACCCCGTCACGTACGGCCCGTCGCTCGGGTACCACGAGACCGTCGTCCGCTGGGTCCGCGCGAACAACACGAGCCTCCGCGACGTCCTGCGGGGCTTCGGCGGGTACGGCGCGCGGATCGTCGTCGGCACACCGGAGCAGGCGGCGGACACGATCGAGGACTGGTACCGCACCGGTGCCGCCGACGGCGTCAACCTGATGATCGACGAGTTCCCCCGGGGGCTCGAGACCGTCGTGGACGAACTCGTGCCGATCCTGCAGCGCCGCGGCGTGTTCCATCGCGAGTACGAGGACGTGACCCTGCGCGGCCGGCTGGCCGCGCGCCGTCACGCCGCGTGAAGGCGGGCCGGGGGGGGGGGGGGGGGCCCCCCCCCCCCCCCCCCCCCCCCCCCCCCGCGGGGGGGGCCCCCCCGCCCCCCCCCCCGGGGGGGGG
>JASCOI010000102.1 GCA_029959665.1 Microbacteriaceae bacterium PS02333
CCCGGGTCGCGGCCGCGGGGCGCGGGCCCCCGGGCGGCGCCCGGGCGGCGACCAATGCGTTGCCGGGCCTTCAGGCCTCGATCCGGTACCCGAGACCACGCACCGTGACGAGGACCTCGGGCGCCGACGGCACCCGCTCGATCTTCGAGCGGATCCGCTTGATGTGCACGTCGAGGGTCTTCGTGTCGCCGAAGTAGTCCGAGCCCCACACCCGGTCGATGAGCTGCCCACGGGTCAGGACACGGCCGGCGTTCCGGAGCAGCAGCTCGAGGAGCTCGAACTCCTTGAGCGGCATCGGCGTCTCGGACCCGTCGACCGACACCGTGTGGCGTTCGACGTCCATCTTGATGCCGCCGACCTGCAGGATGCCGCTGTCGGCGGGGTCGTCCTCGGTGCGACGGCGGAGCACCGCGCGGATGCGGGCAAGGAGCTCGCGCGTCGAGTACGGCTTCGTCACGTAGTCGTCGGCGCCGAGCTCGAGCCCGACGACGATGTCCACCTCCGAGTCCTTCGCCGTCAGCATGATGATCGGGGCGTTCGACCGCGTGCGGATCTGCCGGCAGACCTCGGTCCCGGAGAGACCCGGGAGCATGAGGTCCAGCAGGACGAGGTCGGGGTTCTCCGCGTCGAACTTCGACAGCGCCGTCACGCCGTCCGCTGCGACGGAGGTCTCGTACCCCTCGCGCTGCAGGAGGAACTCCAGGGGTTCGCTCAGGGCCGGCTCGTCGTCGACGATGAGGATCTTGGTCACGATGGCTGCTCTTCCAGTTGCTCTTCGAGTGCTGTTGTCAGTTCGGTGTCCGCCTCAGGGAGGCGGATCGTGAAGGTCGAGCCCTTGCCGGGCTGCGACCACACGCGCACGTCGCCGCCGTGGTTGCCGACGACGTGCTTCACGATCGCGAGCCCGAGGCCGGTGCCCCCGGTTGCCCGCGATCGTGCTGGATCGACGCGGTAGAACCGCTCGAACACCCGGTCGAGATCGGCCTCCGGGATGCCGACGCCCTGGTCGGTCACCGCGATCTCGACGAATCCCTTGCTGCTCCGGACACCGACGCCGACGCGGGTGTTGTCCGGGGAGTACTTGATCGCGTTCGCGATGAGGTTCGACACCGCGACCTGCAGGAGACCGGGGTCGCCCATCACGCGGAGCTTCGACTTCTTCGCCCGGACCAGCTCGATGTCGCGGGCGCGGGCGACGACCTCGTTCGCGTCGATCGAGGCCTGCACGACCTTGTCGATCGACGTCTCCTCGCTCGTGTCCAGCGTGTCGACGGACTGCAGTCGGGACAGCTCGATGATGTCCTTCGTGAGGGCACCGAGCCGCTCGGACTCGGTCACGAGCTGCGCGGCGAACTTCTTCACGTGCACCGGGTCGTCGGCCGCGGCGATGAGGGTCTCCGACAGCAGGCCGATCGCGCCGATCGGGGTCTTCAGCTCGTGCGAGATGTTGGCGACGAAGTCACGGCGGACCTCGTCGATGCGCCGGGACTCGGTGAGGTCGTCCGCGGTCACGAGCACGTAGCGGTTCCCGAGCTGGGCGGCCCGGAAGCTGAGGTACCCGACGAGCTCCCCGCGGCGGCCGCGTGGGAGCTCCATGTCCTCCGAGCCCATCTCGCCGCTCGAGCGCACGCGGTCGACGAGCGCGCGCAGCTCGTCGTGCACGAGTCGACGCCGCACGACCAGTCCGATCGTCAGTGCCTGGGGCGACGCGGCGACGACGGTGTTCGACGGGTCGACCACCACCGCGGGGTTGTGCATCGTCGCGATGACCGCCGCGACGCCGTCCGGCAGGGTGCGCTCGGCGACGTCGGCTGCCCGTGCCGTGCGCTCGGCGGTGATGATGAGTCCGACGACTCCCGCGCCGAAGACCCCGCCGAGGAGCATCGACAGTGGCACGAGCCACGCGTTGTCCATGCCGTCAGTGTAGGAGTGGTCACGAGCGGTTCCGGTGCCGTTCACCCGCGTTCGCGGGCCTTCGCCCGGAGGATCGCGAAGCGTTCAGTCGCAGGTCACCGTTCGTTCACCTGGGCACTCGACACTCTCCCGGTACGCATCAGAGAGGCAATCCCCCATGCGCGAAGTGTTCCAGCAGGAGCTCCAGGACGTCCAGGAGCGTCTGACCGAGATCGCCGGGCTCGTCGAGTCCGCGATCACCCGAGCCACCGAGGCCTTCACCGAGTCGGACGTCGCCCTCGCGGAAGAGGTGATCGCCGACGACGCGAAGATCGACGAGGCGGCGAACAACCTCGACGAGGTCGCGATCGACATCCTCGCCCGCCAGGCTCCCGTCGCCCGTGACCTCCGCGTCGTCGTGACCGCCCTCCGTGTGAGCTCGTCGCTCGAGCGCATGGGCGACATGGCCGAGCACATCGCGCAGCTCGCCCGCCAGCGCTTCCCGGAGAAGGTCGTCCCGAAGGGCCTGCGCGGCACCTTCAAGAAGATGGGCCAGCACGACGTCGCGATGGCGCAGAAGCTCACGCGCCTGCTCGCCACCGAGGACATCCAGCTGGCCGAGGAGATCCGCGACGAGGACGACGCCGTCGACGAGCTGCACGCCAGCGTGTTCGACTTCGTGCTCGGCGAGACCTGGAAGGGCGCACCGATCGACACGGTGGACGCGACCCTCGCCTCCCGCTACCACGAGCGATTCGCGGACCACGCGGTGTCGATCGCGAAGAAGGTGCAGTACCTGGCGACGGGCGACTGGGCCGGCGCGAGCGCCAACGTCTGACCCCGGGTTCTCTGCCAGGATCGAGGCATGGCCCAGGTCGCGATCATCGTCAACGGCATGCCCGGTTCCGGCAAGTCCACCCTCGGGGCAGCACTCGCCGAGATGCTCGACTGCCCGTTCTTGTCGAAGGACCGGATCAAGGAGCCGCTCGCGGACATCGTCGGTCCGATGGTCGCCTCGCCCCGGCTCGGCGCGATCGCGATGCAGACGATGTGGGAGATGGCCGGAGCCGTCGAGAACGGGGTCGTCCTCGACGCCGTCTGGCTGCCGTCCCGCGACCGGGCCTTCCTGGAGGCCGGGCTCGCCTCCGCCGGGTCACCTCGCGTCGTCGAGGTGTGGTGTGACGTCGATCGGGAGACCGCCATGGAGCGGCTCGCGGACCGGTACGACCCCGGTTCGCCCGTGCGGCACGAGGTGCACGGCGACCTGACGGACATCATCGGGTTCTGGGACGAGCACGGGGCCACGGCGGAGCCGATCGGGCTCGGTCCCGTCGTCCGCGTCGACACCACGAAACCGCACGACGTGGCAGCGCTCGTGCAGGAGATCGCGTCGCACTTCGTCTGAAATGCACGGAATGCCCCGCCCGGATGTCCGGACGGGGCGTTCTGCGATGGCGGTGCTACTTCTTGGCGCCCTGGGCGGCGACGGCGGCAGCGCCGGCCGCAGCGGCCTCGGGGTCGAGGTAGCGCGACGGACCGGTCGGGCGGAAGTCGTCGTCGAGCTCGTACACGAGCGGGATGCCCGTCGGGATGTTGAGCCCCGCGATGTCGTCGTCCGAGATGCCGTCGAGGTGCTTCACGAGCGCACGCAGCGAGTTGCCGTGGGCCGTCACCAGCACGGTCTTGCCCGCGCCGAGGTCCTTCGTGATGTCGGACTCCCAGTAGGGCAGCAGCCGGTCGATCACGAGCTTCAGCGACTCCGTGCGGGGCAGCGCGTCACCGAGCTCGGCGTAGCGGCGGTCGCCGAACTGCGACCACTCGGCGTCGTCGGCGATGGGGGGCGGCGGGACGTCGAACGAACGGCGCCACTCCATGAACTGCTGCTCGCCGTACTGCTCGAGCGTCTGGGCCTTGTCCTTGCCCTGCAGGTCGCCGTAGTGGCGCTCGTTGAGCCGCCAGTCGCGCTTGACCGGCAGCCATGCCAGGTCCGCTTCGAGCAGGGCGATGTCGGCGGTCTGGATCGCACGCGTCAGGAGCGAGGTGTACAGGACGTCGGGGACGATGCCGGACTCGGCGATGAGCTCGCCGGCGCGCTTCGCCTCCTTCTCACCGAGCTCGGAGAGCCGGACGTCGACCCAACCGGTGAACAGGTTCTTCTGGTTCCAGTCACTGTTGCCGTGACGGAGCAGGACGAGCGTGGAGGTCATGCTCCGATCCTACCGAGCGCCGTGCTCCCCGTACCCTTGACGCATGCCGATCGGGAACGTCACGCGCGGGACGACCGGGTACAACCGGCTCCGTCGCGTCGACCGGTGGATCGCGTCGCTGCCGGCGTTCCGCAAGGCGTCGGACCCGCTCGTCGCCGACGTCGGGTACGGCGCCAGCCCGACGACGACGCTCGAGCTCCGGGACCGTCTGGCACTCGTCCGCCCGGACGTCGAGGTCACCGGGATCGAGATCGAGCCCTCCCGGGTCGCCCTGGCGAACGCCGGCACGCGCGACGGGGTGACGTTCCGGCTCGGCGGCTTCGAGACCCCGACACCCGATGGACGTCGGCCTGCGGTGATCCGGGCGTTCAACGTGCTCCGGCAGTACGACGAGTCCCAGGTCGTGGACTCGTGGCGAATCATGCAGGACCGCCTGCAACCGGACGGCGCACTCGTCGAGGGGACCTGCAACGAGGTCGGCCGGGTCGCGTCGTGGGTGACGCTCGACGCGCTCGCACCACGGACGTTCACGGTCTCGCTCCGGCTCGCGGGGCTGGACGTCCCGAGCGTCGTGGCCGAGCGACTGCCGAAGGCACTCATCCACCGGAACGTCCCCGGCGAGCGCGTGCACGACTTCCTGCAGGACCTCGACCGGTCGTGGGCCGTCGCCGCTCCCCTCGGCACGTACGGGCCTCGGCAGCGGTGGCTCGCGGCGGTCGGCGGGATGCGCGACCGCGGCTGGCCGGTGCTGCACGGCACGTCGAGGTGGCGCCTCGGCGAGCTCAGCGTCCCGTGGTCGGCCGTCGCCCCGCGCTGACAGGATGGTCGCATGAACGTGCGCACCACTCACTTCTTCGCCGTCGCCGGACTCGTGATCGGAGCCGTCGCCCTGACGGGGTGTTCGGCTGCTGGACAGCCGGACGCCCAGCGCCGCACGGCGTCGGTGAGCCCGACCCCGTCCGTCTCGGCGCCGCCGAGCACCCCCGTCACCGCGGACACGCTGCGTGACGACGTGAGCGGGACCGTGGTGCGACCGCTGGCCATCGTGACGGACTTCCCCGTCCCGGCCGATGCGCCGGCCGGGGATCTGAAGCCGGTGCTCGTCGAGCTCCGCGTCACCGCCGGCACGAAGTTCTCGAACGACGTCATGGAGTCCGCGGTGTCGATCACCCGGCGCGACGCGAACCTGGACCTCGTCAGCCTGGGACTCTCGAACCCCGACGACCTGACCCCCGCGATGTCGAAGGCCGGGTACACGCCGATCGGCACCGTCCCGAACGGCACCACCGCCACCGGCTGGATCGGCGCCTGGATGAACCCGGACACGACGGACTACGACCTGGTCTACGACCGCCCGGCGGGCACGCTGCTCCACGTCGGTGGCTCGGACAACGGCAAGGAGATCGCCGGTAGCCGCTCGATCGCGACGCTCACCGTCGGCTGACGCCCGGCCGACGCGGCGGCGCGGATCGCTCCCGCACAACCGGAAGCACCTCGCGCCGCGGTATCGCGTGGCGCGAGGTGCTTTCGGTTGTGCGGAAGGCCGGACGCGGGCGAGCCGGACGCGGGCGAGCCCGGTCCCGACCGGCGCCTACGAGCGGCGGACGGCGCCGAGGCGGGGCAGGCGCGGGACGTTCGCGGTGGCGCCGGCGCCCGGCGGGACGATGGTCTCCTGCGCCGCGGTCACCACGACGTCATCCGTCGTGAGTGTCAGGACGGCCGAGGGGTCCAGGGAGCGCTTGACCACGGCGAGGCCGATCGGCCCGAGCTCGTGGTGCACCGCCGATGCCGCCAACCTGCCGACGACCACGTCGTCGAGCGTCACCGGTGTGCCCGGCGCCGGCAACACGGCGTCCGACCCGTCGAGGTGCAGCATCACGACACGGCGCGGCGGGTGTCCGAGGTTGTGGACCTTCGCGACGGTCTCCTGCCCGCGGTAGCAGCCCTTCGTCAGGTGCACGGCGGACCGGAGCCAGTCGAGCTCGTGCGGGATCGTCCGCTCGTCGACGTCGGTCAGCGCGGGGCGCCACGCGGCGACCCGCAGCGCTTCGACCGCGAGGAGCCCCGCGACGGGCAGGTCGGACGCGGCCAGGGCGTCGGCGGCCGTGGTGTCGAGCACGGCGATCCGCAGCGCCCAGTCGGCGCCGGGGTGCCCCTGTTGCTCGGCGTAGCTCCACCCGCCCTGCGTGACCGTGCTCCACGGGTCGACCCACTCGACCGCGGCGTCGGGGACCAGCCCCGGAGCGAACGACCCGACGGTCACGAAATCGGACGAGACGTCGGCGACCTCGACCCGGAGCATGAAGCGCATCGACGACAACCACGCGGCGAGCGGTGCGGCATCGGCCGGCTCGGTGAGGAGCCACGTCGTGGCGCCGTCGTCCACCACGCGGGCAGCGTGCTCGACACGACCGGACTGGTCGAGCACGAGCGTCTCGGTGCTGGTCCCCGGCGCGAGGCCCAGCAGCAGCTGGGACGTGATCGAGTTCAGCCAGGACAGCCGATCCGGCCCGGTGACGGTCACGACACCGAGCCCGAGCTCGACGACGGCGGATCCACGGGCGAGCAGGCGCTGCTCACCGAGGGGGTTGCCGAAGTGCGCGGCCGGACCGTGATCGGAGGCGACGAACCCCGCACGCTCGGCGAAGGCCGCCATCAGTCGACCTTCGCGAGCTGCCCCGAGGCGTGGGAGGTGAGCCCCTGGCCGAGCGCGGCGATGTCCCACGCCCAGAAGAGCTTGCCCTCGACGAGCCCGTACATGCGGGTCGCCGCGGAGTAGTCCTTCGCGTTGGCCGAGCGCATCACGGCGTCGGTCGCCAGGTCGATGCGGCCCTTGCGGACCTGCCCGACGTAGAGCTCGTTGACGCCGGTCGGGTGGATGATCGCCGCTTCGATGTCGAAGCCGTCGTTGGCGTTGCGGAGCGCCTCGACGCTCTGGGTCGTGGTGAACGGCACCGTCCCCTCGCCCATGAGCATCGCGGGGCCGCGGTCGCCCGGCTCGGACGGACGGTCGAGCCGCCAGTAGCCCATCTCGGCCGCGAGCGGGGTCTGGTCGTCGTCGAGCAGCCACGTCGTGGACGAGTAGTTGAGGTAGGGCAGGCCGTCGTGGCTGAAGCTCACGCGCTGGCCGAACTCGTACGTCCTGACGTCGGGTTCGTCGGCGTCGGCGGGGCCGACCGGGTACTCGACGACACCCGTGCCCTCCCAGACGCCGACGAGCCAGGACAGGGGGACGAGTTCGGGCGCGAGGCCCTCCGGCAGTTCGATCAACGCTGACCCTTGAACAGCTTCACGACGACGGTCACCGAGACGAACGCGATCGCGAGCGATGCCAGACCCAACAGGCCGACGTAGAACAGCTCGAGCGCAAGCAGCGAATCCATGCCAGGAGTCTACGCGGCCGCCATCGGAGCGCACTGGCTCAACGCGCGAGGAGCGCCGTGTTCACCGCGCCAGGAGCACCACTGCGGTGACGAGCACGACGACGAAGGAACCGGACGACGCGATGCTGATCCGTTCGACCAGGCCGTCCTTCGTCGCGGTGATGAGCTGCAGGACGAAGCTCACGAGCACGGACGCCACGAAGACGAGCAGCAGCCAGGCGAAGGAGTCCTTCTCGGTGAGGGTCAGGACGAGCACGGCACCGACGATCGACAGCAGCCAGACGGGCAGCACGGACGTGAGCTTCAGGCGGCGCTGGTCTGCTGGCTGGACGGGCTCGGTCACCACCCCATCATTGCAGGCCGGGTCGGGGACGCTTGTCGAGCATCACTAGGATGTCCGCACGACGTCTCATCCGTTCTGGAGGTCCTGTGGCACAGCTCCTGGTACTCACTTCGGCCGCGCCCGGGGACGTGCTCCCGAGCCTCGGCCTCCTGAGCCACCGGATCCGCCACGTGCCGGCGGAGGCCGCACAGCTGGTGAACGCCCCGCAGAGCGACCTGATGTTCGTCGACGCCAGGACCGACCTCGTCAGCGCCAAGGCCCTGTGCAAGATCCTCTCCACGTCCGGCTCGACGACGCCGATCGTGCTCGTCGTCACCGAGGGTGGACTCACCGCGGTCAACAGCGAGTGGAACATCGACGACGTCGTGCTCGAGAGCGCCGGCCCCGCAGAGGTCGACGCCCGCATCCGACTGAGCGCCGGCCGTGCCGCGAAGAACCAGACCGGCTCGAAGATCCAGGCCTCCGGCGTCGTCATCGACGAGGCGAGCTACTCGGCCAAGGTGCGCGGGAAGCCGCTCGACCTGACGTTCAAGGAGTTCGAGCTCCTGCGCTTCTTCGCCACGCACCCGTCGCGCGTGTTCACCCGCGAACAGCTCCTCTCCGAGGTCTGGGGCTACGACTACTTCGGCGGCACCCGCACGGTCGACGTGCACGTGCGACGCCTCCGCGCCAAGCTCGGCGACCTCGAGTCGCTCATCGGCACCGTCCGGAACGTCGGCTACCGCTTCAACGTCTACGACGACGAGGCCGATCGGCTGATGGGCCAGTAGTGGTCGACCTCGCCCGGTTCACCGTCCCCGGCGAACCACCGCCGTTCTCCGACCAGACCCTCGTCGACGTGCGCGCGGGGCGCGCGACCGTGCTGCAGGAACCCGACGGGGTCGCGGTGGTCAGGAACGGCGAGCTGGAACTGGTCGTCGGACTGGAGGCTCGTGGCCGCGGCGTCGGGACACGGCTCGTCGAGCAGGCGCTCGCCCTGGGCGGCGGGGCCGCTCCCCGGCTCGCCTGGGCGCACGGCGACAGCCCGGCGGCTCGCGCGATCGCGACCCGGTACGGCTGGGCCGCCACCAGGACGCTGCTGCAGCTGCGCGCGCCGGTGCCGACGTCGGGACAGGATCCGAGCCTCCGAGCCGGGTTCACGTTGGCAGCGTTCCGGACGGGGACCGACGAGGCCGACTGGCTCGCCCTCAACGCCGCGGCCTTCGCGTCGCACCCGGAGCAGGGCTCGATGACGCTCGACGACCTGCGCGCGCGGGAGGCCGAGCCGTGGTTCTCGCCGGACGACCTGATCCTGCTGCGCGACGCCGCCGGGGAACTCGCGGGGTCCTGCTGGCTCAAGGTCGAGGACGGGATCGGCGAGTTCTACGCTGTCGCCGTCCGCCCCGACCTGCAGGGGCAGGGGCTCGGCGGGGTGCTCATGCGTGCCGGGAACGCCCGCTTGGCCGGTCGTGACCTGACCGCGGCCGCGCTCTACGTCGAGGGCGACAACGAACCCGCGCTGGCGCTCTACCGGCGCTCCGGGTTCATGCAGCACGCGATCGACGTGCAGTACGCCGCTCCCTGAAACGTCCGGGTGGCAGGATGTGGGCATGGACACCGAACCGCAGCTCGACGGCGACTCCGTCGCGCCCGACCTCGACGACTTCGACGAGGTCGTGGAGATCGAGCACGAGTCCCTCCCCTCGGATCGATACTTCGACCGTGAACTGAGCTGGCTCCGGTTCAACCAGCGCGTCCTCGAGCTCGGCGAGGACCGCACCGTGCCCCTGCTCGAACGCGCCAACTTCCTGGCGATCTTCGCGTCCAACCTCGACGAGTTCTTCATGGTCAGGGTCGCCGGCCTGAAGCGCCGCATCGACACCGGGATCGCCGTCCCGACCAACGTCGGCCGGGCCCCGTTCGACGTCCTGCGGGACATCGCGACGAAGGCCCACGAGCTGCAGGACCGGCACGCCGCGGCCTTCACGGAGTCGCTCAAGCCGGACCTCGACGCCGCCGGCATCCACATCGAGCACTGGTCCGACCTCGACGAGGCCGACCGGCTCCGGATGCGCGAGTACTTCAACGAGCAGATCTTCCCGGTGCTCATGCCGCTCGCGGTCGACCCGGCGCACCCGTTCCCCTACATCTCCGGGCTGTCGCTCAACCTGGCCGTGCGGGTCCGCAACCCGAAGTCGCAGCGGCAGGAGTTCGCGCGCCTCAAGGTGCCGCAGAACTTCTCCCGACTGATCAAGCTGCCCGACGACAACTCCGGCCGCATGCGCTTCATCCCGCTCGAGGACCTCATCGCGAACCACCTCGACGACCTCTTCCCCGGCATGGAGGTGCTCGAGCACCACGTGTTCCGGGTCACCCGCAACGAGGACGTCGAGATCGAGGAGGACGAGGCCGAGAACCTCATCCAGGCCCTCGAGCGCGAGCTGCTCCGTCGTCGGTTCGGCCCGCCCATCCGCCTCGAGATCACCGAGGACATGGACCCGGTGACGCTCGACTTGCTCGTGCGCGAGCTCGACATCACCGAGCAAGAGGTCTACCGGCTGCCGTCGCCGCTCGACCTCGGCTGCCTGTTCGAGATCTCGAAGATCAACCGCCCCGACCTGCACTACCCGAAGCACGTCCCGACGACGCCCGTGCAGTTCCAGCCCGGCGAGCCGAACACCAAGCCCGACCTGTTCCGCGCGATCGCGTCGCGGGACGTCCTCGTGCACCACCCGTACGAGTCCTTCGCGACGAGTGTCCAGGCGTTCCTCGAGCAGGCCGCCGCCGACCCGAACGTGCTCGCGATCAAGCAGACGCTGTACCGCACCTCCGGCGACTCCCCCATCGTCGAGGCCCTCATCGACGCCGCGGCCGCGGGCAAGCAGGTCCTGGCGCTGGTGGAGATCAAGGCGCGCTTCGACGAGCAGAACAACATCACCTGGGCGCGGAAGCTGGAAAAGGCCGGCGTGCACGTCGTGTACGGCCTGGTCGGGTTGAAGACGCACTCCAAGCTGGTGCTCGTCATCCGCCAGGAGGGCGGGACGCTCAAGCACTACAGCCACATCGGGACGGGCAACTACAACCCGAAGACCTCGCGCATCTACGAGGACATGGGGCTGTTCACCGCGGACGACACCGTGGGCAAGGACCTCACCCGCCTGTTCAACGAGCTCTCCGGGTACGCGATCGAGAAGAAGTTCAAGCGGCTGCTCGTCGCGCCGCTGCACCTGCGGAAGGGCCTGCTCAAGCGCATCCAGGTCGAGACCGACAACGCAGCGGCGGGCAAGCCGTCCGGGATCCGCATCAAGGTCAACTCGATGGTGGACGAGCAGATCATCGACGCGCTCTACCTGGCGAGCCAGGCCGGGGTGCCCGTGGACATCCTGGTGCGCGGCATCTGCTCCCTGAAGCCGGGCATCGAGGGGGTCAGCGAGACGATCCGCGTCCGCAGCGTCGTCGGCCGGTACCTCGAGCACTCCCGCGCATTCGCGTTCCACAACGAGGGCGACCCGTACGTGTTCATCGGCAGCGCCGACATGATGCACCGCAACCTGGACCGCCGCGTCGAGGCACTCGTGCGGATGTCGGACCCCGCCCACGTCAACGAGATCCAGGAGATCTTCGACCTGGCGATGGCCGAGACGACGAGCTCCTGGCACCTCGAGTCGGACGGCGAGTGGACGCGCCACTCCACCGACGACGACGGACGCCCCCTCGACGACGTGCAGAATGTCCTCATGCGGAAGATCTCTGCGCGGAAGCGTTCCACTCGGTGAGCGGCGGTCCCACGGGTCCCGTCATCGCGGCGGGAGCGGTGGTCTGGCGTGAGCAGGACGGCGTCCCGCTCGTGCTGCTCATCCACCGCGAGCACCACAAGGACGTCTCCCTCCCCAAGGGCAAGGTCGACCCGGGCGAAGCCGTCCCGACGACGGCCGTGCGCGAGATCGACGAGGAGACCGGCTACCGCGTGCACCTCGGCGCACCGCTCGGCGTCGCGGAGTACGTGCTCCCGAACGGCCGCGACAAGGTCGTGCACTACTGGTCCGCGCGGGTCTCCAACAAGGAGTACGAGCGCGCAGGGCAGTTCCGGCCGAACGACGAGGTCGCCGCGCTCGAGTGGGTCACGATCGACCAGGCCCGCACGCGCCTGACGTACGCGCGTGACGTCGAGATCCTCGAGCGCTTCGCCGCACGCGCCGAGATCGGGCACCACCGGACCTTCGCGCTCATCACGCTCCGGCACGCCAAGACCATCCCCGGCTCGGACTGGCAGGGACCGGACGCCACCCGTCCGCTGCTGCCCGTCGGCCGTTCGCAGGCCAAGGCCGTGGCGTCACCCGTCGCCGCCTTCGGGCCGCGCAAGATCCTGAGCAGCACGGCCGCTCGGTGCCTGGCGACCGTCGAGCCGCTCTCGGACACGACGAAGCTCGGCGTCTCCAGCACGCCGGACATCAGCCAGGACGCCCACGACCAGGGTGCGGCCGACGTCAAGGGCGTCGTGCGCAAGCGACTCGAGAAGGGGAAGACCGCCGTGCTGTGCTCGCACGGGCCGGTCGTCCCGGACATCATCGCGCGCATCGCCACCGCGACCGCCGACGACAGCGGCCGATTCGACCTCCGTCGTGCCGCGATGCTCTCGGTCGGGGACTTCTCGGTGATGCACATCGCCGACGGGCAGCTCGTCGCCGTGGAGACGCACCGCAACCCGGTTTCGCCCTAGCGAGCAGGACCTGCGATCCCGGCCACGTGCCGGGGTCCCGCGGCGCGCCCGGGTGAGTCGGGCCTCCCGTCCGCGCCTGCGCTCGTCCGCTCCTGGGCACGCTGTTCCCGAGCATGCCCCCGGATCCGCACCCGTGTGCGCGTTCCGCGCGGGGACAACCCGTCGTTCACCTTCCGTTCACCAGTGGGCGTGATCCCGGTCACTTCGCGTCCCTACAGTCGCTCCCGGGTCGGCACCGGCCCGGGGACCAGCAGCGGTCCCACCTGCACTCCACATTCCCGAAGGGACCCCTGTGAACATCAAGCGAATCGGTACGGTCGCGGCAATCGCGATCGCCGGCGCGGTCGTGCTCTCCTCGTGCGCGGCGAACGAAGGCGGCGCGGGCAGCACCTCGTCGGCTTCGGCCTCGGGTGTCGACTACTCGAAGCTCTCCGGCACCCTCACCGGATCGGGCTCCTCCGCCCAGCAGACCGCCGAGGCCACCTGGGCCGCCGGCTTCCAGGACCAGGCATCCGGCGTCACGGTGAACTACTCGCCCGACGGCTCCGGCGCCGGCCGCAAGAACTTCATCTCGGGTGCCGCGGACTTCGCCGGCTCCGACGCCGCGCTCTCCGACGAGGAGCTCTCCGGCTCGTTCGGCCTCTGCGCCGCGGACTCCAAGGCCATCGACGTCCCGGTCTACATCTCCCCGATCGCCATCGCCTACAAGGTCGACGGCGTCAAGGACCTGACGCTCGACGCGAAGACGATCGCCGGCATCTTCTCCGGCAAGATCACCAAGTGGAACGACCCGGAGATCACCGCGATCAACAAGGACGCGAAGCTCCCGGACGCGAACATCACGGTCGTGCACCGCTCCGACGACTCGGGCACCACGCAGAACTTCTCCGAGTACGTCTCGGCGAACGCCAGCGACGTCTGGACCGAGGCCCCGAGCCAGACCTACCCGTACCAGGTCGGCGACAGCGCGAAGGGCACCTCGGGTGTGGCCTCGGCCATGCAGGGCGCCTCGAACGCGATCACCTACATCGACGACTCCGGCGCCGGTGACCTCGACAAGGCCAAGCTCATGGTCGGCGACACCGCCACCAAGATCTCGGCCGAGGGTGCCGCTCAGGTCGTCGCCGACTCGAAGACCGTGTCGGGTCGCGAGACCAACGACCTCGCGATCGACATCGACCGCAAGGACACCGCCAAGGGCGCATGGCCGCTCGTGCTCGTCTCCTACGCCATCGCGTGCCAGGAGTACAAGGACTCGGCCAAGGCCGACCTCGTGAAGTCCTACCTGACCTACGTGGTCTCGGACGACGCGCAGAAGGCCGCCGCGACGGAGGCCAAGTCGGCCGCCCTCTCGAGCGACCTCGCGAAGAAGGCCGCTGACGCGGTCGCGTCCATCAAGTAGCACCTCCTGAACGCCCCGGGGGCCGGGCGCCCCCCCGCCCCCCGGGCCCTCCCCCGCCCCCCCCCCGCCGCCCCCCGCCCCAGCCCCCCCC
>JASCOI010000103.1 GCA_029959665.1 Microbacteriaceae bacterium PS02333
GCGGCGGGGGGGGCCCGCACCCGGGGGGGGGGGCTCCCGCGCCCGGTGGGCCCGGCGGCGCTCCGTGCGCCGCCGCTGTCAGTTCGGCGAGCGGGCGGACGGCGTCGACGCCGCGGTCGCCGACGCGGTCGTCGCCGCGGTCATCGCCGTCGCCGGTCATCCCGCTGTCGCCCACGCGCGGATCTCCGAGAGCCCGACGTTGACGGTGCTGCCGGAGACGCCCGTGGTCGTGAAGCGGACCCACGTCACGTTCCTGGCGGTGAAGTCGACCGTCAGCGCCGATCCGTCGTTCGGGAGCGCACCGACGGCGACCTTGCTGCCGTCGGAGAACGTCAGGGTCCCGCTCGTGACCTGGTCGTTGGCGTTCGGACGGTCGTACAGGACGATCCGCTGCAGGGAGACCGGCTTCGACCAGTCGAGCTGGTACCAGATCCCGGTCCGCCCCCACGGCACGACCCACTCGGCCGACGGGTTCGTCGGGTAGCCGGACAGCACGCCGTCGACCGCCTTCGCGACGGTCTGACCGTCCGCCGGGTTGTCCGCCACCGCCGACGGCGTCGCCGAGCCGGTGACGTCCGACAGCGTCGGGGTCGGGGTCGGGGTCGGCGTCGGGGTCGGCGTCGGGGTCGGGGTCGGCGTCGGGGTCGGGGTGGGCGTCGGCGTCGGGGTCGGCGTCGGCGTCGGGGTCGGCGTCGGCGTCGGCGTCGAAGTCCCCGCCGGTGCCCACGCCCGGATCTCCGCGAGCCCGATGTTCTGCGTGCTCGCGCTCACGGCCGTGACCGTGAACCGCACCCAAGTGACCTGCCGCGCGGCGAACGTCACCGACTGCACCGTGCCGCCGTTGGCCAGCGCCGGGACGGTGACGCTCGACCCGTCCGAGAACGTCAGCTTGCCGCCGGTGACCTGGTCGTTGCTGTTCGGCCGGTCGGCGAGGTCCACCTGGGACAGGGTCGTCCCGCCCGACCATGCGAGCTGGATCCACGTGCCGGCACGACCCGACGGGGCGACCCACTCCGCCGACGGGTTCGCCGGGTACCCGCTGACGACACCGTCGACCGCCTTCGCCGCGGTCTGCCCGTCAGCGGGGTTCTCCGCGCTGGCGGTCACCGTCGCGGCCGCCGTGACGTTCGTCGGTCCGGACGTCGGCGGCGGGGTCGTGGTGCCGGCCGGTGCGTACGCCCGGATCTCGGCGAGTCCGATGTTCTCCGTGGTGGTGCTGACCGACGTCACCGTGAACCGTGCCCACGTCACCTGCCTGGCGCTGAACGTGACGGTCTGCACCGCTCCACCGTTCGGGAGCGCCGGGACGGTGACGCTCGACCCGTCGGAGAACGTCAGCGTGCCACCGGTCACCTGGTCGGCGCCGTTCGGCCGGTCCGCGAGGTCGATCGACGACAGCGTCGTGCCGCCGGACCACCCGAGCTGGATCCACGTTCCCGCACGCCCCGACGGAGCGACCCACTCGGCGGTGGGCGCGTCCGGGTACCCGCTGACGACGCCGTCGACCGCCTTCAGTGCGGTCTGCCCGTCAGCGGGGTTCTCCGCGCTGGCCGTGACCGTGGCGCTGCCCGTGACGTCGGTCCGGCCCGGATCGACGGGATCGGTGGGTTCGGTCGGGGCGGTCGAACCAGCGGTGTACTCGCGGCTCAGCCACGACGACTCCGGCCGGCTCGAGCAGGCGTCAGCCGACGCACACGTCAGGTCGTCGTACGGCGCGTACGTGTAGAACGCGTCGGACTTCGCGGCCGTCTGCGCCGCGGTGAGGTTCGACGGCCGGTCCGAGATCGGGTACCCCATGTACCCGGTGAAGGTGTGCGAGCCGCTGTACTGCTGCTGCACCTCGTCGGTGAGGTAGCCGACGGTGTGGTGGTCGCTGTGGTCACCGTCGCCGTACGACCCCTCGTAGTCGAGGGTGTGGATGTCCCCCGGTGCGAAGTCCTGCACGATCCCGAGCAGCGTCGACCGCAACTGGGCCAGCGTGTAGGTCGCGCTGTGGAACGCGTCCGCGACCGTGCTGATCGAACTGCTGTCGCCCGTGTACAGCCGCTGCAGGCTCTGGTAGCCGTCGCCCCAGAACCCGTTCCCCTCGACGTTGCCGTCCGGGAGCTCCATGAACACCAGGCTGATCCGGGTGTCGGCCGTCAGGGTCTCGGTGTGGAGCGTCCGGCCCGCGACGACGAGGGAACCGGTCGTCCAGTCGGACGCGACGCCCGCGATCTTCGCGTAGGCCGCCTCGAGGCCCTCCTGGCGGCTCTCCCAGTAGTACCGGGGGTAGCCGGCGTCACCGGCCGTGACCACGACGGAGCGGACGCACCGCCCCGCGTCGATGTCCTTCCGGAGCGCGGTGCCCTGGAAGAACAGGTCGTCGTCGGGGTGCGCGACGACGTTCAGCACACGACCGGCGCTGCAGTCGGCCGTCGGCGTCGCCGCTCCGGCCGTCTCCGCGAGCCCCGGACCCACCACGAGTGCCGCGACGACCGCGAGCACGGCCGCGGCGGACGCGGCGATCGTTCGCCGTGTCCGCCGGGGCCCTCGTCTGTCACCTGGTTGCATGACGCATCCCTTCGCGGGTCAGTTCGTACATCGCCGTCGTGCCCGACGACCACACGCGCTTCCAGTACGGCGAGGACGCCATCGCCCGGGCGAGCTCCTGGTAGTGCGCGTCCGTCTGGTACCCGTAGCGCTCGCCGTAGGCGCCGAACGGCTCGGCGACGAGTGCGTAGTACTGGGTCGCCGGCCACGTGTCGACGAGCTTCGCCGTGATGTCGGACACGTCGGCCTCCGGGTCGTAGGTGCCGGACGGGTCCTGGTAGTTGCCGAGGGCCTCACGGGTCAGGTACGAGACGTCGAAGTACCGGGCACCGGTGTTGCTCGGCACGGCGATCGCGGATCCCGTGAGGAGCATCACCGAGCCCTTCGGCGCTGTGCGGTCGTAGTACTGGGTCGCGGCGGACTCGCTGCGCGTCATCACGCGGTTCCAGTCGAGTGCGGTCTGCCCGAACGCCCCGATGGCCACGAGTGCGGCGATGCCGGCTCCCGCGACGACGGCCCGCACGCCGGCCGGACGCATCACCCGGCGGACGGCCGTTCCCGCCCACGCGAGCCGGCCGGTCGGCATCGGCAGCGCCGCGGCGAGGATCGCGATCCACGGGGTGGCGAAGAGGACGACGCGGAAGATGCCCTCCTGCCCGTAGTTCGTGGCGACGAGCAACGAAACCGGGCTCGCGGCGGCGAGGAGCAGCCCCCAGTGCACGCGGTCGCGACGGAGCACCACCGTGAGGAGCGCGACGAGCCCGAGCACGACGAGCGCGGCGGCCGGCACGTCGAACGCCAAGCGCGTGACGAGCGGCTGCGGGAGGAGGGTCGATCCGTGGGACGGCGGCTGCACGTTGTCGAACACCCGCCCGACGTTCGCGAGCGACAGGAACTTGTCGAGCACGTTGCCGTTCATGACCGCGAACACGACAGCGGGCACGAGCACGACCAACGGCAGCCACCAGGGGCGGACCAGGCGGAAGACGACGAGCACCACGAGCGCAGCGACCGTCAGGTACGGCGAGATCTGGTGGGTCACGGCCAGCACGATGCCGATGGCGGCGATCCCGATGATCCGGGACAGCCCGACCTTGCGAGCCCGCGGCTTCGCGGCGACGGTCCCGTCCGCCGATGCCACGTCGACGCTGCGGAGCGGTCCGGTCGCGAGCACGAGGATCACCAGCGAGAGCAGGATGCCGACCGACTGCGGCGAGAAGTAGGTCGTGTTGAGTGACCCGGTCATCGCGATCAGGAACGCCGCGATCCACGGACGCCGTGTTCCCGGGAGCCAGTGCGACGCGAGCACGCCCGAGGCGATCGTCGTGCTGAAGGCCAGGAGGACGGGGACCCACGCGGCGATGACCATCGCGTTCTGGATCCCGCCGACGTCGGCCACCCAGGCGCCGGCGGCGAAGAGCCCCGACCACGTCTGGAAGATGTCGGCGGCGGGGTTGGTCCCGCCGTACTGCCGGATGTACTCGAGCACGCCGATGTGCCGAGCAGCCGCCATCACCGTCGGCATGCCGTAGGTGATCGCCTGCGCCAGCTGGATCGCCCCGCCGAACACCACCACGGGGACCGCGACACCACGGCCCCGGACCAGCGCGACGACGGCCGCGGCGACGACGATCGCCAGTCCGACGACGAGCCCGACGCCGAGCCTGCCGAACAGACCGTCCCTGGTCGGGTCGCCCGTGTGTGTGAGCGCGGTGACGACGACCACGGCGAGCCCGACCAGCGAGAGCGTCGTGACCGTCGCGGTGGTCCCCCACCGGCGCCGCGTCGGGGCGCCGTCGGCGACGTACCGTGCGCGACGGAGCGCGGCGAGGTCGCGTGGCACGGCGACCGCGACGGCGAGCGCCGTGCCGACGACCACCACGACGAACGGAGCCACCGGGTCCCAGACGTGGAACGTCGCCATCGTGTAGCCGATGCCGATCGTGGCGACGAAGGACCCGGTCACCGCGAAGACCGCGAAGCGTGCGAGGGGCATCGGCCGCAGGAAGAGCAACGGCGCGACGCCGAGCAGCGCGAAGAGGAACACCGCCGTCGCGCTCGCACGGAGCACCGGGACGCCGACGAGCTGTCCGACCGCGGCGAGGACGAGGACGCCCACCACGAGGCCGGACGCGACGAGGCGCGCAGCGGGCCCCATCGCGCCGGTCGGGACCTCCCGGGCCGGTCCAGCGCCCTCGAGACCACGCTGCAGCTCGTGTCGACCGTGCGCCGTCCGGTCGATCGTCCCGGCGCCGCCCATCCGTTCGCGCAGCGCGAGGAACGGCGCCGTGAACGCCGACCGTCGTTCGACCCCGCGGAGCCGACGCTTCGTCGCGGCGAACTCGGCGTCGACGACGTCGAGCGGTCCGGACGCGTCGGACCCGTCGACGGCAGCCGCACGGTCGCCCTGCTCGAGTCCGAGGCGCGCGAAGGCGCTGATGGCCTCGGGAGCAGCGTCGATCGACGCGGCGAGCGTCTCGCGGTCGAAGGCGTTCTTGGTCATCCAGGCTCCGAGTCCGTGGCCGTTCGCTGCTGCGGCGCGGCGCAACGACGCGACGTCGTCCGCCGATCGCTGCCACGCGATCGCGGCGGGTTCGACCGCGATCGCGGCACCCGCGAACAGCAGTCGTGTGAAGAGGTCGAGGTCGTCCCCGCCGCCGACGCGGGTACCCGGTCCGAAGGCGGTGTCGAACCCGCCGATCCGGAGGGCCGTCGCACGGTGCACGGCGAGGTTCGCTCCGGTGCCGTACGCGGACGCGGCGAAGGGGTGCAGTGGGAGGTCACCCGGGTCGTCGCCGAGTCGCAGGACACGGCGACGGATCGTCCTGGCCGCCGGGGTGCGCTCGTCGTGCCACCGCTGCGCCGGCGTGCGGAGCTCAGCGCTCGGCACGAGGCCGGTCACGCACGCGACGTCGGGGTCCGTGGCGAACGCGGTCCCGAGGGCGTCGAGCCACCCGGCGTCGACGACGGCCCCCTCGTCGACGAACGCGACGACGGCACCGGTCGCCGCGAGCAGGCCGGCGTTCCGTGCGGCGGCGAGCCCACCGGACGGTGCGGCGATCGTGGTCACCGTGCGGCCGTCGATCGCCACGACGGCGTCGTCACCCGGCTCGGCGGCGTGCGACACCACGACGACGTCGAAGGACGGGTACCGGCAGGCGAGCACCGAGCGCATCGTCGAGTCCGCAGCACCGTCCGTGCAGAGCACGACGGTGACGGACGGCAGCACCAGACCTGCTGCCGTCCCGGACACCGACGAGACCCGCGCTGCCGGCGCCGGCATCGGCCGGATCGCGCGCTGCAGGGAGCGGACGTCGATCGTCGCACCGATGCGGCGGCGCTCGGTGATCTCCGCCTCGACGAACCCGAGGGGCTCGCCGTGGTCGCGCACGAGCAGCCGGGCCCGCCGGTACCCCTCGGCCCCGTCGAGCGCGATCACGTCGCGGTGGCTCGAGGCGTGCACGTCCGCGCGGTCGACCTCGCCGACCCACAGGGCGCCGTCCCACGTGGGGAACAGCGGACCGGTGGTGATCGGCGAGACGACCATCGCCAGGGTCGCACGCGTCACGGCGCACCCACCGGCTGCACGGCGACGGGGACGGGTGCGGGCGACGCCACGACGACGCCGCCGAGGAACCGGCCGACGGCGTACCCGGTCACGGTGCCGAGCACGCACGTGACGATCGCGACCGCACGGGTCCCGCCGCCTCGCCCGAGCCGACCGAGTTCACGGAACAGCGCCTTCGGCAGCACCTTCGTCAGGTAGGTCGACTCGCTGGACAGCGAGTCCTTCGCCCCGACACGACGGCTGAGGACCGCCTTCGAGATGCCCTCGTAGTAGCTCCGGCGCCGCACGTACCGCATCTCGACGCGATCGGGGGACACACGGTGCGAGACGTTCGACCGCGGCTCGAAGCGGATCCTGGCGGTCGGGTCGGCCTGCGCGATCCGGATGCAGAGCTCCGTCTCCTCGCACCCGAGCGGCTGGTTGCCGACACGACCGATGCCCGAACGGAACCCGCCCGCCGCGAGCAGGACGTCACGACGGAAGGCCATGCTCGAACCGATCACGTTGCGGACGTCGCCCGGCTCGGTGGGCAGGCCGGTGTAACTGCACCCGACGATCCAGAGCAGCTCGTCCGGGTAGGGACCGGCGCCGGTCGCGGTCGGCCACGACGGGGTCGCCCGACCACCGACGCCGACGACGTCCGGCAGCGAGAGCGCTTCGACGAGGTGGGCAAGCCAGTCGTCGTCGGCGGTCGCGTCGTCGTCGAGGAACGCGACGACGTCCGACTCGGCGAGCGCCACGCCGGTGTTCCGCGCGCCGGACAGGCCGCGGTCCTCGGAGTTCTCGACGACCAGCAGCTCCGGCCAGCGTGCCTTCGCCCGCAGGAACAGCTCGGGCTCGTGGTCGATGACGACGACCACCTCGGTGGCGTTCGGCTGTCGCTTCGCGGACTCGACCGAGTCCTGCAGGTCGCCCCAGCGCTGCTGCGTGTACGCGCAGATGACGACCGCGACCGTCGGGACGCTCACGCGGCTTCCTCGTCCAGTGCCGGCACGGCGGTCGGGACGACGCGGGTCGTGACCGGGGCGAGCCGCGCGCGTGCCTGCGCCTCGGAGGCGCGGCGACGCTCGTGCATGATCGACTTCAGCACGCGGATGCCGTCGGTCACGGCGTTCAGGTTGCTGGTGCCGTGGACGCGGAGCTTCTCGTGGCTCGGGACCTCGGAGATCGCCAGGTCCGCGGCGGACCAGCGGCAGGTCAGGATCGTCTCGATCTCGAAGCCGTCGCCCCACAGCATCGAGCCGTCGGCGGGCTTCGGCAGCGTCGAGGACAGCAGGCCGATCTTCGGCAGCGTGTCCGCCCAGAAGGCGTTGTAGCCGTAGCAGAGGTCCGTGTACCGGGCGCCGAGCAGCAGGTTGCAGACCACGTTCAGACCGCGGTTGCCGAGGCTGCGGACGATCGTGATGTCGTCGCTGCCACCGCCGAGGGCGTAGCGCGTGCCCTTGGCGACGTCGGCACCGGCGACCAGCGCGTCGACGAAGCGCGGGATCTCGTCCGGGTCGGCCGAGCAGTCGGCGTCGAACATGACGACGACGTCGCCGGTGACGGCCTCGAACCCGCAGGCGAGCGCGTTGCCCTTGCCCTTCCGGGTCTGCTGCACGACCTTGATCGTCGGCATCAGCCGCTGGGCGGTCGCGATGGTGTCGTCGACCGAGTTGCCGTCGACCAGGATCACCTCGTACACCGGCGGGAGCTTCGGGAGGATGATCTCGAGGTTCCTCGCCTCGTTGCGTGCGGGGATGACGACCGAGACGCGAGGGTCCAGGGGACGGATCGTGCTGGCGGACATGGTGCTCCTGTCGGGTTCAGGGCGGCAATCGGGAAGACCGTCACTGCGACGATCGATGGTCCTCGGGGTACGCGAGGACCGGACGCGGGTACGTCAGCTGCGGTGCACGGCGGTGAGGGTGCACCGTCGTTCCCGTCGGTCGCGGGGGTACGCCGCTCCCTGGGGATTCCCACCTTCGTCGGGGCGGGGTGACCGGTCAATGCGATCGGTGATCCGTTGCGGGCCCCCGAGTGCGGATACGGAAACCCGCAAGCGGGCTGCGGTGGGCCGTCGGGTCACCCCGGGAGGGGGGGGGGGGGGGGGGGGGGGGGGGGGGGGGGGGCGCCCCCGCCGCGGGGGGGGGGGGGGGCGGGGGGGGGGGGGGGGGCCCCCCCCGCCCCCGCCAGTCCGTCTGTTCGGGCCGTCAGGGCCGGGTCGGGTCCGTCCCGAGGGCGGTGCGCAGCTCCGCTGCGAGCTCCGCGACGTGCGGTTCGCGCAGGAGCGACGTGTGCTCCGCCTGGATGTGCACGGTGCGGTTGTCCCCGCGGAGCACCGACGACCAGCGCTCGACGTCCGGGTTGTCGTCCGCGAGCACGAAGGTCGACCGCCCGTGGAACGGCGTCGGCGTGTGCCGGCGCACGATCATCTCGGCGTGGTCGAACATCGCGTCGAAGTCCCTCTGCCCGCCGTAGCGCAGCACCCCGGCACCGTAGGCCCGTGCACGACGCAGGAAGAGGTCCCCGTACGGCACGCCGGACGGCAGCACGCGCTTCACGGCTCGGTCGAGTCCGTGCCGGAGCGCGCGGACGGCGGCGTTCCGCGGTTCACGGGGCTCCATCCTGGCGAAGTTCAGCTGCGCGGCCTCGGTCCGGGTGCGCGGCAGGTACGAGTCGAGCAGTGCGAGGTGCTCGATCTCCTCCCCCGCCTCGGTGAGGAGCCGTGCCACCTCGAGTCCGACGATGCCGCCGAGCGAGTGGCCCACGATGATGTACGGGCCGCGCGGCTGCACGATGCGCATCAGGGCGATGTACCGGCGTGCGCTCTGCTCGATGCTCCAGTCCGGGATGGCGCGGCGCTCCAGGCCGTGCTGCTGGATCGCGTAGACGTCGTGCTCCGGCAGGTACCGGGAGAGCGGCAGGAACGTCAGGCCGAGCGCGCCGCCCCCGGACAGGCAGAACACCGGCGGACGGCCGGGGGTCCGCGCTTCGGACACCTTCACGATGTCCGGGTGGCTCGGCAGCGCACTGGTCCCCGAGCGGACGTGTCGTGCGAACATCCGGAGCGTCGGGTGCTCGAGCAACTCGGACGCGCGCATGTCGACGCCGAGCCGAACGTGCACCGTCGCGAGCATCTCCTCGGCGGACAGCGAGTCGCCGCCGAGCGCGGAGAAGTCCTCGTCGAGGTGCACGCCACGGAGGCCGAGGACCTCCGCCCAGATCTGTCCGACGACGAGCTCCCACTGGTCGTACTCGCCCTCGACCATCTCGGTCTCGATCGACGGCGCACCGGGGAGCAGCGCACGGTCGACCTTGCCGCGCTCGTTGCGGGGCAGCTCGGGCATCGGGACGATCGACGCCGGCACCATGTACTCCGGCAGCCGATCGCGGAGCGCACGGCGGATCGCAGCGGGCGCCGGGGTCCGACGTCCAGGGCGACCGACGACGTAGGCGACGAGGCGGGTGACGGCCGGCGGCTCGACGAGCGCGGTGACGACGACGTCGTGCACGTCCTCGACGGCCCGGAGCGCTGCCTCGACCTCGCTGGGCTCGACGAGGTAGCCGCGGACCTTCACGGCGTCGTCGGAGCGGCCGAGGAGCACCAGGCTGCCGTCGGCCTCGAGCTTCGCGAGGTCGCCCTGTCGCCACGTGGGCGTGCCGTCGGCCGTCGCGCCGAGGCGTTCGGCGGTCTTGTCCGGTGCGCCCCAGTACCCGGCGGAGAGGCCGTCGGACTCGATCACGAGCTCGCCGGTCTCACCGAGGTCGGCCGGGGTGCCGTCCTCGCGGACGATCCTGGCGGTCTTGCCCGGGAGCGGGAACCCGGCGGGGATCACGCCGGAGGGGACGTCGTCACCCGGCGCGACCGAGCAGTACGCGACGCACCCCATCTCGCTCGCCCCGAAGCCGTTCCAGATCACGGTCTGGGCGCCGAGCACCGGGCGCGCGGCGACGACGTCCGTGCCGGTGATCGGTTCGCCGACGGTCATCAGGAGGCGGAACGGCAGCCGTGCGCCACCGGGGACCGCCTGCTTCGTCTGGACGATGGACCGGAGCAGGTGCGGGGTGCAGACGAGCAGGTTCACGTCCTCCTCCGGCATCCGCTCGAGCAGTCGGTCGGTGCCGAGGTCCCGCGGGTCGAGGAGCACGATGGCCCCGCCGTTCAGGAGGGTGCTGAAGGCCATGAGGTAGCCGGCCGCGAAGGACAGCGGGAGCACGAGGCCCATCCGGTCCCCTGGACGGAGTCCGAGCGCGACGGCGTCCTGCTCGGTGTTCCGCAGCTGCTGCCGGTGGGTCATCGCGACGCCCTTCGGCATGCCGGTCGACCCGGAGGTGAAGACCAGCACGAGGGGGTCCCCGCCGCCGAGACGGCTCAGGTCCTGGTCGCCGACGGCGTCGGTCCGTGCCACCGCGTCGGCGCTGCTCGTCCGGTCCGCGGCGTCCGCCGACGCGTCGAACAGCGCGTACAGGTCGTGGACCGTGCCGGCGTCGCCGAGGACCGAGGCGGCGAGGTCCGCGTGCGCGGTGTCCGCGAGGACCTCCGAGACGCCCGCGAGCTCGACCACGTGGCGCAGCCGGGCTTCCGGCAGGTGGTCGTCGAGAACGACCACGACGCGGTTCGCCATCGTCAGCGCCAGGACGGCCACCACGGCTTCGGTCGTCTGGCCGGCCATGACACCGATCGGCACGGGAGCGCCGCCGGGGACCACGCCGACGCCGGCTCCGGTCCGGTCGTCGGGGTGCAACCGCTCGGCGAGGACCGTGGCGAGCGACGACGCGAGCGCGTCCGCCTCGGCGAACGTGCACGCACGGCCGTCGCCCGCGAGGGCCGGTTCGTCCGGGTACGCGGTCACGACGCGCGCCCAGCGGTCGAGGACCGAGTGGTCGTCCGCGACAGGGACCACAGCGGTGTGGTCCCAACGGTGGTGGAGCAATGCGTCGGTGGACGTCATGGCAGTTCCCCTGGATCGTCTGCTGACCGCCCGTCCGGTACGGCCACTCGGACAGTAAGTCGACGAGTGGTCCCCGTTCCAGGGGTGACGGGGGCGGGTGCGGACATCCTGCGGTTCTGCGCATCCTTGCGGCTTCCGCTGAACGCGATGTGAACGGCGCACGAAAACGGCCCCCGGGACTTCCCGGGGGCCGTTCTCACATCTGCTGGGGTACCTGGACTCGAACCAAGAACGACGGTACCAGAAACCGCTGTGTTGCCAATTACACCATACCCCAAAAGACCTGTCGGTCTTCCGTCCCCGTTGTCCGGGGCACGGTCATCTACTGTACAGCATCCCGGAGGTCCGCAAGACCACCGACGAGGTCGCGGTGCACCGCGGCGGCGGTCATCGCCCCGTGCCCGGCAGCGACGATCAGCTGCTCGGGCCCGGGCGGGGTCACGTCGCCGACGGCGTACAGCCCGGGGACCGTCGTGCGACCGACGCGGTCGACCACGACGAGTCCTTCGGCGTCACGATCGAGTGCCGCGTCGACCCAGTCCAGGTCGACGTGCCACGTCGGTCGGACGAACCCGCCCGTCCGCGGCTCCACGTGGCCGTCTGCGAGGCGAACACCGGTCATCCCGGACCGGTCCCCCTCCAGGTCGGCGACGGGCCGCTCGTCGATCCGCACACCCGCGTCGGCCAGACGGCGGCGACCGTCGTCGTCGAGCGGCGCGGTGCCGTTCGTGTACACGACGAGGTCGTCGGTCCACGCCGCGATGAGCAGCGCCCGGTCGACGACGTCGGCGGTCTCGCACACGAACGCCAGAGGCTCGCCGGACCGCTCGTAGGCGTCGCACTCGACACAGCTGTGCATCGCGGTGCCGTAGAACGCCCGCAGGGACGGCAGCGCCGGGAACTCCTCACGGAGCCCCGTCGCGATGACCACCGCGCGCGCCGTCTCGTCGACCTCGGCGCCACGCCAGGTCCCGTGCACGCGCCAGCCGTCGCCGTCCGGTGCGACCCGGTCGACGATCGCCTGTGTGACGGTGGCCTCTGCGTACTGTTCGACCTCGGCGCGTCCGAGCTTCCGGAGCTCGAGCGGCGAGATGCCGTCACGCGTCAGGAAGCCGTGCGACCGCAGCGTGGCGGCGTTCCGCGGACGGTTCGCGTCGAGCAGCAGCACGGACCGCCTCGCCCGCACCAGGTTGAGTGCGACGCTGAGACCAGCGGGCCCCGCACCGATCACCGCGACGTCGTACACGTCAGCGAGCCGAGAGTGCGCGGAGCCGTGCGAGCGTCGAGTCCTTGCCGAGGATCTCCATCGACTCGAACAGCGGCGGGCTGATCCGGCGACCCGACACCGCGACGCGCAGCGGACCGAATGCCAGGCGCGGCTTCAGGCCGAGGCCGTCGATGAGCGCCACACGGAGTGCACCCTCGATCGCCTCGGTCCGCCAGTCGTCGAGCCGCTCGAGTGCGGCGATGCTCGCGGTGAGGACCTCGCTCGGGTCGCCCTTGAGGCTCGCGAGCGCGTCCTCCTCGACGATGAGGTCGCCGTCCGCCGTGAACAGGAACCCGAGCATCCCGGGGGCCTCGCTGAGCAGCTGCATGCGCTCCTGCACCAGGGGCGCCGCTGCCTCGAGCACCTGCTCCTGCTCGGCGGTGGCCGGGTCCGAGAGGTACTCGGTCAGGTACGGCTTCAGGCGGTCGCGGAAGTCCGCCGGCGCGAGCAGGCGGATGTGGTCGCCGTTGATCGACTCGGCCTTCTTGTGGTCGAACCGGGCCGGGTTCGGGTTCACGTCGGCGACGTCGAACGCCTCGACCATCTCGTCGATCGAGAAGACGTCGCGGTCAGGGCCGATCGACCATCCGAGCAGCGCCAGGTAGTTGATGAGCCCTTCGGGGATCATGCCGTTGGCACGGTGGTGGAAGAGGTTCGACTCCGGGTCGCGCTTGGAGAGCTTCTTGTTGCCCTCGCCCATCACGTACGGCAGGTGCCCGAAGCGCGGGATGAACCCGGCCATCCCGATCTCGAACAGCGCCTCGTACAGGGCGATCTGGCGCGGGGTCGACGACAGGATGTCCTCGCCACGGAGCACGTGCGTCACGCCCATGAGTGCGTCGTCGACCGGGTTCGTGAACGTGTACAGCGGCTTGCCGTTCGGACGCACCACCACGAAGTCCGGGAACGTGCCCTGCTTGAACGTGATCTCACCGCGGACCAGGTCGTCGAAGCTCAGGTCGCGGTCGGGCACGCGGAGCCGGAGCGCCGGCTCACGGCCCTGGTCGCGGAACGCCTGGCGCTCGTCCTCGGTCAGGTCGCGCTCGTGGTTGTCGTAGCCCTGCTTGGGGTCGCGACCGGCCGCGATGTTCCGCGCCTCCATCTCCTCCGGCGTCACGAAGGACTCGTAGAGGTGGCCGGCGTCCTTGAGCTTCGCGATCGCGTTCTCGTAGACGTCGGACCGCTCGGACTGCCGGTACGGGCCGTGCGGTCCACCGACCTCGACGCCTTCGTCCCAGTCGAGCTTGAGCCACCGCAGCGCCTCGATGATCTGCTGGTACGACTCCTCGCTGTCCCGAGCCGCGTCGGTGTCCTCGATGCGGAACACGAGCTTGCCGCCGGTGTGGCGGGCGTAGGCCCAGTTGAACAGGGCCGTCCGCACGAGGCCGACGTGGGGGGTCCCCGTCGGCGATGGGCAGAATCGGACGCGGACGTCGGAACCGGTGGCGGTGGTGAATGGCGCAGTCATGACGCCGACGATCCTATCGCGGGCGACCCCTGCGACGGCGGGCCTGTGGACAGTCCTGGAACGCAGAAAACCCCTGACCAGTACTGGTCAGGGGTTCCCTGGTGTTGCAAGAGAAGTCCGGCGGCGTCCTACTCTCCCACAAGGTCCCCCTTGCAGTACCATCGGCGCTGAGAGGCTTAGCTTCCGGGTTCGGAATGTGACCGGGCGTTTCCCTCTCGCTATGACCACCGGAACACTG
>JASCOI010000104.1 GCA_029959665.1 Microbacteriaceae bacterium PS02333
TCTTTGCTCAACCCCCCCCCGCGGGGGGGGGCGCCGCGCCCCCCCCCCCCGGGCCTCCAGGCGGTCGCCTCGTGACGTTCCTTCCCATCGCACCTGCAATAGGAAGCCGGATCGCGCGTAGGGAGCCGAAACAAACTGCTTCCTACGCGCGATTCGGCTTTGTACGCGCGAAACGGCCCCCCACGCCCACCCGACCCCGAGCGCGCGAAACGGGGCCCGTGCCGCCCCGGCACGGACCCCGTCTGCTGCGGCGACTAGCGGCTCGTGGCCAACGTGTCGTTCGTCCCCGCGGCGACGCTCACGGGTGCACCCGCGATCGGAGTGGGCCGTCCCAGGGAACGGACGGTCCAGCCCGTCTTGACCCAGTTCTCGACCGGGAGGCAGTTGCGCGCATCGATGACGACCTTGCGTCCGACGAGCTCGCCGAGCACCGCGGGGTCGGCACCGATGATGTCGTCCCACTCGGTGAGCACGAGCACGATGTCCGCACCCTCGAGGGCCTCCGGCATCGACGCGGTGTAGCTGAGCGTCGGGAACGACCGCTTGGCCGTGTCCATCGCCTCGGGGTCCCACAGCGTGACCTGGGCGCCGCGGAGGTGCAGCGCAGCGGCGACGTTGAGCGCCGGCGAGTCCCGCACGTCGTCGGTGAGGGGCTTGAACGCCGCACCGATGACCGCGATGCGACGGTTCAGGACCGAGCCGCCGGCGGAGTCGATCGCCATGTCGATGACCCGCTGACGCTGGCCCATGTTGATCTCGTCGACCTGCTGCATGAGGCCGACGACCTGCCCGGCACCGATCTCGTTCGCGCGGTACATGAGGGCACGGATGTCCTTCGGCAGGCAGCCGCCACCGAAGCCGAGCCCGGCGTTCAGGAACTTGCGACCGATGCGGGCGTCGTGCCCGAGGGCGTCCGCGAGCGTCGTGACGTCGGCACCGGTGATGGCGCACATCTCGGAGATCGCGTTGATGAACGAGATCTTCGTCGCCAGGAACGCGTTCGCGCTGACCTTGACGAGCTCGGCGGTGGCGAGGTCCGTCGTGATGACCGGAGTGCCCTCGCTGATCGGTGCGGCGTAGACCTCGCGGATGACGGCGTCGGCAGCAGCGGACGCGCCGCCCCAGACCAGGCGGTCCGGGTGCAGCGTGTCCTCGACGGCCTTGCCCTCACGGAGGAACTCGGGGTTCCAGATGAGCTCGGCGGTGATGCCGCTCGGCGCGAACTCGCGGACGATGCCACGGAGCCGGGCTGCGGTGCCGACGGGGACGGTCGACTTGCCGACGATCAGGCCCGGGTGGGTGAGGTTCTCGGCGACGCCACGCGTGGCGCTCTCGACGTAGGCGAGGTTCGCGGCGTGCGAGCCGGCCTTCTGCGGCGTGCCGACGCAGACGAAGTGGACGTCCGCGGCGGCCACGGCTTCGGCGATGTCCGCCGTGAACCGGAGCTTGCCGCTCGCGACGTGCTTCGTGATGAGCTCGGGCAGCCCCGGCTCGTAGAACGGCACCTCGCCGGCGGACAGCGCCGCGAGCTTGGCGGGGTCGACGTCCACGCCGATGGTCTCGAAGCCCATCTCGGCCATGGCGGCGGCGTGGGTGGCACCGAGGTAGCCGGTGCCGATCACGCTGATGACGGGTGCCGGACGGACGTCGGCGGTGGACGGGGACTTCTTCGGAGCACTCACTTGGTGACCTCCTGCAGGTCGTAGTCGATGTCGGTGCGCTTGATGCCGTCCACGAAGGCCTGGAGGCTGTCGGCGCGCGAGTTGAGTCGCCAGTCGTTGGTGGAGCGGACGCCGTCGACGACCGTCGTGGCGGTCTCGCTGAAGTACGAGAAGCCGATGATGTCGGAGTTCGCGGGATCGGCCAGCGCGTCGAACAGGGACGTGATCCACTTCGACTTCTGCCCGTTGGACACGGTCGTGCCGGTCTCGGTGGCGCCGATCTCACTGAGGAGGATGTGCTTCCCGGGTGCCACCTGACGGAGCTGCCCGACGGTCGCACCGAAGGTGTTCGCGAAGGACGGGGTCTCCGAAGCGGAGCGGTAGTAGCCCGACATGCCGACCCAGTCGACGTAGTCCGCGCCCGGGTAGTAGTTCTTCATGTAGTCGAGCGTCTGGTACTTCGCGTTGCCGAGCTTGTCGATGCGGCTCGGCGCCCAGTTCCACACGACGTAGTCGTTCGCACCGTTCGCCTGGAAGACGTCGTGCACGTGCTTCCACATGGCCACGTAGGACCCGGCGGCGTTGTCCGGCTTGCCGTTCTTGCCGTCGCCCTCGGACCAGTTGTACCAAGACCCGTTCATCTCGTGGTCGAGACGGATCACCATCGGCTGCCCGTTCGCCTTCAGCGCCTGGGCGTACTTCGTCAGGTACGCGTCGAACTTGCCCGAGACGATGTCCGCGTTCGAGTATCCCGGCACGACGGTCTGGTCGTTGCCGGTCTGCGCGGGAGCGGACTCCCACGTCATGATCGGGAGCCGGCCGTTCGCCCAGGAGCGCTGGACGGCGCTCGCGTTGAAGTCCTGGTCGAAGCCCTGGAAGAACCCGACCATGTTCGTGGCCTTGCCGACCTGCTGGGACACCTGGTCGTACTCGGCCCAGTTGAACGGCGACTGCGCGGTGTAGAGTCCGTACCAGCGCGTGGGCTGGTTCAGGATCTCCGCCTTGGACGGGACCGCGACGGGGGCCGTCGGGTTCGGGTCCTTCGACGGACCGGTGTTCGGGTTCGTGACGCCGTGGCCGGTCGAGGCGTTGTGCGTGCCGGTCCCGGAAGAGCCGGAGCCCGAGCCCGAACCGGACCCGGTCGACCCGGAACCGGACTTCGTCCCGGCTGCCGCCTGTGCCTTCGCGGATCCGAGCTCGGACTGCAGCGAGGCGATCTGCGCCTTGAGCTGCGCGACCTGGTCGCCGCGGGAGCCGGACTGGGCGGTCGAGGACTTGAGCTGCCCCTCGAGCTTCCAGATCTGCTTCTGCGCCGCGGTCAGCTTGGTCTGCAGCGCCTCGGCGTCGACGGCCTTCTCCTGGGAGGTCTTGACGCCGAGGGCGTGGTGCACCGCCGTCGAGACCGGGCTGGACGGTGAGATCCACACGGACCACGTGATGAGGCCGAGCGCCACCACGATCGCGGTCGTCCCGACGGCCGTGCGCTTGGCGTGCTTGCTCGATGGTGCCCACCACGAACTGGTGGAACGGAAGAGGTCAGACAATGGTGAGAGCCTCCAGGGCGAAGATCGCGATCCCGATGCAGTACGGGATCGCCGCGTAGGGGTTGTACCGACGGACCTTGGTGGGCTTCGCCGCCGCGGCCGGAGCCGTCGGCGCTGCCGCGGCTGCCGCCGAGCGGCGGGTCGCCAGGACCGTCGAGGTCGAGTTGGTGGTGGCGCCGAGGCCGTCGTACTCGCGACCGGCCGGGCCGAACAACTCGTCGAAGGCGCGATCCGCCGCGACCTGGTCGTCCGTCCGGGCGGTCACCCGTCCGGAGCCCTCTGCCGTCGTGTACCCGGCAGCGCGGTCGATCGGGCTGACCGGCGTCTGGGTGGCGACGGCCTGCGGCTGTGCCGGGTCGGTCTCCATCGGACCACCGGCGTAGGCCCCGGCACGGGTCCCCCAGCCGCTGGCGTGGGCGAGCCGGAAGAACCCGATGAGGCGGATCGGCATGAGGAAGAACGTCGACACGATGATGAACATCGGTAGCCGGAAGAAGTCGCTCGGCTTCTCGGCGAGGTGTCGCATCTGCCGGATCGCCATGCTCAGGACGCTGGACACGACCATGAGTGCCGCGACGTAGATGAACCCCGTCGAGAACCCGTACTGGTGCAGGATCCCCTGGTAGAGGTTCTCGCCCTGACCGGTGAGCGCGCGGTAGATCCAGCCGGCGATCACGCCGAAGAGCATGAACGGCAGGATGATGTCGGTGATGAAGAACAGCGCCAGCACGGGTGCGTGACCGAGCATCCACGGCATCATGCGCAGCGTGTTGTACTGCGAGCCGCGGGCCCAGCGGAGCTGCTGCTTGAAGAGCTTCTTCACCTGCAGCGGAGCGTCCGTGTACACGAGCGACGTGTACTGGTAGACGGTCCGGTAGCCCTCCTTGAGGGTGAGGTTCGTCAGCGTGCGGTCGTCCGAGACCTCGAGGAACACGCCCATGAACTTCTCGTGCATGAAGCGGTCCATGACGCGCATCAGGATGTTCCGGCGGAACGCGATCGTGCGGCCGGGCAGGCAGCCGATCTGTCCGAGGACGCTCTGTGCGGGCATCGAGTAGAGCGCTCGCGAGTTCTCGAGCCAGTCCGCCCAGCGGGTGATCCACGAGCGCTCGGGCTCGAGGATGCGCTGCCGGGTGGTGACACCGCCGACGGACTCGTCGGCGAACGGCCTGAGGAGCTCCTCGAGCGCACCCGGCGTCCACACCGTGTCGGAGTCGACGAGGACGGTGATGTCCCCGTTCGACATCTCGGTGCCGACCTTGACGGCGTTGCGCTTGCCGGGGATCGGCGTGTGGGTCCAGCGGACGAGTGGGGCGAACTCCTCGCAGACCTCCTCGAGCGCTTCGTTCCTCTTGCCGTTGATCACGACGATGATCTCGCCGGGGCGCTGCTCGACCATGCGGCCGATGACGTCCCGGAAGAGGTCCAGTGGCTCGTCCACGACGGGGACGACGACGCTCGTCGTCCCGACGTAGGTGCCGGTGAAGGGGCGGTAACGGGCGGAGAGGACGACCTTGAGCAACCAGAGCAACCAGATCACCGCGGAGTACACGGCGAAGAGGTAGAACTCGGGGTGTCCGTCGACCATCTGCCTGATCTGCAGAATGAAGGTGAACATCGATCCCTGCTTCAACGTTCGGGGTGGTGATTCCGCGCCATCGGGAAATCGGGGGTCGGTTCGGGTGTCACCCATTGATGCACCTCGGAGGCGACCGGTGCAACATGACCCCCGTCCGGGGGCGTTACGGGCACGTTACGGGGTACACCGAAGTCCCCCGCCGGGCGCAGTACTCCTGTCCCCTCGGTTGCTGTCAGCACATGTGCGGACCACGTTCACCCCACCGGTCACCCCGACCGGCGAATCCGTCCGCCTGGAGGCTCGGCGCACTGCAGCACGAAACCCCAGTTCCGAGCGGGGTCACCTGGTGCGTCGCGGCCCGACCTCACGATGCGTGTTGCGGAGATCCGCACGCTTGGTAACGGCTCGGTAACGAGCTGACACCTGTTGCTGAGAGGGGTACAGATCGGTCGATTTCGGGGGACGTCGCACGACACGAAGAATTAACCTCCGACGACATGTCACCTTCGCCTCGAGATCCGCACCCCGGGCGTGTCGAGCGGGCGTCAGGCGCCGTAGAACTCGCGCTCGAAGACCTGTCGGGCACGTCGGGTGACGCCGAGGTAGTCCTCTTCGAGCTGCGTCGCCGACCCCGGCGGGTACTCCATCAACCGCGCGACACCCTCGAGCTGGATGCGGTCGACGGGGAGCACGTCCGTGGTCTTGCCCGACCACAGCACGAGGGCGCTGCGGGTCCTCGACGCGAACCGCCACGCTGCGGCGAGCCGCTCGCCGTCCTCCGACGCGACGAGCCCCTCGGCGACGGCTCCGTCGAGCGCGTCGAGCGTCGACGTCGTGCGGAGCGCCGGCACGGAGAGGGCGTACTGGAGCTGCAGGAGCTGGACGAACCACTCCACGTCGCTGAGCGACCCGCGACCGAGCTTGAGGTGGCGCGCCGGATCCGCACCGCGGGGCAGCCGCTCGGACTCCACGCGGGCCTTGATGCGACGGACCTCGCGGACCTCGCGCTCCTCGATGTGCTCGGGGTACCTGGTGCGGTCCGCGAGGTGCTCGAAGTCGCGGAGGAGCTGCTCGTCCCCGACGGCACCCCTGGCACGGAGGAGCGCCTGTGCCTCCCACGTGAGCGACCAGCGGGCGTAGTACGCGCCGTAGGACTCGAGGGTGCGCACCACCGGGCCGTTCTTGCCCTCCGGACGCAGGTCGATGTCGAGGTCGAACGGGTAGATGGCGTCGTCGGTGAGCCGGTTGAGCTCGCGGACGATCACCTGTGCCGCGCGCGAGGCGATCTCGCCGGCACCCTCGGGCGCGCGGTAGACGTAGAGGACGTCGGCGTCCGACCCGAACCCGAGTTCTCGCCCGCCGTACCGTCCCATCGCGATGATGCCGAACTCCAGGTCGTCCGGAGCGTCGCGTCGTGCGAGGTCGAGCGCGCCGGTCAGCGTCGCCTCGGTGATGTCGCTGAGAGCGGGTCCGAGCTGGTCGACGTCGAGCCTGCCGAGCGCGGCCGCCATGCCGAGGCGCAGCGTCTCGCGCCGACGGATCGAGCGGATCAGGGACGACGCCGCTGCCACGTCGTCGCCGTGCCGCGCGGTGGTGGCACGGACCTCGGACAGCAGCGACGCGATCGGTCGTGGCTGCAGCAACGACTCGGGTTCGTCGAGCCAGGCCACCGCCTCGGGGAAGCGTTCGAGGAGCCCGGACAGGAACGCGGACTCGGACAGGACGGTCGTCAGGCTGTGCGCGGCCCCTGACGAGTCGCGGAGCATGCGGAGGAACCAGCTGGACTCCCCCAGGGTGTCGCTCAACCGGCGGAAGGCCAGGAGCGCGCGGTCGGGTGCCGGGCCCTCGGCCATCCACCGGAGCAGCACGGGCAGCAGGTTCCGCTGGATGGTCGCACGACGGGACGTCCCCGGCGTGAGCGCCCGGATGTGTGCCAGCGCGCCGTCCGGGTCCGCGAAGCCGATCGCACCGAGGCGGTCCCGCGCCTGGTCGTTCGTCAGGACGATGTCACCGTCGGACGCGGCCACGGCGGACAGCAGCGGGCGGTAGAACAGCCGCTCGTGCAGGCCGCGGACCTCGAGCTTGACGGCACGCCAGCGGGTCTCCAGCGCACTCGCGGACGTCGCGACGCCGCTCGAGCGTGCGAGGACCCGGAGCTCGTCCTCGTCCGCGGGCATCATGTGCGTCCGTCGGAGCCGTCGGAGCTGGATCCGGTGCTCGAGGACCCGCAGCAGGGCGTAGTCGGGACCGAAGCGTGCGGCTTCCGGTCGTCCGACGTACCCGGCGGCGGTGAGCGCGTCCATGGCCTCGAGCGTCGAGCGCACGCGGACGCTCTCGTCGTCGCGGCCGTGCACGAGCTGCAGGAGCTGCACGGTGAACTCCACGTCGCGCAAGCCCCCCGGTCCGAGCTTGAGCTGCCGGTCGACCTCGCCGTCCGGGATGTTGTCGGTCACACGCTCGCGCATCCGCTGCACGGACTCGACGAACCCGGGACGCTTCGACGAGTTCCACACGAACGGCGCGACCGCAGCGACGTAGCGTTCCCCGAGGTCCGTCGTCCCCGCGATCGCGCGGGCCTTCAGCAGCGCCTGGAACTCCCACTCTCGGGCCCAGCGTTCGTAGTACGCCACGTGCGAGTCGAGGGTGCGGACGAGTGCGCCGTCCTTGCCCTCGGGGCGAAGGTTGGCGTCCACCTCCCACAGCGCTGGCTCGACCGCGAGGTCGGTGATCACGTGCGTCGCGGCGATCGCGATGCGGGTGGAGATCCGGACCGCCTTGTCGGTGTCGACGCCGGATCCGCTGTCGGGGTCCAGGGTCGACTCGGTGACGAAGATGACGTCGACGTCGCTGACGTAGTTGAGCTCGCGCGCGCCGGCCTTGCCCATCGCGATGACCGCGAGCGGGGTGGCGGCGACGTCGGTCTCGGGGAACGGGACCTCTGCCCTGGCCACGTCCACGGCGACGTCCAGCGCAGCGCCCGCGAGGTCGGCGAGCCCGGCGGCGACGGCCGGGAACGCGCTGGTCGGGGACGGGTGCAGGACGTCGAACAGGGCGATCTGGGCCAGGTGCCGTCGGTAGCGCACCCGGAGCCGCAGCCGGGCGTCCTCACCGATCGCACCGTCGACGGCCTCGGTCAGGGACGCCGTGTACTCCTGCTGCGACCACGGCTCGGTGACCGGGTCGAGGAGCAGTGCGAGCTCGGCGGGTCGGCGCTGGAAGAAGTCCCCCAGGCCGACCGAGGCACCGAGCAGCCGGACGAACCGCTCGGTGGCGTCGTCGTCCGCCAGGACGGCCCTGACCTCGTCCGGGTGGGTCTCCATGAGCCGTTCGATGCGCCGGAGCGCGCCGTCGGGGTCGGCCGTGGACTCCCAGAGCCCCGGCCGCTCGCTGACCGGCAGCCGCATGTCGGAGCCGAACCGGGCCTCCAGGTCGGCCAGACGCTCGAGCGTCTCGGAGAGCTCCGCGAAGCCCAGCCGGGCCAACTCGGAACGCGACGTCTTCGTCCTGCCGGTCATCGATCAGCTGATCACAACATGCCGAGGTTGGTGTCCAGCTCGAACGGCGTGACCTGGTCGCGGTACCGCTTCCACTCCTGCCGCTTATTGAGGAGCACGTAGTTGAACACCTGCTCGCCCAGCGTCTCGGCGACGAGCTCGGAGTCCTCCATCAGCGACAGTGCGTGGTCGAGGCTCGCCGGGAGCTGCGCGTACCCGAGGGCCTTGCGCTCCGAGTCGGTCAGGCTCCAGACGTTGTCCTCGGCCTCCGGCGGGAGCTCGTAGCCCTCTTCGATGCCCTTGAGCCCGGCGGCGAGGATGAGCGAGTACGCCAGGTACGGGTTCGCCGCGGAGTCGATGCCGCGGTACTCGACGCGCGACGACTGGCCCTTGTTCGGCTTGTACAGCGGGACGCGCACCAGGGCCGAGCGGTTGTTGTGGCCCCACGTGACGAACGAGGGGGCCTCGTCGCCGCCCCAGAGCCGCTTGTACGAGTTCACGAACTGGTTCGTGACCGCCGTGATCTCCGGTGCGTGCCTGAGCAGGCCCGCGATGAACTGCTTCGCCGTCGGGGACAGCTGGTACTCGCCGCCGGGCTCGTAGAACGCGTTCTGGTCGCCCTCGAACAGCGACACGTGCGTGTGCATACCCGAGCCGGGCTGCCCGGAGATCGGCTTCGGCATGAACGTCGCGTAGACGCCCTGCTCGATGGCGACTTCCTTCACCACGGTGCGGAAGGTCATGATGTTGTCCGCCATCGTCAGCGCGTCGGCGTAGCGGAGGTCGATCTCGTTCTGGCCGGGGCCGGCTTCGTGGTGGCTGAACTCCACCGAGATGCCGAGGTCCTCGAGCATGCGGACGGCGCGGCGACGGAAGTCGTGGGCGCTGCCGCCGGGGACGTTGTCGAAGTAGCCGGCCTGGTCGACTGGCTTCGGGCCGCCGTCCTTCCAGTCCCGGTCCTTCAGCAGGTAGAACTCGATCTCGGGGTGCGTGTAGAACGTGAACCCGCGCTCGCTCGCCCGCGCCAGCGTGCGCTTGAGGACGTTGCGGGGGTCGGCGACGGCGGGCTGTCCGTCCGGCGTCGCGATGTCGCAGAACATCCGCGCGGTCGGGTCGATCTCCCCGCGCCACGGCAGGATCTGGAACGTCGAGGGGTCCGGGTGCGCGAGCACGTCGGCTTCGTAGGAGCGGCTGAGGCCCTCGATCGCGGAGCCGTCGAAGCCGATCCCCTCGGCGAACGCCCCCTCGACCTCTGCCGGGGCGATCGCCACCGACTTCAGGGTCCCGATGACGTCCGTGAACCAGAGTCGGATGAACTTGATGCCCCGCTCCTCGATGGTGCGGAGCACGAAGTCCGTCTGCTTGTCCATGCACGCCCTTTCCGCGTTCCACCACGGCCGTACGACGGCCGTGCTCAATAGGCTAGTGGTCATGCCCCGTCTCCGCTTGGCACTCGCCCAGACGAATCCGGTGGTGGGCGCGTTCGCCCGGAACACCGCCGGGATCGTCGACGCCGTCCGCTCCGCAGCCACACGGGGCGCCGACCTCGTCGCGGTCGGTGAGATGGCGATCTCCGGCTACCCGATCGAGGACCTCGCGTCACGGCCATCGTTCCTGCGGGCCGCGCGTGCCGCGGTGGTCGCGCTGGCCGCACAGCTCGCCGACGAGGGACTCGGTGACGTCGCCGTCGTCGTCGGGCACCCCGACGGGCCGTTCGAGCCGCGGGCCGTCGACGTCAGCACCGCCCCGACCGCGATCGCGAAGAACTGCGCGAGCGTCCTGCAGCACGGACGCGTCGTCGCCACCACCGCGAAGTACCACCTGCCGAACTACTCGGTGTTCGACGAGTACCGGGTGTTCATCCCCGGTGACGACCTGCTCGTGGCCCGGATCGCGGACGTCGACGTGGCGATCATCATCTGCGAGGACCTCTGGCGCGACGGCGGTCCGGTCGCGCGGGTGCTCGACGCCGACGCCGGGCTCCTCCTCGTCGTGAACGCGTCGCCGTGGGTCGCGGACAAGGACGAGGTCCGGCTGCCGCTCGTGACCCGACGTGCGACCGAGTCCGACACGATCGTCGCGTACGTCAACATCGTCGGCGGCCAGGACGACCTGGTCTTCGACGGCGACTCCGTCGTGGTGGACGAGCAGGGCACGGTCCTCGCCAGGGCCCCGCAGTTCGAGTCGCACCTGCTCGTCGTCGACATCGACCCGGCACGTGCCACGGACCCCGTCGAGACCGACCACGTCCAGCGGGTGCACCTGGACACGCCGAACACCACACCGGGCGAGTTGCCCGGGCGCCCCTCGCTGCCGCGGGACTTCGCCGAACCGCTGGACGACACCGCCGCGATCTGGGACGCGCTCGTGCTGGGCACCCGGGACTACGTGCAGAAGAACGGGTTCCGCTCGGTGGTCCTCGGGCTCTCCGGCGGCATCGACTCGGCGGTGTGCGCGGCCATCGCCGCGGACGCCATCGGCCCGACGAACGTGGTCGGCGTCTCCATGCCGTCGCGGTGGTCGTCGGACCACTCGCGGTCGGACGCGGACGACGTCGCCGTCCGGCTCGGCCTGCAGTACCGCACGGAGCCGATCGCCGACCTCGTCGCCCCCTTCGACGACCAGCTCGCCCTCACCGGACTCGCGGCGGAGAACATCCAGGCCCGGGTCCGTGCGCTCATCCTGATGGGCCTGTCGAACCTCGACGGGCACCTCGTGCTGACGACGGGCAACAAGACCGAGCTCGCCGTCGGGTACTCCACCATCTACGGGGACTCGGTCGGCGGGTTCGCCCCGATCAAGGACGTCCCGAAGACGATGGTGTGGGAGCTCGCCCGGTGGCGGAACGCCCTCGCCGCATCACGTGGCGAGACCGAACCGATCCCGGAGAACTCGATCACGAAGCCGCCGTCGGCCGAACTCCGCGACGGACAAGAGGACCAGGACTCCCTGCCGCCGTACGAGGTCCTCGACGCGATCCTCGACCTCTACGTCACGCAGGCGCAGGGCGCGGCGGACATCGTGGCGCGGGGGTTCGACGAGGCCACCGTGGCCGAGGTCACGCGCCTGGTCGACCGGTCCGAGTGGAAGCGCCGACAGGGCGCCATCGGTCCGAAGATCTCCGGCATGGCGTTCGGTCGCGACCGGCGGCTGCCGATCACGTACCGACCCTGACGGGGCCGGACGGCGGACGGGGGGGGGGGGGGGGGGGGGGGCGGGGGGGCCGGGGCCCGGGGGCCCCGGGCCCGCCCGTCCGTCACCGGTCGCGTCCGGACCGCGTCACGCGTCCTCGTCGTCCCACTTCTCGTTGTTGGCCTTGATGCGCTCCAGCGCGTGTTCGGCCGCTTCGCGGGTCTCGAACGGGCCGATCCGGTCGCGCTGCGGGGACTGCGGTCCCTGCTCGACCGCGTGGGTCTTGTCGTTGAACCACCACTGGGACTCGATGCGCTCGTCGCTCATGCCGCCAAACGTACCCTCGCCGTCCGCGGCACGGGCGGCACGGGTCGTCGTCCGCCGCGGCTAGAGTGGTCCGCATGCCCCGGGACGAACACGGACACCTGACCGCCGGCCGCATCTCCCCCCAGCGGCCCGTCCCGAAGGACATCGAACGCCCCGAGTACGTCGGCAGGGTCGAGCCCCACGAGCACGGGCTCGGTGACACCTACTCCGCGTCCGAGATCGAGCTGATCCGCACCGCCGGGCGCATCGCATCCCGGGCGATCGACGCGGTGGCCGAGGCGATCCGACCCGGCGTCACGACCGACGAGCTCGACCGCATCGGGCACGAGTACGTCGTCTCGCACGGCGCGTACCCGTCGACGCTCGGCTACCGGGGCTACCCGAAGTCGCTGTGCTCATCGGTCAACGAGGTCATCTGCCACGGCATCCCGGACGACACGGTGCTGCAGGACGGCGACATCGTGAACATCGACATCACCGCGTACAAGGACGGCATGCACGGTGACACGAACCGCACGTTCGTCGTCGGGCAGGGGGCGCCCGAGGTCGCTGACCTGGTCGAACGCACGCGGATCGCGATGGAACGCGGCATCAAGGCCGTCGCCCCCGGACGGCAGGTGAACGTCATCGGCCGGGCCATCGAGTCCTACGCCAAGCGCTTCGGGTACGGGGTCGTCCGCGACTACACCGGGCACGGGGTCGGCCGCGCGTTCCACTCCGGCCTGATCATCCCCCACTACGACGCGCCCCAGTACGACACCGTCATCGAGACCGGCATGGTGTTCACCATCGAGCCGATGCTCACGCTCGGCGGCATCGACGCGGACATCTGGGCCGACGACTGGACCGTCAGCACCCGCGACAAGTCCTGGACCGCGCAGTTCGAACAGACCCTCGTCGTCACAGAACGTGGCGCCGAGCTCCTCACCGTCTCCTGAAAGGCAACCGCTCCTCATGACCTCACTCGCAGTCGGCGTCGACATCGGCGGTACAGGCATCAAGGGCGCGATCGTCGACACGACGACCGGTGAACTGACGACCGACCGGATCAAGAAGGCCACCCCGGAGGGTGGGAAGCCGCACGACATCGTGTCCGTCGTCGTCGAGATCCTCGAGGAGCTCGGCCCGGACCAGGACGTCCCCGTGGGCGTGTGCTTCCCCGCGATCGTCCGCGACGGCAAGACCATGTCGGCGGCGAACGTGTCGAAGAAGTGGATCGGCTTCGAGGCCGAGGCGCTCTTCGAGAAGGAGCTCGGTCGCTCCATCCACTTCGTCAACGACGCCGACGCCGCCGGGTTCGCCGAGCAGCAGTTCGGCGCGGCGAAGGGTCGAGACGGCCTCGTCATCATGACGACGCTCGGCACGGGCATCGGCACGGCGCTCATCAACGACGGCGTGCTCATCGTGAACGCGGAGCTCGGCCACCTGGAGATCGACGGGGTCGACTACGAGACGAAGGCCTCGTTCGCGGCGAAGGAGCGGGACGACCTCTCCTGGAAGCACTGGGCGAAGCGCCTGCAGAAGTACTACTCGCGGCTCGAGGCCCTGCTCTCCCCGGAGCTTTTCGTGGTCGGCGGCGGCGTCTCGAAGCAGTACGACGAGTTCCTGCCGCTCCTCGACCTGCAGGCGGACATCATCCCCGCGACGCTCCGCAACAACGCGGGCATCATCGGTGCGGCGACCCTGGCGTTCAACTCGAAGTAGTGCGCGGGGGTTCGGTCCCCGCCCCGGCCCCTGAGATGGGCCCTGGGGGGGGGTGCCCGGCCCGGGGGGGGGCCCCCCCGGGGCGGTGGGCG
>JASCOI010000105.1 GCA_029959665.1 Microbacteriaceae bacterium PS02333
CCCCCCCCCCCCGGGGGGGGGGGGGCCCGGGGTGGGGGGGGGGGGGGGGGGGGGCCCCCCCCCCCCGCCCCTCCCGTCAGCCATGAGGATGCTCTGGCGGCGCTCGCTCAGCGGACGCGCGCCGCGGTCACCGTCTCGGTCGCCGGGACCGTGTCGAATCGCCCCGCGCCGACGAGCTGCCCCGCCCGTCACGACGTGACCGGCGTCCGTGCCAACCGGTCCCGCAGCCGGGCCGCGAGCTCGCCCTCGTCGGCCGCCACGAGCCTCCAGTCCCTGACCACCACGCGCCCGCCGACGACGACGTGCCGGGGCCGCCCCCCCCGCGCCGCCCCCCCCCCCGACGCCGCGGGGCCGGGGCCGCCCCCCGGGCGACGCCCACAGCAGGCCGGCCACGGGGTCGTCGACACCGGCATCGGCGACCCCGGACACGTCCCACACGCACAGGTCCCCGGCGGAACCGGCACCGAGGTGCCCGAGCTCCGGCCGGCCGAGGCCGACGGCGGAGCCCTCCGTCGCCATCCCGAGCACCTGCCGGGCCGGGAGCTGCGGTCCGACCAGTGCCGACACCTGCATCGCGAGCCGGGCGTCCGCGAGCAGGTGCCCGGCGTCGTTGCTGCCGCCACCGCTCGTCCCGAGTCCGACGCTGATCCCGGCGTCCGTGAGCCGTGCGACCGGAGCGACGCCCCACCCCATCGGCACGTCGCAGCCCGGCGCGTGCGTCGCGGTCACGCCGGCGGCGGCGAGCCGGGCGATCTCGTCGTCGGTCACGTCGCACAGGTGCGCGATCGTCACGTCCGGCGCGAGCCAGCCCCAGTCCTCGAGCAGGTCGACCGGCCGTCGGCCGTACCGCTCGAGCGCGATGGCGGTGTCGACCTGCTCGTTCGCCTGCGTCCGGCGGCGGAGCCCGTGGCGTGCGGCCACGTCGCCGAGCGCTCGGAACGTCGCCTCGCCGTCGGAGTGCACGCCCGCCGGTCCGACCGCGACCTGGAGCAGACCGTCGGGGTCGACACCGCCGACGGCGTCCGGGTGGAGCAGTCCGGTCACGATCGCCTCGGCCGACGCCGCCGCGCGGTCCGGGTCGTCCCGCGCGGAACCACGGACGAACGCCAGGCGGCCTCCGAGCGCACGGACCGCCCCGGCCGTCGCGGCCGCCAGGGCGACCGTGTCGTCGGCGGACGCGGCGGCCGGCCAGTTCAGGTGGTGGTCGGCGATCGTGGTGACCCCGGACAGGAGGCCCTCCGCGGCTCCGACGGTCGCGGCGAGTCCGTAGAGCTCGGGATCGTGGCCGACCCGGCCGTACGCATCGGCCATCGTCGGCAGCCACGCCGACATGGGCACGCCACGCGTGCCCGGGAGGGTGCGGAAGGCCGTCTGCAGCAGGTGGTGGTGGGCGTTGACGAGGCCGGGGGTGACGACGCAGCCGGAGGCGTCGAGGGTCGCGTGGTCCGGCGAGCCGTCGTCGACGAGGACGTCCCCGTCCCGCTCGGTCCTGGGGTCGACGAGGACGCGGCGTGCGCCGGAGACGGTGAGCATGGACCGGTTCTAGCAGCGGCGCGTTTCGGGGCGGTTTCGGGCTAGAGGTCGAGGACCAGGCGCGGGCAGCCCCGTGCCGCGCGGGACACGCAGATCATCATGGTGTGGTCGCCGGCCTGTTCCGCGGCGCTCAGCACGGCGTCGCGGTGGTCGACCGAGCCCTCGAGCACCGGCGTCTCGCAGGTACCGCACGTGCCCTCGCGGCAGGACGACAGGACGAACACCCCGGCGTCCTCGGCGACCTCGAGCAGCGTGCGGTCCGCCGGTACGGTCAGGGTCATCCCGGACACGGCCAGCTCGGCCTCGAACTCCGTGCCGGGGAGCGTGGCGGCGTCGGAGGCCTCGAACCGTTCGACCCGGACGCTGCCGTCCGGCCAGTGCGCCGCCGCCGCCTCGACCGCGTCCATCAGGCGCTTCGGGCCGCAGCAGTACACGACCGCGTCACGTGGCGCGGCGAGCAGTGCCTCGACATCGAGTCGTGTGCCCTCGTCGGCGACGGCGAGCGACACCCGGCCCGGGTGATCGGCCACGAGGTCCTCGGCGAAGGCCATCGCGTCCCGCCGGCGACCCGCGTAGTGCAGCTCCCACGGGGTCCCGCGGAGCTCGGCCTCGGCGATCATCGCGGCGATCGGGGTGATGCCGATGCCGCCGGCGACGAACACCGCGGGTCGGTCGGGATCGAAGGCGAAGTGGTTGCGCGGGCCGCCGACCGTCACGGTGCTGCCGACCTCGAGCGTGTCGTGGACGGCCACCGAGCCACCGCGGCCGCCGTGCTCACGGAGGACGGCCACCCGCCAGTGCCCGTCGTCCGTGGTGGTGACGAGCGAGTACTGCCGCTCGACGCCGGGTGCGACCTCGACGTCGAGGTGTGCGCCCGGCTGCCAGGTGGGGAGGGGCTCGGGGCCGACGGCGGCGAGGTCGATCGCGACGACGTCCGCCGCGACGACCCGACGGGCGGCGATCCGGAGGGGGAACCGAGCGCTCATGCGCCGCTCTCCCCGCCGAACGGGCTCTGCTTGACCACGACGAGCTGGAACCGGTCGCCGTCCGGGCTGCACCACCGGTGCGGTGTGCCGCCGCGGTAGTAGGCGGAGTCGCCCGGTTCCAGGTGCTGCACGCCGGCGCCCCCGAGGTCGAGGAGCAGCGAGCCGGACAGCACGTAGAGGAACTCGTCCTCGCGGTGCTCGTAGTACTCGCCGGGGTCGGTGTTCATGCCCGTGAACTCGAGCGGTTCGAACGCGTGCCGGCCACCGTGCACGAGCAGGCGCGCCTCGCCCTTCGAGAACGGACCGCGCGCACCGTCGGCGGCACGCAGGACGTCGGGGGAGCGGTCGTCGGCTTCGCGGTGCTGCGCGTCCCCGGCCGCGAGCAGCTCGACCTGGCTCGTGCCCAACGCGATCGCGATCTTCTCGAGCGAGACCATGCTGGCGCGGGAGTGCCCGCGTTCGAGCTGGCTGAGGAACGGGTGCGACAGCCCGGTGCGTTCGGCGAGCTGGACGAGGGTCTGGCCGTGCGACCGGCGCAGCGCGCGGATGTGCTCGCCGGTGCGGAGTGCCTGCTCGTCGACGACGCGGGTGTTCGTCGAGCCGGGCTCGATGAGGTCGGTGGGCACTGTTCCTCCGTCGGTCGGTCACGGGCGGGGTTTCACCGGGACGCGACCGTCACACATGGCAACCGCCGCGAAATACGTGGGAAACGTGGTCCTCATAGCATCACCAATGTTGATGCGATCAACATTCTGACACACGATGGAGAGGGCGTTCCGATGCGGTCATCCCTGCCGAACGCGCTGGCCCTGCTGCGCGGAGCGACACTGCCGGACGGGCGCACCGTCGACGTCCGGATCGACGGCGAGACCGTCGTCGAGGTCGCTGCGGCGGGCTCCCTCACCGCCGACGCAGCGGCGACGTTCGACCTGCAGGGCCGGCTCCTGCTCACCGCCCCCGCCGAACCGCACGCGCACCTCGACAAGGCCCTGAGCTTCGACCGCATCCAGCCGCCGCTCGGCGACCTCGGGTCCGCGATCGAGGCGTGGGTCGACCACGCCGACGACATGACCGTGGCCGACATCGCCGATCGGGCACGGACGCAGGCACTCGCGATGCTCGCTGCCGGGACGACCTCCATCCGGACCCACGTCGACGTGCTGAGCGCCCGCGGGACCGCCGACGTGCAGGCGGCGACCCGTGGGGCGCGGGCGCTCGTGCAGGTCCGCCGCGAGCTCGCCGGGCTCGTCGACCTGGAGCTCGTCGCGCTCGCCGGGCACCACGCACCGGACGAGCACGTCGAGGCGGTCCTCGACCTCGGCGTCGACCTGGTCGGTGGCGCCCCGCACCTCGCCGACGACCCGGGGGCCGACCTCGTCCGGCTCCTCGCCATCGCCGAGCGGCGGGGCCTCGGCGTCGACCTGCACGCGGACGAGAGCCTGGACGGCCCGGTCACGCTCGACCGGTACGCGCAGATCGTGCGCGACTGGCCCCGCGACCGGCAGTACTCCGCTGGACACTGCGTCCGGCTCGGCACGCTCGAACCCGGCCGTCTCGCCGAGGTCGTCGCGGACGTGCTCGCCGCCGACATCGGGGTGATCTCCCTCCCGATCACGAACCTGTACCTGCAGGGCTGGCAGCACCCGGTGTCGACGCCCCGCGGACTCACCGCCCTGCGAGCCCTGCTCGACGCCGGTGTCCGCGTCGCAGCCGGCGCCGACAACGTCCGCGACCCGTTCAACCCCGTCGGCCGTTCCGACGCGTTCGAGACCGCGTCGCTCCTGGTCAGCGCCGGACACCTGACCCCGGACGAGGCGTACTCGCTCGTCAGCGACGGCGCGCGCAGCGTGATGGGCCTGCCCGTCGCCGGGGTCGCGCCAGGAGCACGCGCGGACCTCATCGCGGTGGACGCGACGAGCGTCGTCGACGCCGTGGCGAACGCCCCCGCCGACCGGGTGGTCATCGCGCACGGCCGGCTCGTCGCCGTCACCGAGATCAGCCGCAGCGTCGCCGCACCCGCGCTCGCGGCGCCCGTACCCGGAGCGCCCGTACCCGGAGCGCCCGTCGCCCCCGAACTCGTCCCCTGACCGGGCTCCCCGGCACGACCCGCCCGCCCCACCCCACCGAAACGAGGTACACGTGACCACCACCGCACCAGCGCCCGTCACGTCGACGGACACGCTGCTCGACTTCGGCAACGTCGAGATGACGTTCCCGAACGGCACCGTCGCCCTGCAGGGAGTCGACCTCACCGTGGACCGCGGCGAGTTCGTCTCCGTCGTCGGCCCCTCCGGCTGCGGCAAGTCGACCCTGCTCCGCATCGCCTCCGGACTCGAGACCGCCTCGGACGGGACCGCCCAGGTCACCGCGGACCGGATCGGGTACGTCTTCCAGGACGCCACGCTGCTGCCGTGGCGTTCGGTGCAGGGCAACGTCGAGCTGCTCGCCGAGCTGCAGCACGCACCGAAGGCCGACCGGGCCGAGAAGGCACGACGGGCGATCGACCTCGTCGGACTCAACGGCTTCGAGTCGAACCTGCCGAAGCAGCTCTCCGGCGGCATGCGCATGCGCGTCTCGCTCGCCAGGTCGCTCACCCTCGACCCGCAGCTGTTCCTGTTCGACGAGCCGTTCGGCGCCCTCGACGAGATCACCCGCGAGCGCCTCAACGACGAGCTCCTGCGGCTCTTCGTCGCGCAGCGCTTCGCCGGGCTGTTCATCACGCACTCGGTGTCCGAGGCCGTGTACCTGTCCACCAAGGTCATCGTGATGTCCGGTCGCCCCGGCAGCATCGTCGGCCGCTTCGACGTCCCGTTCCCGATGCCGCGCGACCCCGACATCCGGTTCACCCCCGAGTTCGCCGAACTGGTCGGCGAGGTCTCCCACGCACTCCGAGAGGGGCACCGCTGATGGCGACCCTGCAGCAGGCCACCGAGGCCAGGGCGGCGAGACTCGCCACCCGCCGCTCCCGACCGCGTCGCGCCGTCACGTGGTGGCAGCCGGTCGTCGTCTTCGCCGTCCTGATCGGCATCTGGTACGCGGCCGCCGCCTACTACGACCACGTCAGGAGCCTCGCGTTCCTGGTGCCGTACCCGCACCTCGTGCTCAAGGCGATCGTCTGGGACACCGGCGTGAACGGTGCCCCCACGACGTTCGACAGCGACCTGTGGAAGGCACTCGGCCGGACGTCGGTCGTGTCGCTGACCGGGCTCGCGTTCGCGATCGTGATCGGCGTCGTCTGGGCGATGCTGATGGCGCAGGCGAAGTGGCTCGAGAACTCGCTCTACCCGTACGCCGTCGTCCTGCAGTGCGTGCCGATCCTGGCGCTGGTGCCGCTCATCGGCGCCCTGTTCGGCTACGAGTTCACCAGCCGGGTCATCGTCACGGTGATGATCGCCCTGTTCCCGATGGTCTCCAACACGCTCTTCGGACTGCAGTCCGCCGACCGGGCGCAGCGCGAGCTCTTCCAGCTGCAGCGGGCCGGGCGCGGCGCGCAGCTCGTGAAGCTCCAGGTCCCCGCCGCGCTGCCGTCGATCTTCGTCGGTCTGCGCACCTCGGCGGGGCTGTCGGTCATCGGCGCGATCGTCGGCGACCAGTTCTTCCAGCGCGGCAACCCCGGGCTCGGCGTCCTCATCCAGGTCACCGCCTCACGCCTGATGGGCCCGGAGCTCTACGCGACCATCATCATCGCCTCGCTCTACGGCGTCGCCGTCTTCCTGCTCTTCGGCCTGATCGGTCGCCTCGCCGTCGGGCGCTGGCACGACTTCGGCTGAGCCCCCCCCCGCACCATTCCTCCCACCACCCCGTCGCACCACGTGAACAGCACCACGAACGGAGCACCCATGCGCATCAAGACCCGCCTCGGCATCGCGACCGCCGCCCTCGGCGTCACCGCGATCGCCCTCACCGGCTGTGCGAGCGGATCCGGCGCCGCGACCGGCGACAGCACGTCGACCGCGTCCACGGCGAGCGGCCCGGCCGTCGACCTGTCGGACGTCTGCCCGGCGACGGTCGTCGTCCAGACCGACTGGAACCCCGAGGCCGACCACGGCCACGTGTACCAGATGCTCGGACCGAACCCGAAGATCGACGCGAGCGGCAAGTCCGTCACCGGCGACCTGTACGCCAACGGCAAGTCGACCGGCGTGAAGCTCGAGGTCCGTGCCGGCGGCCCGGCGATCGGCTACTCGACCGTCAGTTCGCAGATGTACCAGGACAAGGACATTACCCTCGGCTACGTCTCCACCGACGAGGCCGTGCAGTTCTCCGACAACCTGCCGACCACAGCGGTGTTCGCCGAGAACGACCAGTCGCCGATGGTGCTCATGTGGGACCCGTCGAAGTACAAGGACGTCGACTCGATCAAGTCGCTCGGCAAGGCGCTCGAGAAGAACGACGGCGTCGTGCGCTACTTCAGCGGTGCCGCGTACATGACCTACCTCGAGCAGTCCGGCAACCTGCCGAAGAGCGTCCTCGACGGCAGCTACGACGGCACCCCGTCGAAGTTCGTCTCGGCCGGCGGCAAGGACGCCCAGCAGGGCTTCGCCACCGCCGAGCCGTACATCTACCAGAACGAGGTCGCCGCGTGGGGCAAGAAGGTGGACTACTCGCTCATCTCCAGCACCGGGTGGAACCCGTACCCCGAGACCATGTCGGTCCGCAGCGGTGACCTGCAGAAGCTGAGCCCGTGCCTCGAGAAGCTCGTGCCGGTGATGCAGCAGGCCGACGTCGACTACTTCAAGGACCCGACGCCGACGAACGACCTGATCGACCAGCTCGTCCAGCAGTACAACAACGGCTGGACCTACGACGCCCAGGTCGGCGCGTTCGCCGTCAAGCAGATGAAGAAGCTGAAGGTCGCGACCGACGGCGACAACGCCTACGTCGGCGACATGGACGCCGACCGGATGACGGACTTCATCGCGAAGGCGAAGCCGATCTTCGACGCATCCGGCGGACACGTGAAGGCCGACCTGACGGCCGACGACCTCTACACGAACAAGTTCCTCGACGACAAGATCGGCTTCGGCTTCTAGCCGGCCACGGGGCCGGCCGCCATCGCGGCAGTCGGCCCCACCCACCGTTCTGGAGGCTCGGTGCCGGACCGTCACCGAGCCTCCCGTCCGACCACCCCACAGGAGCCCCCAATGCCCGCCACCCAGGAATCCCTCGACACCCTGCGGGTCGCGCTCGTCGACCTGCTCGGCGACCGCGGCGTCAGCACCGACCAGCGGACGCGCGAACGCGCGTCCGTGGACGAGGCGACGATGAGCCCGATCCTCACCGAACAGCTCCCTCTCGGCCTCGCCGACCTGGTCGCGTACCCCACGAGCGCCGACGAGATCGCCGCCGTCCTGCAGCTCGCGGCGCGGCACGGCGTCCCCGTCACCACGCGGGGCAAGGGGACCGGCAACTACGGCCAGGGCATCCCCCTACACGGCGGTGTGGTGCTCGACACCTCGCGGGCGCGCGCCGTCGTCGAGGTCGGCGACGGGTACGTCACCGCAGAGGCCGGCGCCTCGATGGTCTCGCTCGAACAGGCCGCCGCGGCCTCCGGGCAGCAGCTCTGGATGTACCCGTCCACCGCGCAGTCGACGATCGGCGGCTTCCTGTCCGGCGGCTCCGGCGGCACCGGATCGATCTCGCACGGGTCGAACTGGGAGGGCTTCGTCACCGCGCTCGACATCGCGCTCCCCGGCGAGGACGGACTGCTGCACGTCGAAGGCGCCGAAGCGCAGACGTTCGTGCACACCTACGGCACCGCCGGGATCATCGTTCGCGCCACCGTGCGGCTCGAGCCCCTGCAGGACTGGCGTGCCGTGTACGCCACCTTCCCGACGTTCGAGCAGGCGCTCACCGCGGTCCGCACGCTCCGGGGGACGACCCCGGCACCGCGACTGGTGAGCGCCGACCGGGCAGAGATCGCGGCGAAGCTGCCGAAGGACCCCGCCATCGCCGTCGACCGGGCGAGCCTGCGCGGGATCATCGACGCCGTCGTGCTCGAGGAGTCGCGGGACCTCATCGAGGCAGCGGGTGGCACCGTCGAGGACGTCCGCGATGGCCTCCAGCAGACGACCAAGGTCTCGATGCTGTCCTACAACCACCCGATCTGGTGGCTCAAGCGGAACTCGCCGGACACCGTCTGGTTCCACGTCGAGGTCGGCGGCGAGGCGCTGATCGACCGCATCGCCGAGGTCGAGGCGGTGTACCCGGGCGCCATGCTGCACATCGAGGCGGCGCACATCGGACCGATCGGCATGCTGACCGCGCCGTACACCGGTGCCGAGGACGTCTACGCCGGCTACCCGGCACTCCGGGACCTCGGCGTCCGCGTGCACAGCCCCCACCAGTACTACGTCGACCACGGCGTCGAGGAACTCGTCGCGCTCAAGCAGCGCACCGACCCTGCCGGACTGCTGAACCCCGGGCACGTGATCGACCCGGCGTTGGTCGAGTCCGGCGGCTCCACGGCGTCGGCGCAGCCGAGCATCCCGGGGTTCGGCAAGTGAGCGGGACGAGGAACCTCGCCGAGCTGTCCGGCCCCGAGGTCGCGGCACGGTTCACGCCCGACACGATCGTCGTCCAGCCCACCGGCGCCGTCGAGCACCACGGACCGCACCTGCCGCTCCTGACCGACTTCCTGCTCGCGGACCACATCGGCGGGGCGGCCGTCGAGCGCGCGGCGACCGAGGGGCTCGACGTGTGGCGGCTCCCGACCCTGGCGTTCACGAAGTCGGACGAGCACAGCTGGGCACCGGGGACCGTGTGGCTCGACGAGGCGACGATGTTCGACACCGTCGTGCAGATCGGCCGCGCCGTCGCCCTCACCGGTGCCGGCACGCTGGTGTTCGCCAACGGGCACGGCGGGAACGTGGCGCTGCTGCAGGTCGCCCTGCGCGAGATCCGGAAGCGGTTCGGGCTGAAGACGTTCCTGATGCCGACCCTGGCGCGCGTCCAGGGGCCCGGTGGCGAGGACGCCGACGAGCGCGGCCTCGGGATCCACGGCGGCGCGGCGGAGACCTCGATGATCCTGCACCTGCGTCCGGACCTCGTCGACATGACGAAGGCCGAACGGTGGGTGCCCGACCACCTCGCCGAGTTCGAGCGCATCCGGTTCAACGGCGGCCCGGTCAGCTTCGGGTGGCTGTCGAACGACTTCGGGACACCGGGTGTCATCGGGGACGCGAGCCGCGCGACGGTGGAGTACGGCAAGGCGCTGTGGGACGTCTCGCTCGACGAGGCGGTCGCGTCGCTCCACGAGATCGCACGGTTCGACCCCGCCGTCCGCCGGTGACGTCGGTGCTGCCGGGCGAGGTCAGCGCGGACGGTTCCGGTTCCGCTTCTGCGGCGCCGACCGACCCCCTGGCGCTCGCCGCGTCATGGCTCCCCGGCGCGGGTGCGTCGGTGACGATGACGCTCTCGACGATCGGCCTCGACGGCTACCCGTCGGCCAGGACCGTGCTGCTCTCCGCGTTCGACGGGGAGCGCCTGCACTTCCACACCGACTCCAGGAGCCGGAAGGCCGCCGAGGTCGCGGCGGTCCCCAGGGCGACCGCCACGATCGTCTGGCCGGAGACCGCGCGGCAGCTCGTCGTCACCGGGGACGTCGCGCCGGTCACCGACCAGGAGGCTCGGGCCGCCTACGCCGCGAGGACCCACTACCTGCAGGTGCTCGCCTGGGTCAACGACCACCCGCTCGCCGCTGCGGAGGACGACGTGCGGCGCGCGACCTGGGCGGCGTTCATCGCGGAGCACCGGGACGCGGTCCTCGATCCGCCCGACACCTGGGTCGGCTACGCGATCACACCGGTGCGGATGCTGTTCTGGCGTGGGGCGACGGACGCGCCGAGCAACCGGCTCGCGTTCGAGCGGGACGCGGGCGGCGCCTGGACCTCGGAGCGCTGGCCGGGCTGACGGTCCGACCACCGGACGGGGGCACCTGACGGTCAGACCGCCGGGCTCGCTCCGCGCTCAACGAATGCGCAGACGGTGCGGTCTCGGGCGTGTTCTGCCCGCCGCTTCTGCGCACTCGATCATGCGGCGGGCGGCGGGCAACGAGCGACGTCCATCGAGCAGTCGGACAAGTGAAACAGGAAATGACCTGAATGACTTGTACGCGATGGACGAGCGATCAGGATGCCGGGGGAGCGGGGCTCAGGACTGCGGTGAAGGCCTCACCGAGTTCGCTCGCGATCGCCTCGGGTTCCGCCAAGTACCCGCCGACCATTGCTCCGTCCCGGAGCATCATGAGCTGGCCCGCCGTGACGTCCGGATCGGGGGTGCCCGCGTCGGCGGCGATCGTGGCGAAGAACCCGTGCATCCACTCCCGGTGTCGACGGACGACGGCCCGCACGGGATCGTCGGGGTCGGGGGTCTCCGCCGCGGCGTTGATGAACGGGCAACCCCGGAACCCCGGCAGGCAGCTCGCCTCCCCGATGAGGGATGCGATCGCTCGGGCTGCATCCAGGCCGTGACGCCCCTCCGTGACGTGCGAGAAGGCGCCGCGCTCGCCGTCTGCCTGGGCCTCGAGGTAGGCCACCGCCAGGTCCGTCTTCGTGCGGAAGTGCCGGTAGAACGTGACCTTCGTGATCCCCACCCGGTCGATGACCCGATCGGCACTCGTGCCGCGGATGCCCGAGGCGGCGAAGAGCTCGGTCGCCGCATCGAGGATCCGCGCCCGCGTGGTGACGGCGCTGCGACGTCCGTCGACTGGTGGCGAACCGGCGGTCACGATCTCTCCCTCGGGGCTTGCGGTCTCGGTGGACCCAACTCTAGAGTCCTCGATATAGACGTACTAGTAACTCTACATCGAACCTCGACGAACGGACTCCACCATGACCACCACCGAGCGCGCGACCTCGAGCGTCGCCTCCTCCCTCCGACGGCTGTACTTCCTCCGCTTCGGGTTCGCCGTCCTGTGGGCGATCGCCCTCGCGGTCACCGCCGCCACGCTCCCGACGCTCGCCGCGACCGTCGTCGTGCTGCTCGTCCTCTACCCGGTCGTCGACCTCGCCGCAGCGGTGTGGGACCACCGGTCGTCTCGGGACACCAGGCCTGCCCCGGCACTCGTCGTGAACATGGCGCTGAGCCTGCTCGCGGCGATCGGCCTCGGCATCGCTGCAGTGTCGGGCGCGCCGGCGGTCCTCGTCGTCTGGGGTGCGTGGGCGATCACCGCCGGCGCGGTCCAGCTCGCCCTCGCCGTCGCGCGCCGCCGCATGGGCGGTCAGTGGCCGATGATCCTCAGCGGCGGGATCTCGGTGCTCGCGGGTGCCGGGTTCGTCTCGCAGGGTCTGAACGGCGGGACGGGACTCACGAGCCTCGCCGGCTACGCGGTGCTCGGCGGCGTCTTCTTCCTGGTCTCGGCGCTGCGCCTGCGGCGCGCGGCGAGCCTGTAGGCAGACGGCCGACTGGAGGCTCGTCGCGGCGCCGCCACGACCCTCCCGTCCGTCGTCACCCTGCTCGCGCAGAGCGAGTGCGCAGACGGTGCGATCTCGGGGGTGATCTGCTCGCCGTTTCCGCGCACTCGATGCGGCGGGCGGCGGGCGGCGGGCAGCGCGGCGGGCGGCGGCCGGGTCAGGCCCCGGTCGGGCAGACGGTCTGGACGGGGCCGGTCGACTCGGGCGCGACGTCGACGGTCTCCGCAGCCGGCTCCACCGGCACCGCGTTCCCACGACGCAGCCCGAGGCCGACCAGCACGACGGCACCGATGACAGCGATCCCACCGGCGAACCAGAAGTCCGCCGCGATCCCGAAGGACGTCACGGCGACGCCGCCGAGCACCGACCCCGCGGCGATCGCCAGCTGGATGGTGGTGACGAAGAGCGCGAGACCGGTCTCCGAACCACCGGGTGAGGCGGTGGACATCCACGTCTGCATCCCGAGGGGGAGCGCGCCCCACACGAGGCCCCAGACGACGAGCAGGGCGAACACCCCGACGACCGAGTGTGCGAGCAACGGCAGTGCGATCACGGCCGCGGCCAGCACGATCTTGGACGCGCCGATCGTGCCGAGCACGTTCCGGCTCAGCGTGACACCCGCCACGAAGTTGCCGACGATGCCGGCCACGCCGAACACCAGGAGTGCGAGGGTGATCGTCTCCGGCCCGACGCCGACGAGGTCCTGCAGGTACGGCGCGACGTACGTGTACGCCGCGAACTGCGCCGCGAAGACGAACGCGGCACCGATGAGGCCGACGCGGGCCCTCGGGACACGGAGCAGAGCGCCGAGCGTGGCGAACCGCACCCGCTGCACCGACGGGATGCTCGGCAGCATCGCCAGCTGGAGGACCAGCGCGACCAGCCCGAGCGCCCCACCGATCACGAACCCGAGGCGCCAGCTGCCGAGCGCGGAGACGAACGCGCCGAGCGGCAGGCTGACCACGGTGGCGACCGAGACGCCCGCGGTGATGAAGGAGGTCGCGCGGATGACCGACGGAGCCGGGACGAGCCTCCCGGCGATCCCGGCACCGATCGCCCAGAAGCCGCCGATCCCGACCCCGAGCAGCATGCGTGCTGCGAGGAGGACCGCGAACGACGGGGCGACGGCTGCCAGACCGTCGGCGACCACCAGCAGGACCGTCAGGGCGACGAGCACCACACGGCGGTCGAGGCGCGAGGTGGCGACGGTCACGACGGGAGCGGCGACGGCACCGACGAGTCCGGTGGCGACGACCATCAGGCCGGCGGTCCCGACCGGGACGTCGAGGTCGGCGGCGATCGCGGGGAGGAGCCCGATGGGCAGGAACTCGGAGAGGACGAGCACGAAGGAACCGAGTGCGACGGAGAGGACGCTGAGCCACCCACGGCGCGGGGCTGACGATGTCATGGAGGGGTGCAACCCGCGGAGGCGGGTTCCATTCCCGCGGTCGGCAGTGTGACGGACGGGAGGCACGGTGCCAGCTGGCACCGTGC
>JASCOI010000106.1 GCA_029959665.1 Microbacteriaceae bacterium PS02333
ACCCCCCCCCCCCCCCCCCCCCCCCGCGGGGGCGCGGGGGGGGCGGCGCGCCCCCCCCCCCCCGGGGCCTCCAGTGCGTCGCGTCCCACGTCGGGCGGTGCCGCCGGCGTGCGGTTGCCGGCTCGAGGTTCCGAGACTCACCGCTCACTTCCGCCGAGGTTCCACGACACGCTCCCGCCTCGCATCGAGATGCCGTAATTACGGAACCTCAACGGCGCGGGACGGGCGCGGCGCAGGACGGGCGCGGCGCGGGACGGGCGCGGCGCGGCGCGGGCGCGGGCGCGCCGCGCGTCAGACGTTCGCGCGCCAGTCCTCGACGTCCTCGGCCTCGTCGACGTCGGCGTCGTTCTCGACCAGCGGGATCGGCAGCGTCATCGACGACGTCGGCGGGTTGATCAGCAGGCGCTCGTCGCGCCGGTGCCGCAGCACGTCGTTGATGTAGGCCGTCGTCGCCTCGGGGAGCGACACCGAGCGCTCTTCTTCCTGCGACATGAACCAGCGGTGCTCGAGCAGCTCGTGGAACACCTCAGCGGGCTCGAGGCGTCCACGGAGGTCACGCGGGATCGCCCGCACGACGGGCTCGAACACGCGGGACACCCACTCGTGCGCGACCATCTCCTCGTCGAGCTCGTCGCGACCGTTCCGCGCGCGGTAGGCGTCGAGGTCGTTGAGCAGCCGGCGTGCCTGGTTCTCGCCGGCATCGAGCCCGGTGAGCCGGAGCAGGCGTCGCTGGTGGTGTCCGGCGTCCACGACCTTCGGCTGGATGCGGACCTCGCCGCCGCCGGGCGCCGCGTTGATCGAGAGCTCCTCGATGTCGAAGCCGAGCGCGTTGAGGCGCTCGACCCGGTCGTTGATGCGCCAGCGTTCCTTGGCGTCGAACTGCTCGGTGCCGGTGAGCTCCTTCCAGAGCGTCCGGTACTGGGCGACGATGCGGTTCGAGACGTCCACCGCGTCGGCGTTCTCGTCGAGGCGTCCGCCGGCCTCGAGGTCGAGGAGCTCGCCGGCGATGTTCACGCGTGCGACCTCGAGGTCGTTCTCGCGCTGGCCGTTCGACAGCCCGCCCGGGTAGAGCTTGCCGGTCTCGGCGTCCACGAGGTACGCGGCGAAGGACCCGGCGTCCCGGCGGAACAGGGTGTTCGACAGGGAGACGTCGCCCCAGTAGAAGCCGAGGATGTGCAGGCGCACGAGCAGCAGGGCGAGCGCGTCCACGAGCCGGGTCGCGGTGTCGGGTCGGAGCGTCTGGGAGTACAGCGCGCGGTAGGGGAGCGAGAAGCGCAGGTGCCGGGTGACGAGCACCGGGTGCAGGGGTTCCCCGTCCGCGCTGACCCGGTTCGTGATGACGGCGACCGGGTCCACGCACGGGACGTCCATCCGCTGCAGGGTCCTGAGCATCTCGTACTCGGAGCGGGCGATCTCCTCGCCGGTCTCCTTCACCGCGACGACGTACCCGCTGAGGTGCACGAACCGCACCAGGTGCCGCGAGATGCCCTTCGGGAGCGCGACGATCGTCTCGTCCGGCCACGCGTCGAGCGGCAGGTCCCACGGCAGGTCGAGCAGTCCGGGGTCGACGGTGGCTGCGGTGATGGACATCGAGTCGGGCACGGTGGTTCCTTCTGGTGCTCGGACGGGCGGCACGGTGCGCGTCATCGGGTCTGCGTGCGGTCCCGGGGTGGAACGACGGGAGCCCGCCACCCGCCCTTGTGAGGCGGGCGCGGGCTCCCGAGGGGTGCGCTGCTTACGCGCTGACGACGGCCTTGTCGTCGAGGCGCTCGCCGGACTCGGCGTCGAACACGTGCACGTGGCCCTGCTTGGGGCTCACGACGATCGTGTCGCCGATCGACGGGTGTGCACGGCCGTCCACACGCGCGACGATGTCGGTGCGCGTGCCGTTGACGTCGGCGTGACCGTAGAGGTAGCCGTCGGCGCCGAGCTCCTCGACGACGTCGACCGTGACGGGGAGGCCCTCGCCCGACTGGGACACGATGATGTCCTCGGGGCGGACGCCGACGGTGACCTGACCGGCACGCGCGTTGGAGAGCGTGTCGCGGTCGATCGGGTGGTTGAGCGAACCGAAGGAGATGCCGCCCTCGACCACACCGGCCGGGAGCAGGTTCATGGCCGGCGAGCCGATGAAGCCGGCGACGAACACGTTGTTCGGCTTCTCGTACAGGTCGCGCGGGGTGCCGACCTGCTGCAGGATGCCGTCCTTGAGCACCGCGATGCGGTCACCCATGGTGAGGGCCTCGGTCTGGTCGTGCGTGACGTAGACCGTGGTGACACCGAGGCGGCGCTGCAGCGAGGCGATCTGCGTGCGGGTCTGGACGCGGAGCTTGGCGTCGAGGTTCGACAGCGGCTCGTCCATGAGGAACACCTGCGGCTGACGGACGATCGCGCGGCCCATCGCGACGCGCTGACGCTGACCACCGGAGAGCGCCTTCGGCTTGCGGCCGAGGTACTGCTCGAGGTCGAGGAGCTTGGCGGCTTCCTGCACGCGGGTGGCGCGCTCTTCCTTGCCGACGCCGGCGATCTTGAGCGCGAAGCCCATGTTCTCGGCGACCGTCATGTGCGGGTACAGCGCGTAGTTCTGGAAGACCATCGCGATGTCGCGGTCCTTCGGCGGGACGTCGGTGACGTCGCGGTCGCCGATGCGGATCGCGCCGGAGTTCACTTCTTCGAGGCCCGCGAGCATGCGCAGCGAGGTCGACTTCCCACAGCCCGACGGGCCGACGAGGACGAGGAACTCGCCGTCGGCGACGTCCAGGTCGAGGGAGTCCACCGCGGGGCGGTTGCCTCCGGGGTAGAGACGGGTTGCCTTGTCATAGGTGACGGACGCCATGAGCGTTCGGTCCTTTCTCCACCGGCAGGTACGTGCCGGACGATCCGAGTGAAGCGGTGTGCCCGTGGGGGCCCCGGATGGTCGCCGTCGACCATCGAGGTTCATACAACACGACTTCCCTGTGGTGCGCCAGTGCCAGTTTGCGGGATTGGGCGCTTCCCAGAGCGTCCCACTACCATCGGTCGGGTCCGTCCGCCGTGCGGGGGTGAGCGCGAGCGGACACCGATCAGGAGGACCACCGAGCATGACGAACCGCCCCGAGGGTGACGCCCGCGCCGAGCGGAACCAACGCCGAGCAGCGGCCCGCGAGCGTGCCCAGCGCGCCCGCCTCCAGCAGAAGCGCCGCCAGCGCGGCCTCCGGCTCGGGCTGCAGGTCGGCCTCGGCGTCGTGCTGCTGGCCGCGGCGACCGTCGTCACGCTCGTGCTCGTCGACTCGACGAAGCCCGCCGGCCCCGGACCGTCGTCGATGTCGCAGGGTGGCATCACCATCGGGCAGGGTCTCAAGGCCGTGTCCGGTTCGGCATCCCCGCAGCCGTCCGCCTCCGACGGTGCGGCACCCGTCCGCATCACCATGTACGTCGACTACCTCTGCCCGATCTGCGGTGCGTTCGAGAAGACGAACAGCAGCTACATCGAGGGGCTCGTGGACTCCGGGGCCGCGACGGTCGACATCCACCCGATCGCGATCCTGTCGAACCGCTCGCAGGGCACGAAGTACTCGCTCCGTGCGGCCAACGCCGCCGCCTGCGTCGCGGACTCGTCGCCCGACCAGTTCTTCGCCGTCAACCGGGCCCTCTTCGCCAAGCAGCCGGAAGAGGGCACCGCCGGGCTCACCGACGCCCAGCTCACGAAGATCGTCATGGGAGTCCCCGGTGTGCAGGGCAAGTCGGCGATCACGACGTGCATCGACGACCAGCGCTTCGGCAAGTGGGTCGACGAACGGACCACTGCGGTGACCGGGGGTGACATCCCGGGTTCGGACCTCACCGACTTCCCGGGGACACCGCTCGTGCTCGTGAACGGACAGCGCTACGAGTACTCGCAGCCGTTCACCAACGACGAGTTCCGCACGTTCGTGATCACCGCCGCCGGGTCCGGCGACGCGACGCCCACGCCGAGCGCCAGCCCGAGCGCGAGCGCGTCCTAGAGCGACGAGCCGGGGACGCTGAACGTGTCGCAGGACGTCGCGCCCTGCTCGTAGCCCCGCTCGAACCACCGCTGCCGCTGGGCGCTCGACCCGTGCGTGAACGAGTCGGGGTCCACCTGACCGCTGCTCTTCCGCTGGATGCTGTCGTCGCCGACCGCGCTCGCGGCTGACAGCGCATCGGCGATCTGGGCCCGGGTGATCGGCTTGAAGAAGGTCTGCCCGTTCGCGGCCTTCGTGTTCGCCGCGTCGCCGACCCAGGCGCCCGCGTAGCAGTCCGCCTGGAGCTCCACGCGGACACTGCCCGACGAAGCGCCGCTGCCGCTCCGGTCGGTTTCGGCGAACGTGCCCTGGAGCTGCTGCACGTGGTGGCCCCACTCGTGCGCGACGACGTACATCTGCGCGAGCGGGCCGCCCGATGCGCCGTACTTCGACTGCAGGTCGTCGTAGAACGCGGTGTCGAGGTAGATCGCCCGGTCCGGCGGGCAGTAGAACGGGCCGGTCGCGGCGGAGGCCGTCCCGCACCCGGTGTCCGTCGACCCGTCGAAGAGGTAGAAGTCCGGCGACGAGTACGCGATCCCCAGCTGCCGGCTCTCGGTCGTCCAGTAGGCGTCGAGCGACTCCGCTGCACCCTCCATGCGGCAGTCGATGCTGAGGTTCGCGTCCCGACCCGTGCGGCACTCGGCCACCGGTGACGCCTCGGATCCTGCCTCTTGGATCTGCGTCATGCCGCCGCCGGTCCCGACGAGCCCGCTGAGGTCGACGCCGGTGAACTGCGCGATGAGGAACACGACGATGGCCGCTGCGCCCACACCGCCTCCGGCGATGGCCGTGGTGCGCCCGCGCCGCTTGACCTTGCCGCCCTGCAGCTGGGAGTCGTCGTTGAACGTCATGCCACCGAACCTACGGACGGATCAGCGGCTCCGTCCGCGCGAGCTCGGCGCCGATCCCGACGTCGACGAGTTCGATGCGACCGGCGAGGGTCGCGCCGGGGCCCGTCAGCAGGCCCGCCTTGACGCCGCCGAACGTCACGGTGACGTCGGCCTGCAGCACGTGGTCGTCGGCGATCGCGCCGGTGTCCACGTCGATGCCGCTCGGGACGTCGACCGCGACGACGAACGGGGCGCGCTGGTCGCGCGCGAGCTCCCGGATCGCCTGCACGACCTCGCGCGCGGGGGAGCGGAGCGCGGACGCGCCGTGCACCCCGATGCCGAGGATCGCGTCGAGGACCAGGTCGGCGCGCAGCGCCGCGTCGGACGCGGTCGCGGCCGGGTCGCCACCGTCGGACAGGAGGACCGCACCGGCGTCCAGCGCAGCCCTGCAGCCCGCCTCGTGGATGCGCGAGCCGACGCGCAGGATCTCCACGTGCCTCCCGTCCGATGCCAGCCGCGCACCCGCGAACAGGGCGTCGCCGCCGTTGTCGCCGCTGCCCACCAGCAGCAGGACCGAACCGGGGCCGTCACCCGGCCGCTCGGCCGGGTCGTCGAGCAGCCGACCCACGTGCTCGGCGAGCCCCGCCGCCGCGCGTTGCATCAGCGGCTCGCCCGCGTCGAGGTGCGGCCGCTCCGCCGCCCGGATCTGATCGCCGCCGTAGCCGTCCATGGCGACCACAGTGCCCCGATACCCTGGAGGGGACATGTCACTCGTCCCCGAAGCACCCCGACCCCGCGCCGTGATGTCCCCGGACGGGCAGCGCATCGCCACGTACGACTTCGGCGACCCGGACGCTCCGACCGTCGTCGCGGTGCACGGGTTCGCGTCCGGCGCGCTGCTCAACTGGCACGCCTCCGGCTGGACCCGCGACCTCGTCCGTGCCGGGTACCGCGTCGTCGCGCTCGACCAGCGCGGGCACGGTGCCTCGTCGAAGCCGCACGAGCCGAGTGCGTACTCGATGGACCTGCTCGTGGCCGACGTGACGACCGTCATCGACACGTACCTGCTCGACGACGTGGCATTCCTCGGCTACTCGCTCGGCGCCCGGGTCGGGTGGCACACCGCCGAGCGCATCCCGGACCGGATCACCCGAGCGGTGTTCGGCGGGATCCCCGACGCCGACCCGATGCGACGCGTGCAGGTCGACCAGGCCAGGGCGTTCATCGCCGACGGCACGCCGATCGAGGACCGCGTGACGAACGGCTACCTGACGATGGCGGGGAACGTCGAGGGGAACGACCTCGGCGCGCTCGTGGCGATGGTCGAGGGGATGCGGAACAGCATCGAGCCGACGCCGGCGAACGCACCCGGTCAGCCGATCCTGATGGCGGCCGGCAGCGAGGACGGCATCAGGGACAGTGCCGTGCGGCTGGCGGAGGCGGCTCCGAACGCGGCGTTCTTCGAGATCCCTGGGCGCAACCACTTCAACGCACCCACGTCGCGGGCGTTCCGGCAGGCGGCGATCGCGTTCCTGGGCCGCACGGCCTCGGGGTCCTGACCGGTACTCGCAGGGCCTCTCGGCCCGGCGGCGACACGGCGTAGCGTCCGCCGCATGGAATACAGACTCCTCGGGAACAGCGGGACAGCGGTGTCCACCCTGACCCTCGGCACCATGACGTTCGGCAGCGAAGCCGACGAACCCACCTCGCACGCGATGATCGACGCCTTCGTCGCAGCCGGCGGCACGCTCGTCGACACGGCGGACGTGTACTCCGGCAACGAGTCCGAGCGCATCATCGGCCGGTGGCTCGCGGCCCACCCGACCGAGGCGCAGCAGGTCGTCATCGCGACGAAGGGGCGGTTCCCGCAGGGCGACGGACCGAACGACCTCGGGCTCTCGCGGCGGCACCTCCGGGTTGCGCTCGACGCCTCCCTCGAGCGGCTCGGCGTCGACCACATCGACCTGTACCAGATGCACGCGTGGGACGCCCTGACCCCGATCGAGGAGACCCTGCGCTTCCTCGACGACGCCGTGTCCGCGGGCAAGATCGGCTCCTACGGCTTCTCGAACTACCTCGGGTACCAGGTCACCAAGGCCGTGTACGAGGCCCGCGCCCACCACTTCGCGCCGCCGGTCACCCTGCAGCCGCAGTACAACCTGCTCGTCCGCGACATCGAGCACGAGGTGGTCCCCGCGTGCCTCGACGCCGGCATCGGACTGCTGCCGTGGTCGCCGCTCGCCGGTGGGTGGCTCTCCGGCAAGTACCAGCGCGACGAGGCCCCGACCGGGTCGACCCGCCTCGGCGAGAACCCCGAGCGCGGCATGGAGGCGTGGGAGGCCCGGAACGGTGACGAGCGGACGTGGGAGGTGCTCGACGTGCTCTCCGGCGTGGCCGATGCGCACGGTGCATCGCGCTCGCAGGTCGCGCTCGCGTGGCTCCTCGCCCGCCCGGCGGTCACGAGCGTCATCCTCGGCGCGCGGACGGTGTCGCAGCTCGAGGACAACCTCGGTGCGGCCGACCTCGTCCTCACCGACGACGAACTGCAGGCACTGACGGATGCGAGTGCCCCGCGGATCGACGACTACCCGTACGGCACCGCCGGTGTCGCACAGCGGGAACGCAAGATCCGCGGCGGTCGCTGAGCGGGAAGTTGCGGGAACCCGCGAGGTCGCTCAGCGAGTCTGGACGGGCGATCGGGTGAGGTGTCATCATCCCGGTACGGACGGCTGGTTACCGTGCCGAGCGATGAGGAACACCCCTGATCCGTGTTCCACATGCGCCGAGAGCCCCGAGCGACACGGTCGCCGGGGCTCTCGCTCCGTCGGGAGATCCCGACGGCATCGGGCCGGCAGCGGGACTTGAACCCGCAACCCCCGTATTACAAGTACGGTGCGCTACCAATTGCGCCATGCCGGCTGACGCGCATCATCTTACCGGTGAGCGCGTCGGTGACTCATTCGCTCTGCTCGGAGAAGTTCAGCGAGAGCGAGTTCATGCAGTACCGGTCGCCGGTCGGCGTGCCGAAGCCGTCGGGGAACACGTGCCCGAGGTGCGAGCCGCAGTTCGCGCAGCGGACCTCGGTGCGCGCCATGCCGAGGGAGTTGTCCTCGATCAGGGTCACGGCCTCCGGGTTCACCGACTCGTAGAACGACGGCCAGCCGCAGCCGGAGTCGAACTTCGTGCCGCTCTTGAACAGTTCGGCGCCACACGCCGCACAGGTGTAGATCCCGGCGCGTTCCTCGTCCAGGAGTTCACCCGTCCAGGGGCGCTCGGTGCCGGCCTGCCGGAGGACGGCGTACTGCTCGGGGGAGAGTTCCTCGCGCCACTCGGCGTCGGACTTCTCGACGTTGTAAGCCATTGATGTGCCTCCTGCTTCTGGCTCTGGGGATGCAGCCACTGTCAGTAAACTCGCCCGGGTGTCCGAGCATTCCGTGCAACACGCCTCGTGGGACCGTCTGACGACGGACGAACTGTACGGCATCGTCCGGTTGCGGAATCGCGTGTTCGCACTCGAGCAACGCGTCTCGGACGAGGACTTCGACGGCCGCGACCGCGAACCCGACACCGAGCACTGGTGGTTCGGAACCGACGCCGAAGCCGTCGGGTACCTCCGGCTGATCCGTCCGGCACCCGGCGAGGTGCACCCGGCCGGCACGGCAGCTCCGGCGTGGGTGATCGGTCGTGTCGCGACGCACCCGGACCACCGCGGTGCCGGGATCGCGGGACGACTGGTCGCAGCGGTGCTCGAGGCCCACGGGCACGAACCGTTCGTCCTGCACGCGCAGGAGTACGTCGCGGCGCTCTACGAACGGCACGGGTTCGTGCGGTTCGGCGAACCGTACGTGGAGGCCGGCATCCGCCACCTCGGGATGTACCGCGGGTGAGCACCCGCGCCAGCTACGCCGCGTACGCGAACCGGATCGCCCCGGTCTCGCCGTCCTACGCCGCGTGGGCACGGTCGCTCGACGACCACCTGGTCGGGCTCCTCGACGAGGTCCCGGCGACCCAGCGGCAACCGGAGCTGCTGTTCGCGGTCGCACGTCGGTTGGGCGCGGATCCGTCGGATCCGGGAGCGCTCCGCGCCCTCGGACGGGAGGCTCGCCCCACGCTCGTCGCGGCCCTCACCTCCGCCACGGTGCAGGCGAACGACCCGCGGCGGCTCGGTCCGGTCGTCCCGCTGTTCGCGGCGCTCGCCGCGTCCGTCTCGCGGCCGATCGGGCTCGTTGACGTCGGCGCATCCGCCGGGCTGTGCTCGATCCCTGATCGCGTGACGCTCGACTACCGCGCGCCTGACGGGACGGTGCGGATGCACTCCGCACCAGAGGAACCGTCGGTGTCCCTCGTCGCGGACGCATCGGGAGCGGTCCCGGCGCCGGCCACGGCGCCGATCCGGATCGCGGCGCGCGTTGCCCTCGACCCGAACCCGATCGACCTCGCCGCGCCCCACGCGTTCGACCGGTTGGTGGAGGCGGTGCCGCCGGAGGCTCTGGACCGTACTGCCCTGATGCGTGCGGCGGCGCGCGCGACGCTCGCCGTGCCTCCCGTCCGGGTCGCCGGCCGCGTGCCGGACGACCTGGACCGCGCGCTCGACCTGTTGCCGGACGACTGCGAGCCGGTCGTGCTGACCACCGGCACCCTGGTCTACGTCCCGGGAGCCGAGCGGCAACGGTTCGTCGACCGCGTCGTCGAACGTGGCGTGCGCTGGATCGCCCTCGAGCGGACCGGCATCCTGTCGGGTGTCGCGTCGACACTGCCGCCAGACGTCGACGCCGCGGCTCCCGGAGCGTTCGCGACCCTGTCGGTCGACGGCGTCGCGGTCGCGGTGTCCGACGCGTTCGGCACGGCGATCCGCTGGTTCTGAGAGGGTCGGCGGCCGATTCCGCGACAGTCCAGCGCCATGCCAGGGTCGACATCGACGGCACCCCTACGATGTGCGAGACCCGTTACCCGAATGTGATCGGACCGTCGTGACCACCATCCCCGCGGACGAGCTCAGCGAGCTCGCCAAGCACGTGCTCGCCTTCGAGCACGAGCGTGCGCGGCACGACCGGACGAAGGAAGCCGAGATCCGGGTCGAGTTCGACATGTCGCCGGCGCGCTACTACCAGGTGCTCAACCGGGTGATCGACTCCCCGGCGGCGCTGGCGTACGACCCGCAGCTCGTCGGGCGACTGCAGCGACTGCGTCGTGCGCGGACCAGCGCGCGGGCGAACCGCAGCTTCGTCCAGCCGGCGACCGCCACCGGAACCGAAGAGGAACGATGACGAGATTCCCCCATGACCGCTTCGACGACGTGACCGACGGGCCGCGTGTCGGTGCGCACCGCGGCATGCACCGGCGTGGACGCGGCTGGGTCGCGTTCGCGTGGGCGGCGCTCGCGACCGGTGTGCTGGTCGGCATCGGAGTGCTCGTCCTCGCGCTCCTGAACAGCAGCTTCTCGTTCACCGACGATTCGTCGTCCGCGCCGTCGGCGTCAGCGTCGTCGTCCGCCTCGTCGTCTTCGTCCTCGTCGCCGTCTGACGGTTCCTCGTCGTCTTCGTCGTCGGAGGCCGCCGCGGCGTCGCCGTCGGACCAGGGCAGCACGACGCTCGTCGTCCTGAACGGCACGTCGACGCCCGGGCTCGCTGCCTCGGGCACGTCGAAGCTGACCGCCGCGGGGTGGAAGGTGACCTCGAGCGGGAACGCCGGTTCGACCGGGACCGCGTCGACGATCGTGTACTACCAGCAGGAGTCGCAGGCCGCGCTCGCGAAGGGGATCGCGCAGTCCCTCGGCGTCACCGCGGTGGAGCAGTCCGCGGCGTTCCCGAATGCCGACATCAGTGTCGTGCTCGGTGCTGACTTCAGCGGTTGAGCCAGCCTTTTGTAACAACTGTGTTTCCGGCACGTTGAGTTCCGGCGGAATCGGCATGAAATACGCGTCACACCTCTTGCCGAATCGCGCTTCCTGATTAGAGTCACAAGTGGTCACCCCGTGATCGGAATGTCGTCGCACCTCGGTACGCACGCCAGGAAAGCCCGGGACTCGGACCCGCGGCGCCTCCCGACGGTGCCGTCGATCGCAACAGCAGTACCGCAGGGAGCAACAGATCATGGCCAACGGAACCGTCAAGTGGTTCAACGCTGAAAAGGGCTTCGGCTTCATCACCGTCGATGGAGGGGGCCAGGACGTGTTCGTCCACTACTCGGCCATCGACATGAGCGGCTACAAGGTCCTCGAAGAGGGTCAGGCAGTGACGTTCGACGTCGGCACGGGGTCCAAGGGCCCGCAGGCCGAATCGGTGCGTCCGGCCTAGTCGCCGAACCACTCGCGAACGCGTCGTCCCGTCGGGGGCGGCGCGTTCGTTCGTGTGGGGCGTCGGTGTCGTCGTGTGTGTTGCACTCCCAGGGGGCGAGTGCCAGAATCGGGTTGGCACTCGGTCGTACTGAGTGCCAAGCGCACGGGCTCACGCCGCGTGCCGGAAGACCCCCACGACGTCCGGGAGGGACGAGAAACTCACATGGCTAAGATCATTGCTTTCGACGAGGAGGCCCGCCGTGGCCTCGAGCGCGGCCTGAACCAGCTGGCTGACGCCGTGAAGGTGACGCTCGGCCCGCGCGGCCGCAACGTCGTCCTCGAGAAGAAGTGGGGCGCCCCCACGATCACGAACGACGGTGTCTCCATCGCCAAGGAGATCGAGCTCGACGACCCGTACGAGAAGATCGGTGCGGAGCTCGTCAAGGAGGTCGCCAAGAAGACCGACGACGTCGCCGGTGACGGTACGACCACCGCGACCGTGCTCGCCCAGGCCCTCGTCCGCGAAGGCCTCCGCAACGTCGCCGCCGGTGCCGACCCCGTCTCGCTGAAGCGCGGCATCGAGAAGGCCGTCGCGGCCGTCTCGGACCAGCTGCTCGCGAACGCCAAGGACATCGAGACCAAGGACCAGATCGCCGCCACCGCGTCGATCTCCGCCGCGGACCCGACGATCGGCGCGCTCATCGCCGAGGCCATCGACAAGGTGGGCAAGGAAGGCGTCGTCACCGTCGAGGAGTCGAACACCTTCGGCACCGAGCTCGAGCTCACCGAGGGCATGCGCTTCGACAAGGGCTACCTGTCGCAGTACTTCGTCACCGACCCCGAGCGTCAGGAAGCCGTCTTCGAGGACGCCTACATCCTGATCGTCAACTCGAAGATCTCGAACATCAAGGACCTCCTGCCGGTCGTCGACAAGGTGATCCAGGCGGGCAAGCAGCTCCTGATCATCGCCGAGGACGTCGACGGCGAAGCGCTCGCTACCCTCGTCGTGAACAAGATCCGCGGCATCTTCAAGTCCGTCGCCGTCAAGGCACCGGGCTTCGGCGACCGTCGCAAGGCCATGCTGCAGGACATCGCGATCCTCACCGGCGGCCAGGTCATCTCGGAAGAGGTCGGCCTCAAGCTCGAGAACGCCACGCTTGACCTGCTCGGCAAGGCCCGCAAGGTCATCATCACCAAGGACGAGACCACCATCGTCGAGGGTGCTGGCGACGAGGAGCAGATCGCCGGCCGCGTCCGTCAGATCCGCTCCGAGATCGAGGCGACCGACTCCGACTACGACCGCGAGAAGCTCCAGGAGCGCCTCGCGAAGCTCGCCGGTGGCGTGGCCGTCATCAAGGCGGGTGCCGCGACCGAGGTCGAGCTCAAGGAGCGCAAGCACCGCATCGAGGACGCCGTCCGCAACGCGAAGGCAGCCGTCGAAGAGGGCATCGTCGCCGGTGGTGGCGTCGCCCTGATCCAGGCTGGTGCCGTGGCGCTCGACTCCCTCTCGCTCGAGGGTGACGAGGCGACCGGTGCGAACATCGTCCGCGTGGCGATCGACGCGCCGCTCAAGCAGATCGCGCTCAACGCCGGCATGGAGCCGGGCGTCGTCGCCGCTCGCGTCCGCGAGCTCGAGTCGGGTTGGGGCCTCAACGCCGCGACCGGTGAGTACGTCGACCTGATCGCCGCCGGCATCATCGACCCGGCCAAGGTGACCCGCTCGGCGCTGCAGAACGCCGCGTCGATCGCCGGTCTGTTCCTCACGACCGAGGCCGTCGTCGCCGACAAGCCCGAGCGCGCCGCGGCCGCTCCGGCCGGCGACCCGACGGGTGGCATGGACTTCTAGTCCCTCGTTCCGAAGGCCCCCGCCCGCGCGGCGGGGGGGGGGCGTGCGCGGGCGGGGGCGCCTGGCGCGGGCGGGGGCG
>JASCOI010000107.1 GCA_029959665.1 Microbacteriaceae bacterium PS02333
GGGGCGTAGCGCTCGCCGACGAGAACCGTCGGTCTCAATCATGCAGTCCGCGCCTGTGGCCCACTGGATGGGACACAGGCGCTGACAATTGCGCTCCTCGCGGCTACTTGATGCCGAGGATCTGCTTGATCTTGGCCACGATCCATTCAATCCCCTGGCCGATGTTGATCCAGTTCAGGACCTGCTGAACGTGCGCCTTCGCCCACTCGACGGCGCGTGTCCCGTACTTGGCCAGCAGCTGGAGGATTCGTGCGAACACAGCCATGGCGGTGCCCCCTTCGTTCGTTGATTGATTCGTCCGGTGTCCCGCGTGCACTCAGCACCCCGGCCGCATTCGTTGCGGTGGACACGACCGTGGCAGGGCCCAATGGCATTGTCAAATGTAAAACATCAATAGCGAGCGTGAGTTATTTCACTGTCCGACTGGACGCTACGGTGGTCCGAGAACGGGAGGGTGGACATGGAGCAACGCTCGAATTGGGCGCGAGCCCTGCGGGCCGAGGGGCACCGCTTGCGCAGTCTTCGGACGCAGTGGGTGCTCCTCGCGATCGCGGTCGTCGGCGCACTCGCGATGGGAGCTGCACAAGTCTTGGCACTCCCGCCGAACGCGGCGGCGGAGCGTGTCGCCCGTTCAGTCGTCTCCGGCGCGGAGATCAGCCCCTTCTTCATCGGGCTCGGCGCGACGTTGTTCGCGGCCGCCGACCTGTCCTCACGGCAGTTCGCCCTCACCCTGCTGCAGCTGAACAACCGTGTCCTCGTCTTCGGCGCGAAGATGGTCGTGCTCGTGATCGCGGCGCTCCTGACCGGCGGCGTCGCAGTCGCACTCGTCGTGCCGTTCGCCATCGCGGTCAGCGGGTGGTCCCTGGCAACGCCTTCCCCTAGCTGGCTCGTCCTGCCGACGCTGCATCTCCTGTTCGCGCTCCTCGGCGCTGCGATCGGTATGACGATGCGCTCGACCGTCGCGGCGGTCTTCGCCTACCTAGCCGTTGTGTGGGCGCTGCCGTTGGTCGTCGCCGTCGCCGGCATCTGGGCGCCTGCACTGAGCGGTTCGGTCCTGCACTTCGCCCCGGTCACGCTCACCGCGGCGATGCTCGAGCCCTCCACGTTGTCGGCCGCGGCAGCGATGTTCGTCGCACTGGACGTCGCTGTGGCCGTCGTTGGGTTCGTCCGTGTCCTCGGCTGGAGGATTCGATGAACGGCGCCATCCGACTCGACGGCATCCGTCAGGCCTTCGGCGGGCGCGTCGTGCTCGCGGGCGTGGACTTCGAATTGCATCGTGGTGAGGTCCTCGGACTGCTGGGTGCCAACGGGTCAGGGAAGAGCACGCTCCTTCGGATCATCTCGGGCATCGATCGGCCGCAAGCCGGAACCATCGAACTGTGCGCCCAGGAGGACGGGCGGGTTCCACGCATCGGCGCGCTCCTCGACCCCGCGTGGCTCGACGAACGGCTCACCTGTCGTCAACACCTGACGATTGCGCTCCTGTACGCGCGAGGGCGGTCGCGGGCAACGGCAGTGCGGACCGCATTGGCGCGCGTCGGGCTCGTCGACGCCGAAGACCGTCGGGTCAAGCACCTCTCCCTCGGCATGCGCCAGCGGCTGGCGCTTGCGCTGGCCCTCGTCGACGCGCCGGACGTGTTGGTACTGGACGAACCACTGAACGGCTTGGATCCAGACGGAGTGCTCTGGATGCGCGAGCTCCTGACCGACTTCGCGCGCTCCGGGCGCGCGGTCCTGCTGTCGTCGCACCTGATGGCGGAGATGGAGCGGATCGCGAATCGGGTGGTCCTCCTCTCCGACGGTACCGTGTCCGACCTGGAACGCCACGGCGCGAACTCCGAGACGACCGTGAGAATCCGCGCCATCGCCCGGGTGGAGGAGCTCCGTCGTGACCTCGACGCGATGGGGGCGTCGATCCGGGTCGAGTCTGACGGCGAGATCGCGATTCGCGGGCTCGCGCCGGCCGAGGTCTTCAGGGCAGCAGCCGCTGCAGGCGCAGTCCTCACGCGCCTCGTGGAAGACGTGCAGACCCTGGAAGAGCAATACCGTGAAGCCACCGCGAAGCGCGTCTAGCGAATCGTCGGGTCGCGCTCCGCTGCGCGAATCGATCGACGCGGCCGCCGCGCCTGCGGCGCTTGTCGGGCGCATCGAGGCCTGGACCGGCGGGGTATTGGTGGGCGGTCTCGCTACTGCGGCTGCCCTGAACGTGCCGCAGCCCTGGACGACGGCGTGCTTCGCTGTCGCAGCGATCGCTCTGTTGAGCGCATTGGTCGAGTCGGTCTTCATCGTCCCGATCGCGATCCGGAACTTCCGTGTCGAGATCGTGTCGACCGGGGTCCTGGTGTACCGCGGCGCGCTGTTCCGCTCGATCGACCACGTGCCGCGTGCGAAGATCACCGTTGTTCGCCGGCAAGACGGGCCCCTGCTCCGCCGCCTCGGTGTGGCGAAGTGCGTGCTGTTCACTCCGGCGCGAGAACTCGTGCTCCTCCCGATGTCCGTGGCAGACGTCGACCGGATGATGGAACTCGGCGTCGATGTCTGAGCGGGATGCACTCAGGCGTCCGCACCCGCGGCTACTGGTGATCAGGACGATGCACGTGATGCGGTCAGCATGGCTCGTCATCGCAGTCGGTATCGCTCTGGACGCCGTGCTGCCGAACGGGTGGCGCACCGTACTCGTGGTGATCGGGGTTTACTACGCCTACACCCGCGTGTACCAGGTCTTCTACGACTTCATCGCGATCCGCTACTCCGGGAACGCACACGGGGTCCTCGTCGTCCGGGGGGTCGTCGGGCGGGAAGAGAAGCGGTTCGGTTGGGAGTCCATCGTGACCGTCGCCGTCACGCAGACCTTGCTGCAGCGGGTGCTCCGCCTCGCTGATGTTCGCGTCAGTCTCAATGCCTCCGAAGTTGCCTCCGAGACGCTTCCGGGGGTAGGTGTCGCAGAGGCGGCCCGTCTGGTCAGACTGCACTCGCAGCACCGCGCAGCGTCGACGGAGCCGAGGCAAGTGACGCCTTCGGCGCATGTACCGACCGATTCACCATCGGGTTCCTCCGACACGATCACTCCGGTACTCGCTCTGACGGACTTCCTGCTGATCGGGATCTACTCGGGTGCCTTCGTGCTGTTCGTTCCGAGCGCGTACTCCGTTGCCGCGGAGTTGAGGGTGTTCATCGGACTGCCATCGACCGCGTTGCCGTCCATTCGGGACCTGGCGTCCGTCGAGGCGGGTCTTCTCGGTGTCTTCGCCGTGGCGGCCACCGTGCTCAGCATCGCGTACGGCGCCTGTGCGGCGTGGGTCAGGTATCGCCGGTTCGCGGTGGCGCTCCGCCCGAACGGTGACCTCGCCTTCGTCGCAGGGCTGTCGAGCAACGAGCAGCGTGTGATCGCTGCGGGTGCGGTGGCTGCGTACGAACTCCGGCGTCCTCTCCTCATGGCTCCGGTGCACCGCGCATTCCTCCGTGCGGTGGTCAGGGGAGACAGCGGGCACGTGACGCGAGGCATGCTGCTTCCGCTGACGCGCGCACGCGAGGGGGTCGACATGCTCTGCAGGCTCACTGGCCTCTCGAGTCGAGCACTCGGCAGACGATCTCGGTCAGGCTGGGCGTTGGTGTCGATGGTGGCGGCTGCTGGCATCGGTGCCTTTCTCGTGGGGCTCATCTCCGTCTTCAGCGTCGAGTCCGCCTTGGTGATGTCGGCAGGTGGAGTCCTCCTGCTCCGGGCTCTCGACGCCAGGATCGGGTCGATCCGACTCGAGGCGACGGCGACGGCGACGGCGACGTCGGACCGCTGGATCGTCGCTGATCGCGGAATCTTCTTCCGCTCCACTTGGGTAATCAGCTCCGCTGCCGTGGATGTGTCGCGTTGGAGTGGTCTGAGCCGTCGACATGGCGTGTTGACCATGAGCATCCGAGGCCGCCGATCGACCCGATTGCAAGTGTGGCCGACCTCGGCGCGGCTCGCCTTGCAGCTTCGACGCGCCGTAGACCCCTCAACCCCGATCTCGTTCGAAAGGAACCCAGAATGATCGACCTCGTCATCGCGCTCTGCGTCGCTGCCTTCTTCGGGGCCGCGTGGGCCGCCGGTCGGTACCTCCCGAAAGTCATCGCTGCGTGCTTCCCGATCGCTGCGTTCGTGGCCGTCGTCGTGCTCGCGATCGGGGCTGGACTCTCGGGCGTCCGAGACTGGCTCATGATGGGCGTGGTGATCTGCATCACGCTGATCGTCACGTTTTCTGGGCGATCCGCTCGCCGCAAAGCGGCGCGCACCGCCGAACGGACCGCTCGCTAGCGCCTCCGAGGGGGTGCCAGCAGCCACGGGCGGATCAGCTTCGTCACGAACGGCAGCACCCAGAACGTCATGATCGGCGTGAGCACCAGCGTCGTGATGAGCACCCGGGGCAGCGCCGCCAGCCCGGCGAAGGACGGCACGAGCAACCCGACGGCGATCGTGAACGCCAGGTTCACCGGGAAGAACCCGAGCCAGATGCTCACCGCCTGCTTCCACCGCGGGGGAGCGCTCGACGCCGGGGTGTCGGCCGGGGCGTCGAACCACCCCTCGATCCCGGTGCGCTTCTCGACGCGGGACTCCACGACGAGGTCTCGCCCGAGGTCGAGCCACCGCAGTCGGTCGTCGGAGTTCTCCCACGTCGCCAACGAGTCGTGGTCGGCGAAGCGGTAGAGCATGTGCCATTCGCGGGACTGCGCCCGGGAGCGAACCCACCCGGAACCGAGGAACCCGGGGTAGCGGTTGGCGAGGTTCACGCCGGACTGCACCCAGCGGGTGACCTCGGGGATGCGGTCGGGTTCGACCAGGCGGGTGATGGACACGGTGACGGGCGGGCCTGCGGTCTCGGGTGACGACTGCAGGCTCCCTGGCTCTTGTGGAGTCATGGCACCAGTGTCCCCGACCCGTGTTTCACGCTCGTGTCGGGTACGCCCTCGAAGGGATCTGCGTCGCCAGCTTGCCCCCGGACACGTCGTGCAGCGTGCCCGTGATGTACCCGGCCTGGTCGCTCGCCAGGAACAGCAGCAGGTTCGACACGTCGTCCGCCGTCTCCCACCGTCGCAGCGACAGCGTGTCGAGCAGCACGTCCTGTTCCTCCTGCGGCCGCGTGGCGAAGCCGTTCATCGCCGTCGGCACCATCCCCGGCGCGTAGGCGTTCACGGTGATGCCCCAGGGTCCGAGCTCCGACGCGAGCACGCGGGTGAACGACACGACGGCCGCCTTCGACGCCGCGTAGGCCGCGCTGCCGACGCTCGGGATGATCGCCGCGAACGACGCCGCGTTGATGATCCGCCCGCGGCCGGCGCGCTGCATCACCGGCGCCACGGCCTGGCTCATCAGGAACACCCCGCCGAGGTTGACGTCCATGCACCGCTGCCAGTCGTCCCAGCGGAGCTCGGAGACCGGACCGTCGACGTTGATCCCGGCGTTGTTGACGAGGACGTCGATCGTGCCGTGCCGCTCGACCACGGTGTCGACGGCTGCGCGGACGGAGTCCGGATCGGCGACGTTGCACGTCACGGTGTCGACCGAGTCCGCCGGTGCTCCGTCCGGGAACGCCAGGTCGAGCGCGACGACACGCGCTCCGTCGGCGGCGAACCGCTCGGCGATCGTGCGACCGATCCCGCGACCGGCTCCGGTGATGACGACCACGCGGTCGGTGATGTCGAGTTCCATGCAATGAGCATACTATTGAGTCATGACGACGGAACGTGTGCTCTGGATCACCGGCGGCGGCAGCGGCATGGGCGCCGCCAGCGCAACAGCAGCCGCCCGCTCCGGCTGGACCGTCGTGCTGAGCGGCCGCCGTGCCGAACAGCTCGAGGCCGTGGCGGACGGCATCCGCGCCGACGGCGGAGCCGTGCACGTGCTCCCGCTCGACGTGACCGATCCGGAGGCGGTGCGGGCCGCGCGGGACGCCGTCCTGCAGCAGCACGGTCGGCTCGACGGACTGGTGCTCGCAGCCGGGCTGAACGCGCCCGCCCGACGGTGGGAGGACCAGACGATGGACTCCTTCCGGAGCATCGTCGACACGAACCTCACCGCCGTGGCGACCGTCACGGACGCGGCGCTCCCCGCGCTCCGGGAGACCGGCGGTGTCGTCGTCGTGATCTCCTCGTACGCCGGGTGGTCGTTCCAGCCTGGTGCCGGCGTGGCCTACTCCGCGAGCAAGACGGCGCTCGGGTCCCTCACGAGGTCGCTCAACCAGCAGGAAGCGCAGCACGGCGTCCGGGCGACGCACCTCTGCCCCGGCGACGTCGCGACGGACTTCCTCGCACAGCGCCCACAGGTCCCCGACGAAGCTGCCCGTGCCGTCATGCTCACCCCGGAGGACATCGGCCGCACCGTCGCCTTCGTGCTCGACGCCCCCGCGCACGTCCGGGTCGACGAACTCGTCATCTCGCCGGTGTCGCAGCGGTGATCTTCGACCGGGTGCTCGACGAGCTCGGGAGCGCCATCGTCCGCGGCGACCTGCCCGTCGGGCACGCCGACAGCGTCGAGGGCTTCGTCGCCCGCACCGGCGCCTCGCGGAGCATCGTCCGCGAGGCCACCCGCGTCCTCGTCTCCCTCGGCATGCTCAGTGCCGGCCGACGCGTCGGACTCCGGGTCCTGCCCGCCGAGCAGTGGGACGTGATCGACCCGCACGTGGTCCGGTGGCGCCTCGACGGCCCCGACCGAGCGGTCGCGCTGGCCGAGCTCCGTGCCCTCCGTCGTGCGGTCGAGCCCGCGGCTGCTGCGGCAGCCGCCCGTGCGGTCGCGTCCGGAACGCACGACCGATCCGACCTGGAGGCCCTGCTCGCCTCCGCCGACCGTCTCGCCTCCGCCGCCTCTGCGGCGGACCCGGCCCCGATCCTCCCGGCCGACTGCGCGTTCCACGGACGGTTGCTGGCCCTGTCCGGGAACGCGATGTTCGCGCGGCTGCAGCGCGTGGTCGAGCGGGCGCTCGAGGAGCGGGCCGACCTCGAGCCGGACGCCCACGACGTCGGGCTGCACCGGGCGCTCGCGGACGCGGTCGCTGTCGGCGATGCCGACCTCGCCGCCGCCACGATGCAGGAGATCGTCGACCGCACCTGACCGCTGCCCGCGTCGCACCCCCGCACGAACACCGCGCCCCGTCGCGGCAGGGCGCGACGTCCGCAGCGGGGTGCGATCAGGGCGCCCGGAGGGTCTAGCGGCCGGTGACCTGCTCGCCGACCACGAGCCGATCTCCGGCCAGCAGGTGATCGAGTTCGGCACGGATGCGCTCGCGGAGACCGGCGGGCTCGGTGCCGAGGGCCGTGTCAGGGTCCCGCCACCGTGACGCGTCGTACAACCAGGCCGGACGTGTGACCAGGTCGGCGGGCTCCCACGAGTACCGGGGCCAGACGTGCGCGTGGACGAACTCGTCCGTGTTCCCGAGGATCTCGAGGTTCACCCGTCGGAACGCCGGGTCGATGCTCCGGCAGGCTCGTTCCACCGCGGTCGCGAGCAGGTCGGCGTCGGCGAGGAACCGCACGCGATCGACGCGGGACATCTCCGCCAACGCCGTCGCGGACGGGTCCTTGCCGAGCAGGACGCAGTAGCCGGGCAGGAACTGCACGTCGCCGATGACGGCGAAGCCCCCGGGGAGCTCGGCCAGCACGGTCGGGTTCTCGCCGCGCTGTGCCGCGCCGATGCGGTCGTCGCGCCAGTCCACTCAGCTGGCCTGCTTCTTCGCGGCGGGCTTCTTGGCCGGTGCCTTCTTGGCCGGTGCGCGCTTGGCCGGCGCCTTCTTCGCCGGAGTCTTCTCGGCTGTGGAGTCCTTCGACGAGGAGCGCGACCCGGACGACGAGCGCGACCCGGAGCCTCCTGTCCGCTTCTTGTCCACGGACGCGCGGAGGGCGGCCATCAGGTCGATGACGTCACCGCCCTCGTCGTCGGACGACTCCTGCTCACCGAACGTCTCGGCCGTGTCGACGTCGTCGCCTGACTCGAGCTTCGCGTCGATGAGCTGCTGCAGCTCGGCCTGGTACTCGTCGGTGTAGCGCTCCGGATCGAAGTCGGTCGACATGCTCTCCACGAGCGACGACGACATCTTCAGCTCGTTGGCGCTGACCTTCACCGAGGTGTCGAGCGCCTTGAAGTCGGCGGCACGGACTTCGTCGCCCCACAGGAGTCCCTGCAGGAGCAGCACGTCGTCGTGCACGCGCAGGACACCGAGCCGGGTCTTCTGGCGGAGCGTGAACTGCACGATCGCCAGGCGGTCGGTCTCCTCGAGCGTCCGGCGGAGCAGCACGTAGGCCTTGGGGGAGCGGGAGTCAGGCTCGAGGTAGTACGTCTTCTCGAACATCATCGGGTCGACCTGGTCGACGGGTACGAACTCCAGGACCTCGATCTCGTGCGACTGCTCCTGGGGGAGCTTCTTGAAGTCGTCGGCGGTGAGCACGACGGTCTTCTCGCCGTCGTCGTAGGCGCGCTCGATGTCGGCGAACTCGACCTCGTGCCCCAGCTCGCACACGCGCTTGTACCGGATGCGGGCCTTGTCCTCGTCGTGCACCTGGTGCAGGGACACGTCGTGGGTCTCGGTGGCGGCGTAGACCTTGATGGGCACGTTGACGAGCCCGAACGCGATGGAGCCCTTCCAGATCGACCTCATGCGCTCATGATGCCCGTGCCGAGGCTGGAGCGCCCGGAGTTCGCAGGGAGCACGATGGGCGCATGAGCCAGCTGGACAAGGACGACCCGCGGATGAAGTACGCGCGGCCGCCGTTCCCCGCGCAGACCCAGCAGGGATCCGGGAGCGCGAGTGCGATGGACCCGCAACCCGACAACGGGGAGACGAGCTACCTCGGCACCGGGCGGATGCCCGGCTACCGAGTGCTCGTGACGGGGGCGGACTCGGGCATCGGGCGCGCAGCCGCGATCGCCATGGCGAAGGAGGGCGCCGACGTCGCGCTGAACGCCCTCCCCGAGGAGCTCGACGACCTCACCGAGGTCCGCGACCTGATCGCCGACCTCGGCCGGAACGCCGTGATGCTCCCGGGCGACCTCACCGACGAGGCGTTCTGCGACGAACTCGTGCGGACCGCCGTCAGCGAGCTCGGCGGCCTCGACGCACTCGTGCTCGTCGCCGGGCACCAGCGCGTGCACGAGGACGTCACCGAGCAGTCGACCGAGGACTTCGACCGGACGATGAAGGTCAACGTCTACGCGATGTTCTGGCTGGTGCGGGCAGCGGTCCCGCACATGGCACCGGGGAGCGCGATCGTCACGACGAGCTCGGTGTCGGCGTACCAGCCGCAGGACCGGATGATCGACTACGCCGCGACGAAGGCGGCGATCATCGCGTACACGAACGGGCTCGCGCGGCAGCTCGCGGCGAAGGGCATCCGCGCGAACACCGTGGTGCCCGGGCCGGTGTGGACGCCGCTGCAACCGATCAGCTACCCGGGCGACGAGATCGCGCACTACGGCGAGGGCACGCCGTTCGGACGGCCGGCGCAGCCCGTCGAACTCGGCAGCGCGTACGTGTACCTGGCCGGGCCGGAGTCGTCGTACACGTCCGGGTCCACGCTCACGGTGGCCGGAGCGACCGGGGTCGCGCTGTGAGTCCGGTCTCCAGGAAGACCACGGTGCTCGTCGGGGACCGCCGCATCGCGCTCACGAACCTCGACAAGGCCATGTACCCGGAGACCGGCACCACGAAGGGCCGCGTGATCGAGTACTACACGCGGGTCGCGCCGTGGATGATCCCGCACGTCAAGGACCGGCCGGTGACCAGGAAGCGCTGGGCGAACGGTGTCGACGGCAAGGTGTTCTTCGAGAAGAACCTGCCGGACTCCGCGCCCGACTGGGTCCGCCACCACACCATCGAGCACACCGAGCACGACAACGAGTACCCGATCGTGGACGACCTGCCGACGCTCGTCTGGATGGCGCAGCAGGCCGCACTCGAGTTGCACGTGCCGCAGTGGCGGTTCGGTCCCCGCGGCGGGCAGCAGAACCCCGACCGGCTGGTGCTCGACCTCGACCCCGGCGACGGTGTCGGGCTGCCGGAGTGCGTCGAGGTCGCGGTCGCCGCACGGGAGATCCTGCAGGGCATGGGCCTCGAGCCGTACCCGGTGACGTCCGGGTCGAAGGGCATCCACCTGTACGCGGCACTCGACGGGAAGGCCGCCACCAAGCACGTCTCCGAGGTCGCCCACGAACTCGCGAAGGCCCTCGAACAGGACCTCCCCGACCTGGTGCTGTCGTCGATGAGCCGTGCGGAGCGGAAGGGCAAGGTCTTCGTCGACTGGTCGCAGAACAACGGCAACAAGACGACGATCGCGCCGTACTCGCTGCGCGGCCGGTCGCAACCGACCGTCGCGGCGCCGCGGACGTGGAGGGAACTCACCGAGAAGGGGCTGGCCCAGCTGACGCTGGACCAGGTGCTGGAACGCCTGGATGACCGGGGCGACCCCCTGCACCCGGTCGCGGCCGCCTCGTTGGCGGTCGGGCGCGCCGACCACGGTCACTGGGACAGCGACCGGACCCAGCAGGCGAACGACGCGGAACGGAAGGAGCGGACAGGAGGCTCGGGGGACGACCGCCTGTCGGCCTACCGTGCGAAGCGGGACGCGTCGAAGACGCCGGAGCCGGTCCCGGAAGGTGCGCCGACGGTCCGGCAGGACGGGACGCCGACGTTCGTCATCCAGGAGCACCACGCCACCAGGGATCACTACGACTTCCGGCTCGAACACGACGGCGTGCTCGTCAGCTGGGCGCTGCCGAAGGGGGAGCCGACCGACCCGGGGAAGAACCACCTCGCGGTGATGACCGAGGACCACCCGCTCGAGTACGGCGGCTTCGAGGGGACGATCCCGAAGGACGAGTACGGCGGCGGGACGGTCACGATCTGGGACGACGGCACCTACGACCTGGAGAAGTGGCGCGAGGGCGAGGAGGTCATCGTCACGCTGCACGGCCGGACGAACGGCAACCGACGCCTCGCGATCCTGCACACCCGGGGACGCGGGCGCGGCCGCGAGGGAGACGAGAAGAACTGGCTCATCCATCGCACCAAGGACCAGCCCGACCCGACGGTGGACGGGACCGGCGGGGCGGAGTCGAGCCGAGCCTCCCGTCCGCCCCACGGGCACGACGACGGGCGTGAGCGGATCACCGGGGCCGCCGCGTCGGAGACCGAGCCGGTGGAACGCCGGACGATGCAGGCGACCCTGGCCAAGGGCGAACCCCGGCTCGATCCGACCGAGTGGGCGTTCGAACTGAAGTGGGACGGCGTGCGCGCCCTGGCCACCGTGCGTGACGGCGAGGTGACGCTGCGGAGCCGCAACGGCAACGACCTCACGGCGCAGTACCCGGAACTCGAGGAACTCGGCGACCGGGCGGGTGTGGACGGAGTGTTCGACGGGGAGATCGTGGCGCTCGACGAGCGTGGGCGGCCGTCCTTCCAGCTCCTGCAGAACCGGATGGGCCTGACGAAGCCGCGCGAGGTCGAGGCCGCACGGAAGGCCACGCCGGTGCGCTTCCTGCTGTTCGACGTGCTCGAGGCGGACGGGCACGAGCTGACGCGCCTGGCGTACACCAACCGACGCGAGGCGCTGTCGACGGTCGTCGACGCCGGCGGCGTCATCCAGGTGCCGCTCGCGCACGACGGTGACCTCGACCGGGCGATGCGCGACTCCCGGGAGGCCGGACTCGAGGGGGTCGTGGCGAAGAAACGCTCGTCGAAGTACGCCGAGGGCCGTCGGTCGGAGGCCTGGCTCAAGCTGAAGCACCACGCCACGCAGGAGGTCGTCGTCGGCGGGTGGAAGCCCGGGAACGGTCGGCGTGCCGGCGGGGTGGGCTCGCTGCTGCTCGGGATCCCCGGCCCGGACGGTCTGGAGTACGTCGGCAAGGTCGGGACGGGGTTCAGCGATCGAGACCTCGACGAGATCGCCGCGGTGCTCGGCCGGCTGGAACGGAAGACGCCCCCGTTCACGGACGTCCCGCGTCCGGACACCCGCGACGCGCACTGGGTGACCCCCGAGCGCGTCGGCGAGGTCGAGTTCGCGGAGTGGACCGGGGACGGGCGACTCCGGCAGCCGTCGTGGCGTGGTTGGCGGATCGACAAGTCGGCGGGTGACGTCGTCCGAGAGTGAGCGCGCACACGACCGGATGCGTGCGCATGGGGTCCGCTGCGGGCGAACTTCCGTCCCCCGTCGGCCCTCGTGGTGGGGGACGAAACCATCGCGATCGCTGGAAAAACGTGCCGGGCTGTTACGTTCCTCGGGACGAAGGGAGCGGCGATGAGCGCGAGCAACTACCTGCCACCGTTCACCACGGAGGAGCGCGTCGCCATGTCGGGGGACCAGTCGCTGCGGAAGCCGGTGGACCTTGCGGTGACGGACCCGGAGGCGACCTACGCGGACTTCCTCGGCGACGAGGTCGACGACTGAAGACGGCCCGTGCGCCGGATCAGGGAACGCACGGGCCGCCGCAGAAGCGGGGGGGGGGGGGGGGGGGGGGGGGGGGGGGCCCCCGGCGCGCGGCCCCCCCCCCCGCCCCCCGGGGGGGTTTGTAGAAAA
>JASCOI010000108.1 GCA_029959665.1 Microbacteriaceae bacterium PS02333
GCCCGGGCCGCCGCCCCGGTCACGTCCGCCGGCGGGCAGGTGCTCAGCCCCCCGCGACGACCCGCGCGGGGCGGCGCGAAGGCCACCGAGCCCTGGCTCTCGCCGACGAGCGAGGAGGAGCGCCACGGACTCGTCGACGACGTCACGTTCGTCGAGGGGCTGGTGTTCCACCGAGGCACATGGTTCGCCTACTACGGCCAGAGCGACACGACCATCGGCGTTGCGACCTTCACGCCGACCGAACGAGAGGAGCACGCATGACCATCACCCTCCGACCCGAGAGCACCGTGATGTTCACGGGTGACTCGATCACCGACTGCCAGCACCTCGAGATCGAGCAACCGCTCGGGTGGGGGTACCCGCTCCGGGTTTCCGGTGAGTGGGGCTTCCGCCACCCGGACCGGCCGATCACCTGGCACAACTCCGGGATCTCCGGCAACAAGGTGATGGACCTCGAACCGCGGTGGGAGCGCGACGTCCTCGACGTCCGGCCCGACCTGGTGTCACTGCTCATCGGAGCGAACGACGTCGGGTGGAAGGACTACGCCGAGGACGGCTACGAGATCCCTGCGGAGGACTTCCGCGCCGGCATCGACCGCCTGCTCACCCCGCTTGCCGAACGCGGGACGCAGCTGATCCTCATCGAGCCGTTCCTGCTCCCCGTGAACGACGCGCAGCGCATGCAGCGCGAGGACCTGGACCCGAAGATCCAGGTCGTCCGGGACCTCGCGCGGAAGTTCGGTGCGCACCTGCTCGCCGCGGACGGTCTCTTCGCGGAGCTCGCGGCGACGACCGGTCCGGAGTACTGGGCCGCCGACGGCGTCCACCCGACGCCGGCCGGCCATGCGGCGCTCGCGAACGCGTGGTTGCGCCTGGTGGACTGACCCGGCCATCCGTAGGACGGGAGGCTCGCTGCGGGCCCGCCACGAGCCTCCCGTCCGGTGGATCCGGCGCTCGGCGACCCGCTGGTCGGATCAGGCGCGCTCGCGCACCACGAGCTTCGCCGGCACCACGGCCCGCTGCGCGGGCCGTCCACGATCCGCGAGTCGGTCGAACAGGAGCTCGGCGCCGACCCTGCCGACCTCGTACGGGTCACTGTCGATGACGCTGACCCCGAACTTCGGCGCCAGCGGGAAGTCGTCGAAGCTGAGCACCTCGACCGGGTGCTCCGCGTACGCGGTCGAGAGCAGCAGGCCGGTGCAGAGGCGGTTGTTGTCCGTGAAGACCGCCGTCGGCGGGTCCGCGGCGCGGAGCATCGACTCCGCGGCAGCCGACGCCTCGGTGTCGGTGACGAGGCCGTCCCGGACGATGTCCATGTCGAGCGGCAGACCGGCGTCGGCGAGGGCCGCGCGGTAGCCGTTCCAGCGTTCGAGTGCGCCGCTGCCCGCGCGCGGGTGTCCGAGGAAACCGATGCGCCGGTGACCGCGTGCGACGAGCATCGCGATGCCCTCGCGCGTGGACTGCTCGTTCGTCGTGGTGACGGCGTCGAGGAGCCCGTCGAGCCCCGGTGGCGGCGAGTCGACGAACACGATCGCGGCGCCGAACGACGCCTCCTCCGCCAGGTAGGCCAGATCGTCCCCGATCGGCGCGACGATGAGACCGGCGACCCGGTGCGCGAAGAACTGCCGGATCACCCGGTGCTCCAGGTCGGCGTCGTTCTGCGCGTCGCCGGAGAGCACGAGGTGCTGGTGCCGGGTCGCCACGGAGTGGATGCCGCGGAGCATCGGTGCGAAGAACGGGTTCGTGACGTCACCGAGCGTCACGCCGACCGTGGCCATCGACTGGTTCTTGCGTCGGAGTCCCGCGGCGATGTCGTTGAGCTGGAACCCGAGTCGGTCGGCCTCGGCGAGGATCCGCGTGCGTGTCTCGTCCCGGACCGGCCCGTCGCCCCGGATCGCACGGGAGACCGTCTTGATGCTCACGCCGGTGGCCTCGGCGATGTCCTGGAGCCGGGGTCGTCGCCGTGGGCCGCCGGCACTCGGCGCAGACTGCGGAGTGGACATGCCCCGATCGTAGTGGCAACGATGACACCCAGCCGTCTCGTCGGGTTGCGCCGGACGCTCAGCGACGTCCCCGTGTCCCCGGTCGTGCTCACGTTCCCCGCTGCTGGTCGCGTTCCCGCTCGCGCTCTGCGATGCGCTCAGCCGCGCGCTCGAGGCGACGGGCTTCGGTCCGCCGGTCCTCGCGCCGGACCCAGCGGATCGCCGCGGTCAGGAGCGGGACGAACACCGCCGCCCCGACGACGAGGACGATCGTCCACGTCCGGGCGTCGTCGACGAGCGCGGTGCGGATCCGGTCGCTGCGGACGCGAGGCTCGTCCGGGTGCGCCGGGTCGACCATCAGTTGGACGCGTTGCCCGACCCGGTAGACGCCTGCCTCGTCCGCGGAGTCGTCGTCCAACCGCGTCGACGTGGTCACGCCGTCGATGCGGGTCCTGACGGTCGGGGTGTACTCGGTCCAGTCCGGGTCGCCGACGTGCCGCGTCTCGCGGATGTCGGTGACCAGAGCGGAGACGGTCCGGCCCTCGGCGCGCAGCTGGGTGTCGTGGTGCAGCGCGATGTACTTGCCGGGGGTCGCGAACAGTCCGCAGAAGACCGTCAGCCCGCTCGCGAGGATGAGCAGTCCGGCCAGCAGGAACCAGGCCAGGAGCGCGAGCCCCTTGCGGTCCTCACGCGGCATCGTCCTGATCCACGTCCACGCGCCGCGGGTGCGGTCGAACGGCCGTCGTCTGGCGCGTGGCCCCACGTGCGTCATCGGTGTTCCCCCTCTCTGCGAGGATATCGGTGACCACGAGGGGGAACGGTGGCCGGACGACACGGGTACTCGAAGACGGGGCTGGAGAACCGCCGCCGGGAGTGGGCGCGCCAGCACCCGCGTCGGGCGTGGGTGCGGTGGTGGCTCACGTTCCTGCTGGTCTTCGTGCCGCTGCTCTCCGTGCCGGTGTTCGTCTTCGGCCTGCCGGTCTACGACCGCACGCACCCCGTCACGCTCGACTGCGCGGTGGACGGGGCGGCCGTCGGCATCACGACCGGCCGGTACTCGCACTCGCCGTTCGTGCGGTTCTCCTCGCCGGACTGCGGCGAACTCACGCTGTTCCGTGGCGTCACGCGGGACAACCAGGACGACATCGCGGCCGACGTCGAGCAGGGCAAGCGCTACCGGGTCACCGTGGGTGGCGGGTCGTACGAGTTGCGTGCGTTCATCCGCGTGCTGAAGCTCCGACCGGAGATCGTGCGGTACGAGCGGATCGGCTGAGGTTGCGTCCGCCTGGGCGTCACCAGCCGAGGGTGCCCGGCTCGCCCTTGAACGGTCCAACGACCCGGGACGTGATCCAGCCGCCGTAGAAGTCGCCGGCCTGCGCCTGCACCCGCTCGCCGGCGACCTCGCAGGAGTCCATCTCGGCTGGGTAGATCGCGACGCGGTCGAGCAGCTCGCCGAAGCCCGGCTCGGGGGTCGGGTAGGTCCAGCCGGCGCGGGGCACGGTCGTGTCGCCGCCGTGCACGTCGAAGTAGGCCGCCCGGCCCTTGAACTCGCACATGCTCGAACCGGTTGTCCGGGTCAACGCACCGGGGGCGAAGTCCGATGCGGGCAGGTAGTAGACCGGCGGATGGCTCGTCTCGAGCACGCGCACGGCGGCCGTCGTGTCGGCGATGACCTCGCCGCCGAGTCGGACGACCACCCGGTCGGAGGTGGGCTCGACGCGGGGTGGTCGCGGGTAGTCCCAGACGGACTCCTGGCCGGGGCCCGGGGTGATCGGCGCGGGGTGTCTCATGCGGCCGGTCTACTCGCTGTCGGCTGTGCTCGAGGTCCCGGTCGCGGGCCCGTCCGCCAGCCCGGTCGCGGGCCCGTCCGCCAGGAACGCGAGCAGCACCTCGTTGAACGCGTCCGGCTGGTCGAGGTTCGTCGCGTGGCCGGCGTCCTCGAGGACGACGACACGGCCGTTCGGGTTCGTGCCGACGGCTGCCTCGGCGTGCGAGCACGGCCAGAGCTGGCTGTCCCGCCCGGCGACCATCGTGAACGGCACGTCGAGCCGCTCGATCACGTCCCGCCAGTCCTGCTGCCCGTGGTCGTGGAGCAGCCGGGTGGTCTCGGGGGCGTTCGGCATCCGGAAGTCCGGCATCCCGCCGATGCGCTCGACGAGCCGCATCATGCCGGCCCTGCCCGCGTCGACCCGGGCGCCGCGGCCGGTGTCCGGGATGCCGTCGTCGAAGAACGTGCCGCTGTTCTCCGGGGTCATCCCGTAGAACCCGTGCGGCCAGTCGTCCGTGTTGATCAGCTTCGGGGTCTGGTCGATCGTCAGGACGCCGGCGATCCGGTCGGTGCCGAACAGGTCGATCGTCGCCCAGATGGTCGACGCGCCCATCGACTGGCCGACGAGGACCGCGTCGTGCAGGTCGAGCGCAACGAGGAGCTCGTGCAGGTCGGCGCCGTGCCGGGCGACGCGCTGGCCCCAGAGCGTGTCCTGACTGGCACCGTGCGAGCGGCGGTCGAATGCGATCACGCGGTGACCCGCCCCGACGAGGGCGTCTTCTTGCAATGCCCACCCGGTCGCGGGCATGGCGTACCCGGCGACGAGGACGACGGTCCGGCCCTCCGTGCCCGTGGCGCCGGAGTCCGTGTACGCCAGGGTCGCGCCGTCGGTCGTGGTGAGGGTCTCGGGCATCAGAACGCCTTTCCGGGGTTGAGCGTGCCCGCCGGGTCGAGGGCGTCCTTGACCGAACGGTGCATCGCGATGACGCGTTCGCCGAGCTCCTCGCGGAGTCCGGGGAGCTTCAGCAGGCCGACACCGTGTTCGCCGGTGACGGTGCCGCCGAGCGCCAGGCAGTCCGCGACGATCGCGTCGAAGGCGGCCTTCGCGCGGTCCTTCGCGGCGACGTCGCCCTCGGGAGCGATGATGAGGGGGTGCAGGTTGCCGTCGCCGGCGTGTGCGATGTTCGCGATGGTGACGTCGTTCGCCGCCGCGGTCGCCTGGATCCGGCGGAGCATCTCGGGGACGGCGCCCCGCGGGACGCAGATGTCCTCGGTCAGCACCGGTCCGAGGCGCTCGAGTGCCGGGTACGCCAGTCGTCGCGCCTGGAAGAGCCGGTCGATGTCCCCGGGGTCGGTCGCACGCTCGACGTCCGTGCCACCCGCGTCCGCGAACACGGCGGCGACCTGGTCCGCGAGCTCGTCGCCGGCGGCACCGCGTTCGTCCACGCGGGCGAGCAGCAGCGTGTCGACGTCGGACGGCAGGCCGAGCTGCATCCACTCGTCCACGGCGCGCAGGCACGTCCGGTCGACGATCTCGAGCGCCGCGGGGATGATCCCCGCGCGCGAGATCGCGGCGACCGCGTCCCCGGCGGCGGTCAGCGACGGGAAGTACCCGATGACCGCCCGTTCGTCGCGGCCGGCGAGGGGGAGGAGCTTCACCGTGACCGAGGTCACGACGCCGAGCGTGCCCTCGGACCCCACCACCAGCCCGGCGAGGTCGTAGCCGGCGACGCCCTTCGCGGTCGTGCGGCCGAGCTCCACGACGGACCCGTCGGCGAGCACGACGGTCAGGCCGAGGACGTAGTCCCGCGTCACGCCGTACTTCACGCAGCAGATGCCGCCCGCGTTCGTCGCGACGTTGCCGCCGATCGTCGAGATCGCCGAGCTGGCGGGGTCCGGCGGGTACCAGAGACCGTGCGTCGCCACCGTCGCGCGGAGTGCGTCGTTGATCACCCCCGGCTGGACGACGGCGTACCGCTCGTCGACGTTCACCTCGACGACGGCGTCCATCAGCTCCAGTGACAGGACGACGCAGTTCGCGACCGCGTTCGCCCCGCCGGACAACCCGGTCCCGGCGCCGCGTGGGACGACCCGCACACCGGTGGACGCTGCCCAGCGGACGGTCGCCACGACGTCATCGGTGCTCCGTGCGAGGACGACGGCCAGCGGCGGCACGAAGTCGGCCCACTCGGCGTCGTCGTGGCTGTAGCGCTCGAGCGCGGCGTCGTCCCGGAGCACCTGGTCGGCACCCAGCAGGTCGTCGAGCGCGGCGGTGTCGACTTCGGAGCTGACGGTCATGGGTGGGGAGTCCTTCCGAGGTCCTCGACGGTGAGACGCGACCGACGATACCCCCGGTGGAAAAGGGGTCTGGCGCAACCGCGCGCGTCACCGTACGATGACCGCACAGCTGCCCCAGACCCCGGCCGCCGTTCTAGTTCTGCCTGCCCCGACACTCGTCGGTGCGTCAGGACAGGCCGCCGAGGGCCCCTGATCCGCTCTCGGTCGGTCGACTCCGTGGTGACATCGGGGCGACGCACTCCCCACCGCACCACGGCAGGTCGCACCGTGTCGACGGCGACACGGGATGCGACCGGGGGGGGGGGGGGGGGGGGGGCGGGCCCCCCCCCCGGGGCCCCCCCCACCTCTCACACCTCGGCCTGCGGCGCCCCTCGTCAGTCGAGGCAGAACTCGTTGCCCTCGACGTCCTGCATCACCAGGCACGACTCGTTCTCGTCGTCGGCCGGCAGCAACCGCACGCGCGTCGCCCCTTGCTCGACCAAGCGGGCCGCCTCGGCCTCGAGCGCTGCCAGCCGCTCCTCTCCGACCAGCCCGGTGCCGACCCGCACGTCGAGGTGCACGCGGTTCTTCACGACCTTGCCCTCTGGCACCCGCTGGAAGTACAGCCGCGGGCCGACGCCGTCCGGGTCGCTCGCGGAGTCCTCGTCGGCGACGTACCCGAGCACGTCGGCCCAGAAGCGCGCCACGCGCGCCGGATCGGCGCAGTCGAAGGTGACCTGGACCTCGCGGACGCTCGCCATCGCCCCACCCTAGCCAGCAGCCGGACGGGAGGCTCGTGGTGGCGCGGCCACGAGCCTCCCGTCCGCCCTGTGGCCGCGGTGCGGGCCACGCGATGACACATGTGGGACCTTTGCGGTCATGCCCGCGAAATGGGGGTGTTCATTGCGGGTTCCCGCACCTGAATGATCCTCCGCTTCTGTGAGAATGTGTACATGACGACACCCGAGTCGCCTCTGGGCGGCCAGAACCAGGCCCCCGTTGCGAACCCCAATCAGCCCTACCTTCCCGGTCAGCCTGGACCTCAGCGACCGCTTCCAGGCCCGAAGGGTCTGGCGCTCGCGGCGTTGCTCGTCGGCATCGCGGCGTTCCTCTTCGGCCTCATTCCCGTGTTCGGCGCGATCGTGGGCATCGTCGCGATCGTTCTCGCCGTACTCGCGCTGCAAAAGAAGCAGCCGAAGGGGCTCGCGGTGACCGGGCTCGTCCTCGGGGCGGTTGCGGTGTTGTCATCGATCGGAGTGACCCTCGGGATTGGCGCGGCGGTCGACCAGGCGTCGAACAAGCCTGCTGTGGCCGTGACCGAGGAGGCAGCTCCTCAGAACCATGAATCCGCTGCACCTGCGGCCGCTGCGACGACCGCACCGGAGCCCGAGGAGACGACAGCACCCGAGGCGGATGTCCCCGCAGTCCCAGCGGACTTTGCATCTGCTCTCATCAAGGCGGGTAGCTATGCGCATGACATGAACATGAGCAAGGCGGGGATCTACGACCAACTGACCTCGGAGTACGGCGAGAAGTTCTCGGCTGAAGCCGCGCAGTATGCGATCGACAACGTGCAGGCGGACTGGAACGCCAACGCGCTTGCGAAGGCGAAGACCTACCAGGCGAACATGGCGATGTCGCCCGAGGCAATCCGTGACCAGCTGACGAGCTCGTATGGCGAGAAGTTCACCCCTGAAGAAGCGGACTTCGCCATCCAGCACCTCAACGACTGAGCGAGGGAGCCGGCAGGAGCGAGATTCAGCGCAACGGAAAACACCCCGCACCACGGATGTCCGTGGCGCGGGGTGTTCTTCGTTGTGCGGCGACGAACAGCACAAGCGCGGCCGCACACAGCGGTGCGGGCCGTCAGCCGCCCGTCATGTGCGCGACGGTCCGCATGGCGGTGGCGAAGATCGTGAGCACCGGGTTGACGCCGCCGTTCGTCACGTGCACGGAGCCGTCCGTGACGCGGAGGTTGTCGTGTCCCCAGACCCGTCCGTACTCGTCGACGACCGAGTTCGTCGGGTCGGACCCCATGCGGAGCGTGCCGGCCTGGTGCTGTCCGCCGGACGGTCCGGTGGGGGTGCCGCCGACCTCGACGGTCGCGGTGGCCCCCGCGGCTCGGAGCCACGACGCGGCCAGCGCACTCGTCGCGTCACGGGCGCGGAGGTCCTCGGCGTGCACGGAGCCACTCAGCCGGGCGACCGGGATCCCGCGCCGGTCGACGACCCGGTCGTCCACGCGGACGCGGGAGTCGGCTGACGTGACCTCCTGGATCGGGCCCATCAGCCGCATGGTCCGACGGACGAGGTGCCGCATGCCGTCCGTCGACGCCCGGCCGGTGCGCGGCAGGAGCCCCGCGCCGACGAGGTACCGGTAGGTGTTCGACGGGGTCGCGACGAACTCGTTCGCGATCATCCCGCCGCCGACGATGCCGGCGTTGCCGTGCCGGCGGTCGGTCGTCGCGATCGAGGGTCCCGGCCCGACGAGGTCCTCGACGACGTCGTCGAACACTCCCGTCGCGCCGCCGTAGACGTGTCCCTGCAGGTGTCGCCCGACCAGGTCGTGGCCGTTGCCGATGCCGTTCGGTTCCCGGTCGCTCCGGCTGTTCAGCAGCAGGCGTGCCGACTCGATCGCCCCGGCGGCGACGACGACCTCGGCGGCGTCGACGTCCTGCTGCCACGGCTGCCCGTCGACCGTGCCGACGAGGGTGACACCGACGACACGTCCCGCCGCGTCGGTGCGGAGCCTGGCCGCCCGGGTCTCGAGGACGATCTGCGTCCGGCCGGTCGCGAACGCCCGCGGCAGCATCGTGTTCTGCGAGCCGTTCTTCGCGTCGACCGGGCAGGCGAACCCGACGCACATCCCGCAGCTCGCGCAGGCCCCTCGTCCGAGCCACGGCGCGCTGTTCACGAGGAGCGGGACGTGCACCGTCCCCAGACCGAGGTCCGTCGCGGCCGCTGCCAGCCGTTCGCGCGACGGCCCGGACCGCACGGGCGGCATCGGGAGCGGCCGGGAGCGGTGCCCGGACCAGCGGCCGTCGTCGGGCCCGCCGCTCACGCCGAGCTCCCACTCGGCACGCGTGTAGAACGGCTCGAGGTCGTCGTAGCCGATCGGCCAGTCCGCCAGCGCACTGCCGTCCGGGACGCCGTACGTCGTCGCCATCCGGAAGTCGAGCGGCGCGAACCGCCACGCCTGTGCGCCGTAGACGCGGGTGCCGCCGCCGACCGTGAACGCGTTGTTGTTCCACCCGGGGTCGGCGGGGCGGATCGGCAGGCGGGTGCGCCCGTCGTCTGCGACGCGGAGGTCGAGCGGGTCGGTCGGGCCGGACAGCGGCGCGAGGCCCCAGTCGGAGCGGGGGTTCCGCAGGTGGTCGTGGGCGAGCGTCGCGGTGTCCGGCCACGCGCCGGCCTCGACCACCAGGACGCGCCGACCGGCCTCCGCCAAGCCGCACGCCGCGACGCCGCCGCCGGCACCCGAGCCGATGACGACGGCGTCGTACCGAGGCGCCAGCTCGGACGGGTGCACCGTCACCGGCGCGTCCGTCGGGACGGGGACGGGCACGGGCCATCCCTCGAGGGGTTCCGGCTGCCAATCCACGGCGGGCCACGACGCCGGATCGGCCCAGTGCCCACCCGCGACGAGCTCGGCGAACCAGTCCCAGTCGGTGCTCGCCGACCCGTGCTCGGCGACGTCGCGGAACCGCGCTGCCCACTCCGGGCGTTCCGGGAGCAGCGATCGGAGGAAGTCGATGCCGGCGTCCGGGGAGCCGGGAACCACCTCGTCCACGCGCTCTCGGAGCCGCATCGCGGTTGCGTCGTCGAGCTGGGCATCCGGCACCGGGACTCCTTCGTCGTGGCGGTGGTCGCCCTGTACGTCTACCACGGACGCGGCGGGTGGTGTAGTTTTTGAACGTGTTCGAAAACGACGACAAGCCCCTCCCCAAGCGTGAGCGGACCCGCGCGACCATCCGTGCGGTCGCGATCCGGTCGCTGCGCGAGAAGGGCTACGACGCCACGACGATGCGGGGGATCGCCGACGAGGCCGGGCTGTCGGTCGGCAACGCGTACTACCACTTCCCGACGAAGGACCACCTCGTCCAGGAGCTCTACGTGGACGTGCAGCAGGAGCACCGAGCGGCCGCGCTCCCGCTGCTCGACACGACGGACGACCTGACCGCGCGCATCGGCATCGTCCTGCGCACCGGGCTCACGAACCTCGCCGGGTACCACGCGATCGCGCCGCAGTTCCTCGCCGCGGCGGTCGCACCGAACTCGCCGATCAACCCGCTCGCGGTGGAGTCGTCCGAGGCACGCGACCTCGTGCTCGACCTCTTCACGCAGGCCGTCGGCGGTGCCAGACAGCAGCTTCCCGGGCGTCTCGCCGAGGACCTCCCTACGGCGCTGTGGATGGGCTACCTCCTGCTGGCGCTGTTCTGGACGTACGACACGTCCGACGCGCAGACCCGGACGCACCGGCTCGTGGACGCGATGCTCCGTGTGCTCCGCTTCGCGCTCCCGATGCTCCGGATCCGGCCGTTCCGCGCCACCGTGACCGAGATCGTCGGCATCGTCGCGGGACGTGCGGCATGACCGGGGCGGCAAACCCGACGTGGTCGGACAGCTGGTGGCTCGTGCTCCGCGCGCTCGGGTGGTTGCTCGGGGCGACCCTCCCCGTCACCGTCGTGCTCGCGCTGTCGATCCCCGGTGCGCTCGAGGGGTGGGGGATGCAGCCGCAACCGTGGTGGCAGGCGATCGTCAACGTGCTGCTGTGGATGATCATGGTCGTCGCGCTGTCGTCGTTGCCCGCCGTGCTCGCAGCCGTCGTCGCGTGGCCGTTCACGATGCTGCTCGGACGGGCGATGCGCTCGGTCCGGTCCCGGACGCTGCACGTCGTCGCGACGTCGGCGCTCGCCGGGGTCCTCGCCGCGCTGCCGCTCGCGCTGCTGCCCGTGTTCGTCCTGTTCGTCCCGATGTCGATCGCGGCGGGTGCCGCCGCGGCCCTCGCCCGGAACGGCGAGTTCCGACGCGCCGACCGCCAGGCCGCAGCCGCAGCCGCCGCCGCAGCCGCAGCTGCAACCGCGCACGGGACCGAGAGTGCGCCTGCTGGCTCATCCTGACCAGCGCCGCACACCGCGGCGAGGAGCGTGAGGGCCGCGCGGCGACGACGTCGTGCACGAGGAGGACCCATGTACTTCCACGCTCAGACCTGGATCAACGAGATCCCCGCCGGAGACCCGGACCCCGCCGCCGCGAACGCACTGCAGGAGGGCCTCGGCGGTCAGTTCGGCGAGATGCGCACGATGATGCAGTACCTCTTCCAGGCGATGAACTTCCGCGGCCCGGCCGCGAAGCCGTACCGCGACCTCATCCAGGGGGTCGGCACCGAAGAGATCAGCCACGTCGAACTCATCGGGACGACGATCTCCCGGCTGCTCGACGGCGCACCCGGCTACTCGGGCAAGCTGACCGACCCGCTGGACACCCCGGGAGCGATGGGCGCGACGCCGCTGAACATCGCCCTCGACACCGGCAACATCCACCACTACCTCGTCGGTGCCCAGGGCGCATTACCGGTGGACGCCGCCGGCAACCCGTGGAGCGGCAGCTACGTCTACAACTCCGGCAACCTGCCGCTCGACCTGCTCTACAACCTGATGCTCGAGTCGACGGGTCGCCTGCAGAAGTGCCGTATCTACGAGATGACGGACAACCCGACCGCACGCGCCACGCTCGCGTACCTGATCGTCCGCGACCAGGCCCACGAGAACGCCTACGCGAAGGCGCTCGAGTCGCTCGGCGTCGCGTGGAACTCCCTGCTGCCGATCCCGAAGACGAACGCCGAGCGGTTCCCGGAGGTCAAGACACTCGTCGACCTGGGCCTCCAGAGCAAGCAGTACAGCTTCGACCTCGACGGGGCGTCGGAGGCGGCGAAGATCTTCCGCGGGGCGTCGCCGTCCGGCGACGGCACCGACCTGGTGGCGGACGAGCAGGCACCGAAGGGCGTGCCGTCCTTCATCGCCGACGAGCGGCTCGAGGAGTTCGCGCCGGGACTCGACGCCGACCTGCTGGCCCTCATCCAGCAGACGGCGGAGCTCGAACTCGACCAGGCCGAGACCAGCCTGTACGGCCCGGTGAGCTGACCGGAGACGGCCGGGGGGGGGGGGGGGGGCCCCCCCCCCCGCCCCCCCGCCGGCGCGTGCCCCCGGCGGGGGGGGGGGGCGCCCCCGG
>JASCOI010000109.1 GCA_029959665.1 Microbacteriaceae bacterium PS02333
CCCCTGCGGGGCCTCGGCGCGGTAATTACCCCCCACACAGGCCCCCAAACGACCCCCTACGCGCGAAACGACCCCCCTCCGCGCGAAACCGCCCCACCCCCGAAACGCCCCGCGCCGCGTCGGTCAGTCGTCCTCGCCGAGGAGCTCCTCGCGGACGCGGCGGATGTCCTCGAGCAACGCCCCGATGAGGATCCAGTGCCGGGAGTTCGGCCGCACGACCTCGAGCGGCGCCGTCAGCGCGGGTTCGGCGGGGTCGTCGGACCCGTCGGCACCGGACCCGGAGGCCGACGACGCCGACGACGAGGTCGCCGACGCCACGACTGCCGACTCGACCTGGGCCCCGAGCGCCCGGACGTCGGCCCCGATCCGGGCGACCTCCGTGGCGATCCGCCCCACCATCGGGTCCGCACGGAGGTCTGGCGCGGTGTTGTCCTGGATCGCGCGGGTCATCCCGGTCACACGGGTGACGAGCACGCGCAGGTGCTCCGTGACGACGACGTCCCGCTCGAGGATGGTGCGGTGCCGCCCGCCGCGCGGGTTCATCGTGAGGGACTCCTGCGCGGAGGTCAGCGCCGACTCGGCCTTGGCGTGCTGCTGTCGCAGGGACCGGGCACGGAGGAGCGCGTCGTGCCAGCGGTCGCGGTCCCAGCCCTCGGTGAGTCCGATCGCCACCCGCTCGAACGCCACCGCGGTGTCGCGGGCGAGCCGGGCGACGGCCAGGTGCGCGGGGCCGAGCAGGACCGGCGGCACGATGACGGCGTTCACGACGAGTGCGACGGCGGCGCCGAGCACGGTCTCGAGGATACGGTCGGCGGAGTAGTTCGGCGTGACGATCCCGGCGGTGAGCACGAGCATGCCGCTGATCGCGACCTGCGTGGCCGACGTCGGGGTCAGGCGCAGGGCCCAAGCGATGAGGATCGCGACCACGATGACGAGGAGCACGACCCACACGGAGTCGCCGAGCACGAAGTGCAGCCCAGTCGCGAGCAGCACCCCGAGCACGACGCCGGCGCTCCGCTCGAGGCCCTTCACGAAGGACTGGTTGATGCTCGGCTGCACGACGAGGAGTGCCGCGATCGCCGCGAAGGTCGGGAACGGACCGTTGATGACGACCTGGCACAGCAACACCGCCGCCACGACCGCGACCGCCGTCTTGACGACCTGCAGGAACGGCGTGCGACTCGAGCTGCGGAGGCGCGCGACGGGGTTCACGACGACCACGGTAGCCACGCGCACGACGCCGAGCCGTGCACGAACGCGACGAAACCGCGTGGACCCTGTTGACTGATGTCGTGTGGCCCAATCACGAGCGAGTCATCCCGGAGGCATTCATCGGCTCCGGGACCACCGTCGTGGCCGCACGCGCCCATTCGGTCGAGCCGTCCGGGAACGGGTACCTGTACGGCTACGAGGTCGACACCGTCGACCGGAACGGCCAGCGCGGGACCGTCCTGACGTACGTGGACACCGGCGGGACGCACGACCAGAACAGCGCGCTCGTCACGGATCCGACGACGAACGAACCGGTCTCGGTGTGGGCGTACCCCAACGACCCCGGTCTGCCCGTCCTGCCGCAGGTGACCTACCGCGACGCCGTCGCCGAGCTCCTGACCACGCTCGGGATGCCGGTGACCAACCCGACCCTGACGGTGGCGGCCTACCGTCCCGGCAAGCGCGCCGTGGTCCGGGTCGACGCGCCGGAGGGCACGCTCTTCCTCAAGGTCGTCCGGCCGCACCGCGTCGCGCCGATCGTGAAGACCCACGAGCAGTTCGTGGCGGCGGGGCTCCCGGTGCCACGCGTGCTCTCGAGTCGCGGTGACGGCCTGCTCGTGCTCGAGCGGATCCGCGGCGTGCCGGCGGGCAGCAGGATCCTCGACATCGCCGACGACCCGCGCTTCGTCGCGTCGCTCGCCGCGCTCACCGGACGCATCGCGACGGTGCCGATGACCCAGCAGGCCCGGGCCGACGCCATGGACCACGCGGACTGGCACCGGAGGACCCTGGTCTCGGCGCTGCCGCAGGACGCGCTGCAGATCGACGAGCTCTACGACGCGATCGGCCGCCGGTCGATCGGGTGGAACAACTCCGACAAGCAGGTCGTGCACGGCGACCTGCACCTCGAACAGGTGTTCGTGGACGACGCCGAACCGTGGCGGATCTCCGGACTGCTCGACATCGACACGGCGGGGTGGGGCCACCCAGTCCGCGACATCGGCGCGGTGGTGGCGCACCTCGTCGTCACCGGGCTCTGGCACCGCTCCCGCGGCGACGCCGATCGCGGCGCTGCCGCTGAGCGGCTCGCCGACGCGATCGCCCGCGACTGGGCGACCCGCAACCCGGCAGGCGCCCAGCGGCTGGGGCCGGCCATCGGTGCTCAGCTACTGGCCCATGCCGGAGGGCAGGCGACCACGGGCTCCGCGAACGGCATCGCCACCGCGGAACAGCTGCTGGCGGCGACACGTGCCGCGCTCGCGGAACCGGCCCCGGTCCTCCCGGCCGATCCAGCGGCTCGCCCGCGGTCCGCACCACGCGTCTGAGACGCGCGTTCCCACCCATCGCGCCCGGAGTGGGAGGTCGAACCGCGCGTCGGCAGCCGAAAAGAACCGCCACCTATGCGCGATCCGGCCACCGACGCGCGTTTCGTCCCACGCTGGGCGGGGCGGGCGGACGGGAGGCACGACTCGCGCGGGGTGCGCCGACTCGCCTCCGTCGGTGGTCCGGGAGTAAACTGAACGCGCACGCACCGCGTGCCCGCGCGTCGGGTCGATTCCGGACACGACGAGTCGGTCACTTGACCGACGTGGGCACCGGGTCCGCGACCGCCCTGGGACGACCCAGTCCTGCAGCGTCGCGTGCGTGCGACGGCGCCGGATCTCCGCGCAGACCGTCCCATCGACGAGGACTCCCCCCGGGTGTCCTCGACGGGAACGGTCGCACACACGTCGCGGGGATCGGCGGGCCACGGTGGCCCGTTGCCGGCATCGGTGCGACGGACGCACCGAGGAGACTTCCGCCCGCACGGGCGGCTCGCCCCGGTCTCGGGGTGGAACAGGAGGAGCCTTGGCTCGATCAGGCACGCGGCGTGCAGCCGGTGGGACGCGGACCGCGTCGCGCCGGACCCGGCCGCTCGACAACGACGGTGTCATCCCGGTGCTCGCCCGCGCCGTGCGCGAGGTCGAGGCGGCCGCGCAGCGCGGACCGCTGAAGACGTCGAACCGCACGAAGTTCCAGGCGGTCGCGCTGCTCATGCGCGAGGAACGTGCCCGGGTGAAGGCGGACACGACCCTCACCGACGCGCAGCGCGCCGAGCAGATGAAGCGTCTCGACGGTGTCGCGCAGATCCTCGCGAAGACCGCAGCGCGGGACACCAGCGTGATCCAGCTGCTCGCCGAAGAGGCATCGGTTTCGGAAGCGACGCGCACCGTGAAGCGGGACATGATGATCGCCGGCGGCGTCGAGATGCAGCCGGAGGACCTCGTCATCGCGACGGAGCCCGCCCCGGTCGCGGTCGCGCAGGAGCGCGCGGTCGTCCCGCAGGCGGTCGTGCAGCGCCAGCTCGCGAACCCGTTCCTGCCGCCGGACTTCGCCCTCGCCGACCAGCCCGTCGCGCACCCCCGTCGTCTGGCGAACTGGGAGCTGTTCGGCCCGCTGTTCAAGTCGTTCGAGTACGGCGCCGGCGGGGGAGCGGCGACGATGCCGCTGCCCGAGCCGCCGACGCAGCACTCCGCATCGGGCACCACGCTCATGAAGCACCAGGCCGAGCTCATCGCCGCGGCAGCCGCCGGGCACCGCACGTTCCTGCTCGCCGACGAGCCGGGTCTCGGCAAGACGGCGCAGTCGCTCCTCGCGGCCGAGGCCGCGAACGCGTTCCCGCTGCTCGTCGTGGTGCCGAACGTCGTCAAGACGAACTGGGCCCGCGAAGCAGAGCGCTGGGTGCCGAACCGTCGCGCCACGGTGATCCACGGTGACGGCGACGACCTCGACGGGTTCGCGGACATCGTCATCGTGAACTACGAGATCCTCGACCGGCACGTCGGCTGGCTCGGCGCCTTCGGGTTCAAGGGCATGGTCGTCGACGAGGCGCACTTCATCAAGAACAAGGACTCGCAGCGGTCGAAGTTCGTGCTGCAGCTCGCCGAGAAGATCCGCTCCAGGACCTCGTCGCCGCTGCTCATGGCCCTGACGGGGACGCCGCTCATCAACTCCGTCGAGGACTTCCGCACCATCTGGGAGTACCTCGGCTGGATCGACGACAAGAAGCCCCGCGCGAAGCTCATGAACGAGCTCGAGGAGATCGGGCTCACCCCGGCCGACCCCGGCTTCTTCAGCGAGGCCCGTCGCGCCGTGATCGACATGGGCATCGTCCGACGCCGCAAGGTCGACGTCGCGGCCGACATCCCCGCCCGGCGCATCGCGGACATCCCGGTCGAGCTCGACGGCGAGGAGGGGCGGTCGATCCGCGACGCCGAGCGCGAGCTCACCGCGAAGCTCGTCCGCCGTTACCACCAGGCGCTCGACGCCCGCACCGGGCAGGACCCGGTCGTCGGCATCGACCACAAGCTCGTGCGGCAGGTCGCCCGCTGGGAGCTCGAGGACCAGGACGCCTCGTCGACCGGCGAGAACGTGTTCTCGATGGTCCGGCGGATCGGCCGCGCGAAGGCGCAGCTGGCGGCGGACTACGCGGCGCAGCTGGCGTCGAACGTCGGCAAGGTCGTGTTCTTCGCGAAGCACCTCGACGTGATGGACCAGGCGGAGGAGGTCTTCGCACGCCGGGGCCTCCGCACCGCCACCGTCCGCGGCGACCAGACGCCGGCGCAGCGCACGGCGGAGATCGATTCGTTCGTGAACGACCCGGACGTCGCCGTGATCGTCTGCTCGCTCACCGCGGCGGGTGTGGGGCTCAACCTGCAGGTCGCGTCGAACGTCGTCCTCGCCGAGCTCTCGTGGACCTCTGCCGAACAGACCCAGGCGATCGACCGCGTGCACCGCATCGGGCAGGAAGAGCCGGTCACCGCGTGGCGCATCATCGCGGCGCAGACGATCGACACCAAGATCGCGGACCTCATCGACAGCAAGGCCGGGCTGGCGGCGCGGGCGCTCGACGGCTCCGACGAGGAGGTCGTCGACTCCGGCGACATCCAGCTCGACGCGATGGCGGCGCTGCTGACCGAGGCGCTCGGCGGCTAGGGCGCCGCTCCGGCACACAACCTCGAAACGGACACAGCACCGCGGATCTCCGTGGTGCTGTGTCCGTTTCGCGGTGCGAACCGCTCAGATGCGGGACTGCACCTCGGCCAGGGACGGGTTCGTCGCGGTGCTGCCGTCGGGGAACACCAGCGTCGGCACGGTCTGGTTGCCGCCGTTCACCTCGGCGACGAGCTCGGCGGTGCCCGGGGTGGCCTCGATGTCGACCTCGCGGAAGGGCACACCGGCCTTCGACATCTGGTTCTTCAGCCGTGCGCAGTAGCCGCACCAGGTCGTGGTGAACATCGTGACCGCGCCGGCTTCGGGCACGAACGCGTCGCGGGTGATCGTCTCGCTCATGTCCACAGGCTAACCCGCGTGGTCCTCCGCACCCTGGACGGGCTGGTAGACAAGAGCGTGTGACGGACACGCACCTCGAGATCGAGCGCACGTACGACCTGCCAGACGGAGCCGAGCTCCCCGACCTCATCGGGGCAGGAGGGATCCTGCAGGTCGACCACCAGGACCCGTTCGAACTCGACGCCACGTACTGGGACACCGAGCGCTACGACCTCGTCGCCTCACGCGTGACGGTCCGCCGTCGCACCGGGGGGCCCGACGCCGGCTGGCACATCAAGCGGGCCGAGTCCGACACCGTGCGACACGAGCAGCACTTCCCCCTCACCGACGACGCCGACACCGTTCCCGAAGCCGTCCTCGCCGCACTCTTCACCGAGCGCCGGGGCCGCGGACTACACCCCGTCGTGCGCATCACCACCACCCGGACCGTCACCCGCCTCCTCGACGAGGACGGTGACCAGGTCGCCGAACTCGCCGACGACCGGGTCAGCGCCCAGCGCCTCGACGCGGACGCACCCGCGGACCCGCGCACCTGGCGCGAGGTCGAGGTGGAGACCGTCGAGGGCGTCGACCCGCAGATCGCCCACGAGTTCCTCGGTTCGCTCGACGGCCGGTTCGCCGCCGTCGGGGCCGGCCCCGCCGCCGTCGCGTCCAAGCTGGCACGTGGGCTGGCAGGTGCACCGGCACCGCGCCTCCAGTCCGCGGACAAGCCGGAGAAGGGCACGACCGCACGCATCCTCACCAAGCGCCTGCGCAAGCTGCGTTCCGCACTGCTCAGCCAGGAGGCCCGGCTCCGCTCCGGCGACACGGCCGACCTCCGCCACGCGGCAGGGACGGCACTCGAGATCGCCGCGATCCTGGAGACCTACCGTTCGGCGTTCGCGCCGGGCGACGCGGGTGACCGCGCCGCCTCGGCGGCCGACGGCCTGGCGAACGTCACGGCGCGTGCGGCGCTCGCGGAGTACCTCATCGACCGGCTGCCCAGGGCGTCGACGCCGGCGCAGGACGACCTCGTCGACGCGATGACGCGCGAGCGGATCCTCGCGTCGACGCGGGAGCGGCGCGACCACGCGGTTCGCGACGTCGTGACGTTCCTGCACGGTGAACCGTTCCTCGAGCTCCTCGACGCCCTCGACGACGCCGTGGAGCGTCCCGCGCCGACGCCGTGGGCGCTCCGTTCACCGAAGCACGTCGCGCAGGACGTCACCGCCGTGGTGAAGCCCGAGGTCCGGGAGCTCGTGCGCGCGGCGGTCGCCGACGACGAGTCCGAGACCGCCGCCGAGCGTGAAGCAGCCGACCGGGCGACCACCGAGCGGGCGTGGCAGGGCACGATGCGCGCGCGGATGGCGATGGACGTGCTCGGGGACGACGCGTTCCCGCACGCACTCTGGAAGCGCATCGGTACCGCGGCGGACGTCCTCACGGAGCGCGTCCGGTCGCTGCACGCCCTGGACGCACTGCGCACGAACGCGGGCATCGCCGAGCGCGGTGGCGAGGGGACGTTCGGGTACGGCGTGCTCGCTGGAGACCGGGTCCGCCTGGCGGAGGAGTCCTACGACGAGGCGGTACACGCGCTCAACCGCGTGTGAGGCGCTGCGGGGCCGGTGTTGCTCGCCGGCACGATCGAGTGCGCAGAAGTGGGGCCCGGGAGCGCCCCGGCGTCACCGTTCCTGCGCACTCGATCCCTCGGCGTGCTGCGGCCGACCGGCGCCCGACGCCCGACGCCCGACGCCCGGTGCCCGACCGACCGGCCGGCCGGACGTCAGGCGGACGCGACCGGTGCTGCCGTCGCTGCCGCGGGCGAGACCTCGGCGAGACCGAGCGTGTCGAGGAGCCATGCGAGCTCGAACGCGCGCTCCTTCCACGACGCGTACCGCCCGCTCACGCCACCGTGGCCCGCCGCCATCTCGGTCTTGAGGAGCACCGGGGCACCGACCTCCCGCAGCTTGGCCGTCCACTTCGCCGGCTCGACGTAGAGCACGCGGGTGTCGTTGATCGACGTCACCGCGAGGATCGCCGGGTACTGCACGTCGTCGCGGACGTTCTCGTACGGGGTGTACTCGCTCATGTAGCGGTAGACCTCGGCGTCGTGCAGCGGGTCGCCCCACTCGTCCCACTCGATGACGGTGAGCGGCAGGTCGGGGTCGAGGATGCTCGTCAGGGCGTCGACGAACGGCACCGCGGCGAGGATGCCGGCGAAGCGATCGGGGGCGATGTTCGCGACGGCGCCCATCAGGAGCCCGCCCGCGCTGCCACCCTCGGCGACGAGCTGTCCCGCCGTGGTGCGCCCGGTCTCGATGAGGTGGTCGGCGACCGCGACGAAGTCCGTGAAGGTGTTCTTCTTCGTGAGGGTCTTGCCGTTCTCGTACCAGTGGCGTCCCATCTCGCCACCGCCGCGCACGTGCGCCACCGCGAACACGACGCCCCGGTCGAGCATCGACAGGCGCATCACACTGAACCCGGGGTCGATGGAGTGCTCGTACGAGCCGTACCCGTAGAGGTGCAGCGGGCTCGGCGCCCCGGCATCGACGGCGTCACGACGCCACACCAGGGAGATCGGCACGCGCGTGCCGTCGGCGGCCGTCGCCCAGTCGCGCTCCTGCACGTAGTCGGCGGGGTCGTAGCCGCCGAGGACCGGCTGGCGCTTCAGCACCGTCACCTGCCCGGTCGCCAGGTCGAGGTCGCTCACCTCTGACGGGGTGACGAACGACGTGAACCCGATGCGGAGCGTCGGCTGGTCCCACTCCGGGTTGCCGCCGAGCCCGGCGGAGAAGAGCGCCTCGTCGAAGGGGACCTCGTGCGCGTCGCCGAACCCGTCGCCCTCGATCGGGATGATCGCGACACGCGGCAGCGCTTCGGCGCGGTACTCGAGCGCGAGGTGCCCGGCGGAGGCGTCGACGGACTCGATGCGGCGTTCGGCGTGGTGCGCCACGACGACACGACGGTCGGTCTCGGACGTGGGGTCGTCGGCGGGGACGTCCACGAGTTCGAAGTTCTCGGCGCCGTCGTTGTGCAGGACGAGGAGTCGGTCGCTGCCGCCGACGATGGCGTGCTCGATCTCGTACTCGACGCCGTCCCGACGCGGCCACACCACGTGGAAGTCGCCCGTCGGGTCGGCGGCGTCGAGGATCCAGGCTTCCGAGGTGATCTTCGACCCGAGCTCGATGACGATGTACTGCGAGGACCGGGTGACCCCGACGCCCACCCAGTACCGGTCGTCCGGCTCTTCGAAGACGACGACGTCGTCCGTCGCGGCGGTGCCGACGGTGTGGCGCCAGATCCGGTCGGGACGCCATGACTCGTCCACCGTGGGGTAGAAGACGTAGCGACCCGACGGGTCGAACGTCGCACCGGACCCGGTGTTCTCGACGACGTCGTCGAGGTCCTGACCGGTCGTCAGGTCGCGCACGTGCAGCGTGTAGCGCTCGTCGCCCTCGACGTCGACGCCGTACACCAGCCGGGTGCCGTCGTCGGAGATGTCGTACGAGCCGAGCGAGAAGAAGTCGTGGCCGTCCGCGAGGACGTTGCCGTCGAGGACGACCTCTTCGCCGGGGAGGGCATCGGCGCCACCGTCGAGTGACGGCGGCGTCCAGTCGTCCTGATCGCTGATCGGCGCTCGGCACTGCACCCCGTACTGGCTGCCCTCGCTCGTGCGGGTGAAGTACCACCATCCGCCCATGCGCACCGGCACCGAGAGATCGGTCTCCTGCACTCGGTCCTTGACCTCGCCGAAGATCCGGTCGCGCAGCGGGGCCAGGTGGTCCGTCGCTGCCGCGGTGTACGCGTTCTCGGCTTCGAGGTACGCGACGGTGTCCGGGGACTCCTTGTCACGCAGCCACTCGTAGTCGTCGACGAAGTCGATGCCGTGGTGCGACCGGGTGACCGGGCGCTTGTCGGCGGTGGGCGGGGTGGTCGCTCCGTGCTCGCTGCTCACCCGACCCAGCCTAGGCCGCAGCGGCGTCGAGACGCCTGCGCAGGCGGTCCCGGTCGACGGTCGATCGAACGCGCTCGGCGAACGCGTCGATCTCGTTCGCGACGTCCGTCACGAGCCAGGCCCGTCGTCGGCGACGGGACGTCACGGACCGGATGAGGCCGGCCCGGTCGAGATCGTCCGCCAGGTCGTCGGGCGACCTGCCCGAGTCCGGACCGAGGGCGGCGAGGTCGTCCTCGGTCAGGACGGGGTCGTGGAAGAGCGCGTCGACGTCCCACAGCAGCCGCCGTGCCGCATCCGCAGCGTGCTCGTCGAGCACCAGTGCCGTCAGTGCCGCTTCGTCGCAGGCGGTCCCGATCGCGATCGCGAGGTCGGCGACGAAGTCGTGGACGGACCCGAACCGGTAGCGCACCAGGTGGTCGAAGTACCGGGAACGGTCGGCGACGAGCGCGGTCGCGATCGGCACGGTCGTGGTGCTGACACCCCGGCGTCGCAGGACCGCGCCGATCAGCGCCCGCCCGATGCGCCCGTTGCCGTCGGTGAACGGGTGGATCGACTCGAACTGGGCATGGGCGATCGCGGCCTGGGCGACGGGGTGCAGGTCGTCGCGGGCGAGGAACACCAGGAGGTCCGCCATCGCCTCCGGCACCAGGTCGGGTGGTGGCGGAACGTAGGTCGCGAGCCGTGGGCTGCTGCCACCGCCGATCCAGTTCTGGACGGTCCGGTAGCGTCCGGCGTCGCGTCCGTCCAGGGGATCGTCCCGCATCAGGTCGTGGTGCGCGGCACGGACGGAGTCCGCCGTGATCGTGCCGGACGCCGCTTCGGTCACCAGGCGGTCGAGCGCCCGGGTCGCGGCCACCATCACCGTCGCGCTCTCGTTCGCGCGGACTCCGACGACCGCGCGGGCGTAGTCGTCGAGGCCGGCGTGCTCGTCCTCGATGCGGGAGGACGCCACTGCCTCGGTCCGGGCGAGGACACCGCCGAGCGCGCCGATCCGCGTGCCGTGCTCGCGATCGAGCCGTCGGAGCGCGCCGACCGCCCGGTCCAGCAGTGCGTCGTCGCGGGGCGCCGGACGGTACCGGGCGGTCGCGATGCGTGGTGGGATCCACGTCGTCACCGCGGTGCAGAGCCGATCGGCCCGCGGTCCGCGCACCCCGCTCCGCCACGGTCGCTCGGCTCGTTCGTGGCGCGGCCACCCGCTGATCCGTGTCGTCGTGTCCTGGTGCACAGTGGTCTCCGTCCGTCCCGTCGACCGTAGGCACGCTCGTCCCGCGAGCGCCAGGAATCGGTATGTCGTACTTCGCCGGTCGTGTCGGCGGTGACGGCTACCGTGGACCGCATGACCAACGCCTTCGCCATCACCGGTGCCCACGTCGTCCCCGTCACGGCGGACGAGTTCGACGGGGGAGCGGTCGTCGTCGAGGACGGGCGCATCACGGCACTCGGTCCCGACGTCACACCTCCGCCGGGGATGCCCGTCGTCGATGCCGCCGGTGCATGGCTCGTCCCGGGGTTCGTCGAGGCGCACGGCCACGTCGGCATCCACGAAGAGGCGAACGGCCCGGCGGGCAACGACACGAACGAGCTGACCGGCCCGAACATGGCCGCGGTCCGCGCGATCGACGCCGTCGACATCGACGACGAGGGCTTCCGCGACGCCCTGTCCGGCGGCATCACCTCGATCGTCGTCAAGCCCGGCTCCGGCAACCCGATCGGCGGTCAGTCCGTCGCCATCAAGACCTGGGGCGGCCGGACCATCGACGAGCAGCTCATCTCCGACGCCGTGAGCGTCAAGAGTGCCCTCGGCGAGAACCCGAAGCGCGTGTACGGCGACAAGGGCCAGACCCCGTCCACCCGACTCGGGGTCGCCAAGGTCATCAGGGAGGCGTTCGTCGCGGCACAGGACTACCGCGCCGCCCGGGACGCCGCTGCCGCGAAGGACGAGCCCTTCACGCGCGACCTCACCAAGGAGACCCTCGTCCGCGTGCTCGACGGCGAGCTCGCCTGGGACCAGCACACCCACCGCCACGACGACATCGCGACCGCCCTCCGACTCGCCGATGAGTTCGGGTACCGGCTCGTCGTGAACCACGGCACCGAGGCGCACAAGATCGCCGACGTCCTCGCGGAGAAGGACATCCCGGTCATCTACGGCCCGCTCTTCACGAGCCGGTCGAAGGTCGAGCTCCGCGACCGCGGCATCCCGCACCTGGCGGCGCTCGCCGCGGCGGGTGTCCGCGTCGCGATCACGACCGACGCGCCCGTGGTACCGATCAACATGCTCGTGACGCAGGCGACGATGGCCGTCCGGGACGGACTTCCGCGCCAGACGGCGCTGGAGGCACTCACCACCAACCCGGCGACGTTCCTCGGTTTCGGCGATCGCGTCGGGCGGCTCGAGCCCGGTTACGACGCCGACCTCGTGCTCTGGTCAGGCGATCCGCTCGACGCGACCAGCCGCGCGACGCGCGTCTGGATCGAGGGCCGCCAGGTCTTCGAGTGGGCGGACGGCGTCGGCGTCACCACGCCACGCTGGTAGCGCTCTGGACGGACGGGAGGCCCGGATCGCGACGTGCGCGCCCGTCGCGATC
>JASCOI010000010.1 GCA_029959665.1 Microbacteriaceae bacterium PS02333
GTGCCAGCTGGCACCGCGCCTCCCGTCCGTCGTCACTGCTTGATGAACGCCAGGATGTCGGGATTGATCACGTCCGCATGGGTGGTCAGCATCCCGTGCGGGTACCCCTCGTAGATCTTGATGGTCGCGTCGGCGATCAGCTCGGCCTGCTTCACCGAGGCGTCCTCGTACGGGACGACCTGGTCGTCGTCGCCCTGGAGGACTAGGACGGGGACGGTGATCGCGCGCAGGTCCTCGGTCTGGTCGGTCTCCGAGAACGCCTTGATCCCCTCGTAGTGCGCCAGGGCACTGCCGGTCATGCCCTGACGCCACCAGTTGGCGATGATCGGCTCCGACGGCGTCACGCCCGCACGGTTGAAGCCGTAGAACGGGCCGGAGGCGACCGCCTGGAAGAACTCCGCGCGGTTCGCGGCGAGGGCTTCGCGGAACCCGTCGAAGACCGAGATGTCGGTCCCCTCGGGGTTCGCCTCGGTCTTCACCATCAGGGGCGGCACCGCGGAGACGAGGACCGCCTTCGCGACGCGGCCCTGCGGCTGGCCGTACTGCGCGACGTACCGCGCGACCTGGCCGCCACCGGTGGAGTGGCCGATGTGGATCGCGTCGTGCAGGTCCAGGTGCTCGACGACGGCCGACACGTCGCTGGCGTAGTGGTCCATGTCGTGCCCGGTGCCGATCTGCGACGAACGGCCGTGCCCGCGACGGTCGCTCGCGACGACCCGGTAGCCCTCGGCCAGGAAGTACAGCATCTGCGCGTCCCAGTCGTCCGAGGACAGCGGCCAGCCGTGGTGGAAGACGATCGGCTGCGCGTCGTCGCTGCCCCAGTCCTTGAAGTAGATCTCTGCACCGTCGTCGGTGGTCACGAATCCCATGGTGTTCTCCTGTCGTTGGTCGAGCGAGTGGGTGTCGGGTGTTCGGGTGGCCGGGTCGTCAGTCGAGGTCGGCGATGGCGTCGACGATGAACGCGGCCACCTCGGCGGGGTGCGTCCGCATCACCAGGTGCGGTGCGTCGAGCTCGATCACCTTCCGGAGCCCGGCGCGCTGGTAGCCGAACCGCTCCACGTCCGGGTTGATGGTGTGGTCGGCGCTGGAGACGATCCCCCACGACGGCCTGGTCTTCCACGCGGCAGCCGATGCGGGCTCGCCGAACGCGACGGCGGACAGCGGCCGTTGCGACACGGCGAGGACCTTCGCCTGCGCGAGGTCGAGACCGCCGGCGAACACGGCGGGGAAGGCGTCGATGGCCACGGACACGTCGGTGCCGGGCTCCGCGCCGTCGACCGGGTAGGGCGAGTAGACGAGGTTCGCCGCCAGGTCGCTGTCCGGGAAGCCGCCCTGGAGCGCCCCGAGGCTCTCGCCCTCCTCGAGCACGTAGGCGGCGACGAACACGAGCCCGACCACGTTGTCGGCGACACCGGCGACCGAGAGGATCGCGCCGCCGTAGGAGTGTCCGGCGAGCAGGACGGGTCCGTCGATCTGCTCCACGAACGACCTGATGTAGGCCGCGTCGCCGGAGAGGCTGCGGTTGAAGACGGGCGGGACGAGGACCGTGTGGCCCTGGTCGAGGAGGAGCTCCGTGACGGGCGCCCAACTCGCGGCGTCGGCGAACGCCCCGTGGACGAGGACGATCGTGGGTGATGCGGGCATGGTGCGGTCCTTCCTGGACCGGAAGACGACCGGTCCGGCATCGGTGGCGGGGTGGGTCGGTCGCGAACGTACCGCCGCCGCGACCTCTCGCACATCGGTCACGGTGACCGAGATGGACCGCGGAGTGACCTAGTCGTCGGTCGACGCCCGTACGGGTCGCTGGTCGAACAGGGCGGCCGACAGCTGCTGGCGGTTGGAGATCCCCAGCTTCTGGAACGCGGCGTACAGGTGTGCACCGACCGTCCGTGGGGAGACGAAGAGGTGCTCGCCGATCGCCCGGTTGCTCAGCCCGTCCGCCGCGAGCGTGCTGACCCGCAACTCCTGCGGGGTGAGCACCTCCGAGGGCTGCCGCCCCTTCCCCGGCAGCCGTTCACCGGTGGCTCGGATGGCGTCCCGGGCCCGTGCCTCCCATGCGGGTACCGGCATCGCACCGAAGCGGTCGAGCGCGGCGTGGAGGGCTTCGCGCGCGTCGTCGGTCCTGCCCGCGCGGTGGAGACGGAGCCCGAGCCGCAGGAACGCCCGCGCCTGCGCGTACGGAACCGGCCAGACGGCGTCCCGCGCCCCTGCCCATGCGGACGCGAGCTCCTCGTCCGGGACGAGCGCGAGCCGGGCGTGGTCCAGGGCGGACCGGACCATGGGCGCGTGCCACCGGTCGTGGAGTTCCTCGAGGGCCTCGAGCCGTCGCTCGGCGTGGTCGCGCTTCCCGGACTCCAGCGCCGCCTCGACGAGGTCCCAGGACGTGATGACCGCGAACTCCGGGTGGTACGCGTCGTCGTCGGGGTCGGCGATGCGTCGGAGCCGTTCGAAGGCCTCGGCCGGACGACCGGTCACCAGGAAGGCCGCTCCGGCAGCTCCCAGCACCGTGGCCCGCATCGCGCGGGAACGCAGGACCTGCAGCCCGGCGTCGGTCCCGCCGGCGAGTGCGTCGACATCCGGTTGCGCACCGTCGAGTGCGTCGAACCAGGCGATCGCGCAGCGCACCGCGGCGGACAGCCCCGCGTCGCCCAGGTCACGGCCGAGCGACGCCGCCTCTCCGGCGAGGGCACGAGCGCGCGTGACGTCGCCGGCCAGGAACGTGGTCATGGACGCGCCCATCAGCGCCTGCGGGAAGATCCGCAGTTCGCCGCGGGACCGCATGCTCGTCACGGCGCGCTCGAGCAGCACTCGTGCCGTGTCGATCTCCCCGACGAGGTTGAGTGCGTACCCGAGCTGCCAGGCCGACTCCTCGTCGTCGGCGCTCCCGGCGGCGTCGAGCGCGAGTGCCCTGATCCGGTCGCCACGCTTCGTCGGCTCGGTCCGTGCGGCCAGCAGGATCGCGCGCGGATCGTCCTCCGGGAGCGCGAGTGCGACCACGGCGGCGAGCATCGGGTCGCCGGGGAGGGGCTCCAGGGTGTGGTCCCACGCGATCGCCGCGAGGTGCAGCAGTGCAGCGGTGGCGTGCTCCACACCGCCGGCCGCCTGCATCTCGGAGACGGCGTGCAGAGCCGGTCCGAGGTCGCCCCTCGCCAGTCCGGTCCGACCGGTGGGCAACACCTCGGACACCCATGCCGCGCGTGCGGCGAGGAGCCGGTTCGGAGCCTCGGCGCTAGCCCGGTGAGCGAGGAGCGACGCTTCGGAAATCCGTCCCGCCACGCCCGCCTGCTCGGCCGCGGTGAGGAGCCGGTCGACGCGCACGGCGTCGTCCGAGGTCAGGTCGGCCGACCGCTCGTACGCCCGACTGGCGTCGAGCGCGTCCGACATGGCGGTCCTGGCCGCGCCGACAGCGGCGATCTCGTCCGCGAGCGGGTCGTCGTGGCCGGTCGCGAGTTCGGCGCGCCACCAGATCGTCCGTGCGGGCTCACCCTCGTGTTCGTCGACCAGCGCCCGGAGGACCGCGGCACGTTCCGTCGGCGACACCCCCGCCAGGACGGCCGACTGGACGAGCGGATGGCGGAAGCGGAGGGTCCGGGGAGGGACCCACTCGACGAGGCCGGACGCCGACGCGCGCTCGGTCCACGCCGGCGACGGCACTCGTCCGACGGCGCGTCCGGCGACCTGCGCTGCTCGCTCCGGGGTCGCGTCGTCACACAGTGCCACGGCGAGGACGGCGAGTCGCGTCGGCAGGTCCAGCTCGGCGTACCGATCGGCGAACTCCCGCTCCACCCGTCCGACGACGGGGCGTCGGGCGGCGTGGCGGAGCGACACGGACCGGCCGAGTTCCGTCAACGCGAGCGGGTTGCCCGCTGCGCGCTCGATGAGGTCCCGCCGTGCCTGGCCCGTCGGTGCACCGCGGATCGCGTCGAGCAGTTCGGCGGCCGCCGCGTCCGCGAGTGGCGCGAGGTGCAGACGCTGCATCCCGGGCTCGTCCACGGCGTCGCCGTCCCGCGTCGTCATCAGCATGACGATCGGGTCCTCCGCGATGCGGCGGGCGACCATCCGGAGCGCCCATCGCGACGGTGGGTCGACCCAGTGCAGGTCTTCGACGACGATCAGGAGCGGGCTCGCGGCGGCGGCGTCCGAGAAGAGGGTGAGTGCGGCCAGCCCGGCGAGGAGCGGGGACGGCTGCACTCCCGTCGCGACGCCGAACGCCACGTCCAACGCGCGTCGCTGCGGTCCCGGCAGGTCCGGGATGCCCGCCCGCAGCGGGTACACGAGCCGGTGGAGTGCTGCGTACGGCTCCGCCGACTCGTCGAGGGTCCCGCTCGTCGTGAGGACCCGTGTCCCGAGGCCGGTCGCGTACGCGACCGTGTCGGCGACCAGCGACGACTTGCCGATCCCGGCCTCGCCGTCGACCACGAACGCGGCTCCGCGCTCGCCGGCGTCACGGGCCGCGGCGCGCAGGATCTCGACCTCTCCCCCGCGCCCGATGACGGGCCGCGCCATCGTCATGCGGTCAGTATGGCACCGGAGCCGACGCCCCCCTTGACGGACTCTGATCCGGTCTCTACTGTTCTGCTGTACATAAACAGTTGGAGCACGGCTTGCGGATCATCCTCTCGAGCACCAGTTCGGTGCCGATGTACGAACAGATCAAGACCCAGGTCCGCAACGCGGTGCACGCCGGGGAGCTCGCCGAGGGTGCGCTCCTGCCGTCGCTCCGCCAGCTCGCGCTCGAACTCCGGGTCAGCGTCATCACCGTGACGCGCGCCTACAACGACCTCGTGGCCGAGGGGCTCGTCAGGAACGAGCACGGCCGCGGCTTCGTGGTCCGAGCCGTGGACGCCGGCGCGGCGGGGTCCGCCCTCGCCGCACGGGTCGACGGCGCGACCGATGAACTCGTCCAGGCGGCCCGAGCAGCCCGCATGACCATCGACGACATCCGACGGAAGGTCGAAGACGCATGGAACCGACACTGACCGACACCGCGATCGCGGTCCGTTCCCTCCACAGACGACAGGGGGCGTTCGCCCTGCACGACGTGGACGTCACGATCCCGACCGGGCTCGTGACCGGGCTGGTCGGGCCGAACGGCGCCGGCAAGACGACCCTCGTCAAGAGCATCCTCGGCCTGGTCGGCACGGACTCCGGCTCCGTCGAGCTCTTCGGTACGGGCAGCCCGCAGGACGCCGCCGTCCGCGAGCGGATCGGCGTCGTCCTCGACCAGGTGAGCGCCGCCCCGGAATGGAAGGTGGGCGCCGTCGGCCGCTACGCCGGGCTGCTCTACGAGCGGTGGGACGACCGCCGCTTCCGCGAGCTGCTCGACCGGTACGACGTCCCCGCCGGGAACCGGGTCGGCGGACTCTCGCGCGGGCAGACGGTGAAGCTCTCGCTCGCGATGGCGCTCGCGCACGACCCCGAGCTGCTCGTGCTCGACGAGCCGTCGAGCGGCCTCGACCCCGTGGCACGGCGCGAGCTCGCCGACACGATCCGGGAGTTCGTCCTCGACCCCGGCCACACGGTGCTGTTCTCGACGCACATCACCGAGGAGCTCGACGACCTCGCCGACCACCTCGTGGTGCTCGCCGGCGGGACGGTCGCGTACGAGGGTGCGGTCGACGAACTGCACGAGCGCTTCGCCGTCGTCCGCGGTGCGGGCGCGTTCCCGGAGGTGGCACGGCCGTCGACGATCGGCGTCCGGCACGACACCACCGGTCGGTGGGAGGGGCTCATCCGCTCCGACGACACGGCCTGGTTCGGACCGGACGTCGTCATCGACCAGGCCACCACCGACGACGTGGTCGTGCACCTCGCCGAAGACACCCGTTCCACCAGGAAGGAGATCCCCGCATGAGCGCCGCCGTCATCCGCTTCGCCCGGTTCGACCTCGTCGCGATGGCTCGCACGCAGCCCCTGCGCGTGCTGCTGCCGTTGCTCTTCACCGTCGTGTTCTGCGTCACCCTGCCGGTCCCGGGCATGGGCATCGCCGTGGGCGCCGTCGTCACGGCGGTCTCGGCGTCGATCCCCTTCCAGGGCGACGAGCGCGGCCGGCTCGACACCCTCTACGGCATCGCACCGATCGGCCGCACCGCCGTCGTGCTCGGCCGCTACCTGTCGATGCTGGTGTTCGCGGTCGTCGCGGTGGGCATCGGGACGGCGACGACGCTCGTGATGGGGTCGGTCCGCCACCAGGACATCGGATGGCCGCTCGTCGCGACGATGCTCCTCGGAGCTGCCGCCTGCGTCGGGATCTCGTTCGCCGTCCAACTGCCGTGGTTCTTCGCGCTGGGGTTCACCCGCGGGCGGCCGATGATCTACATCCCGGTCGGCATCATCGCGGTCGTCGGGTTCATCGTCGGGCAAACCGGGTGGTTCGCCGGGATCGGTCCCGCTGACGTCCTCGCCCCGGCCCCGTGGCTCGCGGCGCTCGTGCTCGTCGTGGTGGGAGCGCTGTTCGTCGGATCTGCTGCGGTCGCCGTGCGGGTGTACCGGCGACGCGAACTCTGAAGCGGGCCGTCGCGGTGGTCGCATTCACCTGACGGACGGGAGGCCCGGTGCCAGCTCGCACCGGGCCTCCCGTCCGTCACCTGGTCACGTCGGCGACTCGTTACCGTTGCTCCATGTCGCTCTCCTTCTCCATCCGCGCGACGACCGAGGCGGACTGGCCCGAGCTCCGGGCACTCCGCATCGAGAACGCGACCGACAACCCCATCTCGTACGGTGCGACGCTCGACACGACGCTGCGGATGACCGAGCAGGACTGGCGACTCCGTGCGCGGCGGGGCCAGGCGGTCGACGCGACCAGTCTGGTGGCAATCGAGACAGGGACCGGGCGGTGGATCGGGATGATGGGTGCGCAGCACGGCGACCAGGACGGAGTGGACCCCGTCCTGACCGGGGTCTACGTCACCCCTGCCTTCCGCGGGCGGCAAGCCGGAGTCGCGGACGCGCTCCTCGACGGCGTCCTCGCGTGGACCGCCGGTCGGGGTCAGCGGATCCGGCTGTACGTGTACGAGCAAGCGGCGCCGGCCAAGCGGTTCTACGCCAGGCACGGGTTCGTCCCCACCGGCCGGACCCGTCCCCTCGGGTTCACGGACGGGGACACCCTGGAGATGGCGCGGCCGGTCTGAGGGCCGCGCCCTCCGGACTGCCTGCGCGATGCTTCAGCGGATCGTGCGGGCGACCCCAGCCGCGGCGGAGCACCGTGGAACGCACCATCCCCCCACACAAGGAGACCGCATGCTGCTCGAGGGCAAGACCATCGTCGTCACCGGCGGGAACAGCGGGATCGGCGAGCAGATCTGCCTCGCCGCCGCTGCCGAAGGCGCGAACATCGTCATCGACTACGTCGCACACCCGGACGAGACGGACTCGCTGATCGACCGGATTGAGCGTGCCGGTGGTCACGCGGTCGGGGTCGACGCGGACATCACGACCTCGGCCGATCTGCACCGTATGGTGCAGAAGGCCGTCGACGCGTTCGGCTCCCTCGACGTCCTGGTCAACAACGCGGGCATCGAGGACCGGAAGTCCCTGCTCGAGGAGACCGAGGAGGGCTACGACAAGGTGATGGCGGTCAACATGAAGAGCGCGTTCTTCGGGACGCAGGCGGCCGCCAAGCAGTTCATCGCGCAGGGCTCTGGCGGTTTGGTCCTGAACATCTCGAGCGTGCACGAGGACTGGCCGATGCCGGGCAACCTCGCGTACTGCGTGTCGAAGGGCGGGATGCGGATGCTCGCGCGGAGCGGCGGTGTCGAGCTCGGGCCCCACGGTGTCCGGATCGTGAACATCGCTCCCGGTGCGGTGGACACCCCGATCAACACGGCGACGACGTCCGATCCCGACAAGCTCAAGCAGCTCGACGCGGCCATCCCGCTCGGACGACCGGCGAAGCCGCACGAGATCGCCGAGGTCGTCGTCTTCCTGGCGTCCGGGAAGGCCGCGTACATGACGAGCACGACGGTGACCATCGACGGCGGGATCTCGCAGGGCAGCGTCGGTCTCTGACTCCGGCTCGGAATTCGTCCTCTCGGTGGATGTCCCTGGCCGACCGGCCGACGCAGACTGGTGGCGGGGAGTGAATCCGATGGGTCGCGGCTGCCGTCTGCAGCGCAGCCGCGACCACCCGGGGAAGACGGGCCCGGAGCCGACCTCAGGGACACGCGACGAGCCGAAGACGTCGCTCGTCTCACCGACGGACACGATGTCGTCCGCGCGAGGGACGCGACGCCGTCGACCCCTTCGTAACGTGGCCGTCGACCTGTTGGACGACGGATGGAGGACGACGTGATCGAGAACCTGAGTGGACTGCACCTGCTGGTGATGGCGCTGATCCTGGCGCTGGACGCGATCGCGTTGGCTCAGGTGTGGCGTGATCCGCGCCGATCGGACGTCGTCAAGGTCGCCTGGACCGTGGCCGTGCTGTTCCTGCCGGTGATCGGTTTCGTCGGCTGGGCGGTGAACTGGCTGCTCGGCCGTGCCGCAGACCGGCTGAACCGGTCCGGGGCGGCGGGCAGCTGACCCGGCTGCCCCGACGACGCGCCCCGCACCGGACGGGAGGATCGGTGCCAGGCCGCCACGAGCCTCCCGTCCGGTGACCGGTCACCGCCACCGCACGGTGCCGGTCAGCGACCGGTGCCGAGTGCGGACTCGATCCGACTGATCGTCCGGCGCATCGCGTACTCGTCCTGCGCCGGCTGGTCGTCGGCCACCCAGAGGTGGACCGCTCCGGGCCCCGACGTCCTGGGTGCGAGGCGGACCACGATCCCCCATCGGTAGGCGACTCCGCGCGGTGTGGGCTCGCTGAACACGTCGAAGCCGAGGACCTCCGAACGGAGCGCGATCGGCATCCCCTCTCCGTCCCTGCGTGTCGACCAGCTCGTGATCCCCGTCCGGTCGAAGCCGAGGTCGCACGGGAACCGGACTCGCAGCCTGGGGTTCCAAGCGGCGAGGTCGGCGGCCGTCGACTCCGTCGCGTGCGCGGTGACGAACGCGACGCCGGGGTGGGTCTGGCCCTTGTGCCGGAGGCGCGCTCGCCGGCGGTGGTTGACCTCGGTGGTGACGCAGGCGACGCCGAACCCGAACGTGACGAGGATGCCGAGACGGAGCTCGGTGGACAGGGCCCGTTCCTCGTCGGGACCGATCAGGACCGCGAGGACGATCGTCGCGACCCCGAAGGCGACGGTGATGGCGGCGAGCAGGATCGTCGGCGGGCGCACGACTCGACGATGCCAGATGCCGGTGTGCGATGGACACTTGCGCAGCGCGAGGGAGCGTCGTAGGAACCCGCGGCTCGTGGGAGGATCGCGTCGTGGCACGTGGGGACACCGACGGAAGCGGACGCAGCGGGAGTGGACCGTGGCCGCACGCGCTGCTGGCAGCTGGAGTCGGCGCAGTGGCAGCGCAGTTCACCCACGGGGGTGCCGTCGCAGTACTGCTGACGGGTCTGCCGGGCCTGGTCGTGCTCGTGACGGTCACGATCGTGACCGGTGGTGCCCTCGCCCTGTGCGCGGTTCTCGGTACCGGGTCCCGGAGGTCCGCCTGGCTCGGGACCACGGCACTCCTCGTGGTCCCCGCGGTCCTCGTCGTCGACGCCTTCCTCGTCATGCGAGCCAGCTCGAGCGGGTCTCCTGACGGCGGGCTCTCGGCGTCCCCGCTCCTGTGGGTCATCGGCGCGGTGGTCGCTGCCGGCCCTGCCCTGTTGGTGCACGTGGGTCGCACCAGATGACGGACGGGAGGCTCGGTGCCAGCTGGCACCGAGCCTCCCGTCCGACGGAACGCGCGTGAGCGCGTGCCCACCTGCTCAATCGGCCGCGATGCGGAAACCGATGTGGCTCATCCCGCTGTCGATCTCCTGGCCGCGGCGGGCCGCCGGGCGGTACCGACGGCAGTAGCTGTCCGCGCAGAGGTACGAGCCGCCCTTCACGACGCGCCGTTCGATCGCCCCACCGGCGTCGGCCTCCGGTGCGCAGCAGTCGTGCGCCATCGCGTCGTGGTGCTCGGCGTACCGGTCGGACGTCCACTCCCAGACGTTCCCAGCGGTGTCGTGCAGGCCGTACCCGTTCGGCGGGAACGACCCGACCGGCGTGGTGCTGCCGGAGCCACGCTCCGCGCGCCAGGGGAACGCTCCGTGCCAGTAGTTGGCCAGGGGCCGCCCGGGACGTTCCGGGTCGTCGCCCCAGGTGAACTCCGCCCCGTCGAGACCGCCGCGGGCCGCGTACTCCCACTCGGCCTCGGTCGGCAGCCGGCCACCGGCCCAGCGCGCGTACGCGTCGGCGTCTTCGTACGCCACGTGCACGACCGGGTGTTCGGCGCGATCGGCGATCGTCGATCCGGGCCCGAACGGGCGACGCCAGTTCGCGCCGGGCGTCCACGCCCACCACTGACTGAGGTGCCGCAGGTCGACCGGACCGCTCGTCCCGGTGAAGACCAGCGAGCCGGCGTGCAGGTTCTCCGGCGGGGCGCCCGGGTACAGCGCGGGATCGAGGGGACGCTCCGCCACCGTGCGGTACCCGGTCGCACGGACGAACGCCGCGAACTCCCGGTTCGTCACCGGTTCCGGGGCGATCTCGAACGTGTCGACCGTGACCGAACGCACCGGGGCTTCCTCCGGGTAGTGGGAGTCGGACCCCATGGCGAACGTGCCGGCGGCGATCCGCACCGTCGTGGTGCGGATCGCCGTCGACGACCGTGTTCCGTCCGGCATCCTCAGTCCCCGCCCGCGAGGAAGGACTGCAGCTTGTCGACGGCCTGGTCGATGCTGAACGTCGCTGCGCGCTGTCGGGGAGGGAACTCCTCGAACGTGTCGAGGAACTGGGTGACCATCGCGGTGGCGGCGAGCAGCAGGTAGTCGTTCTCGAACAACCAGTCGAAGTAGGTGTTCGACGTGATGTCCGCTCGCTCGAACGGGTCGGTCCGGAGGTTGTAGAGCTTCGGGACGCGGAGCGTGACGAACGGGTCGAACCACACCTGGAGCGTCCCGGTGACCCGCTGCTCCATGAACACCGCCTTCCAGTTGTCGAACCGGAGGGCGAGCAGGTCACCGTCGTCGGAGAAGTAGACCAGGCCGGGGCGTGGCCCCTTCTCGACCTCGCCCGTGAGGTACGGCAGGAAGTCGTACCCGTCGATGTGCACCTTGTACGTGCGGTCGCCGATCGACTTGCCGGCCTTCAGCTCGTCGACGGTCGTCGTGTCACCGATCGCGGCCAGGAACGTCGGGAACCAGTCGTGGTGCTGGATGATGGCGTTGGAGACCGCCCCCGCCTCGATGTGCCCCGGCCACCGGATCATCTGCGGGACGCGGAACGCACCCTCCCAGTTCGTGTTCTTCTCGCTGCGGAACGGGGTCATCCCACCGTCCGGCCACGTGTTCATGTGCGGGCCGTTGTCGGTCGAGTAGATGACGATCGTGTCGTCCGCGATCCCGAGTTCGTCGAGCTGGTCCAGGAGCGACCCGACGACCCGGTCGTGGTCGATCATCGTGTCGTGGTACGTCGACTGCCACCGCCCGGCCTGTCCGATGCTTTCGGGCTTCGGGTGGGTGCGGAAGTGCATGTGCGTGGTGTTCATCCAGACGAAGAACGGGGTGTCGGACTCCACCTGCCGCCCGATGAACTCCATCGCGACGTCCGCGAACTCCTCGTCGATCGTCTCCATGCGCTTCTTCGTGAGCGGGCCGGTGTCCTCGACGCGCTGCTTGCCCCGGCGGCCGTAGCGCCCGTCGACCGTGTCGTCGTCCTCGTCCGTTGCCCAGGAGTGGATCACGCCTCTCGGCCGCGCGCGGTCGTTGAACGCCGGGAACTCCTCGATGGACGGCCAGTTCGCCGACTCCGGCTCCTCCTCCGCGTTCAGGTGGTAGAGGTTCCCGTAGAACTCGTCGAACCCGTGTGCCGTCGGCAGGAAGTCGTTCTTGTCGCCGAGGTGGTTCTTGCCGAACTGCCCGGTGGCGTAGCCGTGCGGCTTCAGCACCTCGGCGATCGTCGGGTCCTCGAAGCGGAGGCCCAGGTCGGCTCCGGGCACGCCGACCTTGCTCAGCCCGGTCCGGAACACGCTCTGTCCCGTGATGAACGACGACCGGCCGGCCGTGCAGCTCTGCTCGCCGTACGAGTCGGTGAACCGCATGCCCTCGTCGGCGATGCGGTCGATGTTCGGCGTCCGGTAGCCCATCAGGCCGTCGCTGTAGCAACTCAGGTTCGTGATGCCGATGTCATCTCCCCAGATCACCAGGATGTTCGGCTTGTCCTTCGGCATGGTCGTCCTCCTCGGTCGCGTTTCCGACGTTCGCCGTCGTGATGGAGGATGCCCGTCCGGCCGGGCGTGGAGGACCACCCCGAGCGGGTGAGAAGTCCGTCGGTTCAGCCGGAGCTGGCGAGTTCCGACTGGATCGTCCTGATGGTCTGTCCGAGCACGCCCGAGGCGAGCAGCCCGGCGCCGAGCGGACCGGATGAGTCCTCGCCGAGCAACGGCAACCGCAGGAGCGCGGCGCGCACGGGTTCGCTCATGTGCGCGATCTGCCACGCGATCTCGTCGGTGCCACCACGTCCCGGGTCGGCGAGCTCGGCCGCCTTCGCCGCGTAGGCCGCGGCGCCGAGGGCGTGTGCCCCCATGTGTGCGACGCCGGAGGCCTGACCGGCAGCCCACGCCGCCGCCTTCCCCGCCGGCGACGTCGCTGCGCCGGAAGCGCGTCCCGCGGCGAACCGCCGTCGGATCTCGCCCGCGGCACCGAGCTCCCCGCGTGCGAACGACCGGGCGCGACGGATGCCGTCTCGTGCGCGGTCGTCGTCCGGCGCTTCGGCTTCGAACAGCGGCAGGACCCGCTCCGCGCAGTCCGCCGCCCACGCGGCGACGATCCGGCGGTCGTCCTCGCTGAGGGTCTGCGCGGAGGGCATGCCCGCAGCCTCCCACTCCGCTGTCCGAGTGCGCCACCCGTCGGTCCGCGGGCCGGAGTCTGTCCGAGTGCGCCACCCGTCGGTCCGCAGGCCGGAGCAGGATGGATGCATGACCCGCATCCTGGTGACCGGTTCCACCGACGGACTCGGTCGCGCGACGGCCGAGTCGCTCCTCGGCGCCGGACACGGCGTCGTCGTGCACGCCCGCAACGCCGATCGCGCGGGCTCGTTGTCCGACCTGACGGCTCGGGGCGCGGACCTCGTCGTCGTCGACCTGTCGGACCGCGACGCCGTGATCGCTGCCGCACGAGAGCTCGATGCCGGCCCGCAGATCGACGCGGTCATCCACAACGCCGGTGTCATCTCGGGCCGTTCACTCGTCCCGGTCAACGTCGTGGCGCCGTTCCTCGTCACGGCGCTGGTGCGGTCTCCGGCTCGCCACGTCTACCTGAGCAGCGGGATGCACCGGGGCGGCCGACCTCGGCTCGAGGGCGTGGACTGGAGCGGGAGCTCCGGTTCGAGCAGCTACTCCGACACGAAGCTGTTCGTGACGGCGCTGATGGCTGCCGTAGCCGAGCGGCGCCCCGAGGTGCGCAGCAACGCGGTCGACCCGGGGTGGGTGCCGACGAAGATGGGTGGTGCCGGCGCTCCCGACGACTTCACCCTCGGGCACCGCACCCAGGAGGACCTCGTGACGGACCCGAGCGCAACCGTCAGCGGCGGTTACTGGTTCCACGGGCAGCAGCAGGAACCGCACCCGGCTGTCGCGGACCGTCGTTTCCGCGAAGCGCTCGTCGACGCGCTCGAACGCGAGACGGGGATCCCCCTCGTCGGTCGCTGAGCGCCCCGCTACGTGGGTCAGCGGGCCGCGTTGTCCGCTCCGTCGTCTCGGACCGCTGCGACCGCCTCGATCTCGACGAGCTGGTCGTCGTAACCGAGCACGGTGACGCCGAGCAGCGTGCTGGGGACGTCGTGGGTCCCGAAGGCATCGCGAACGACCTTCCACGCGGCGACGAGGTCGGCCTGCTGAGCGGACGCGACGAGCACCCGCGTGCTGATGACGTCCTCGATGGTCGCGCCGGCGGCTCGGAGCGCTCCCCGCATGGTCTCGATGCACTTCGCGGCCTGGCCGGCGTAGTCCCCGATCGCCGCCGTCGATCCGTCCGGCTCGAGCGGGCAGGCACCCGCGAGGAACACGAAGCGCGTGCCGCTGGGCGCCGTGGCCGCGTACGCGTACTCCGCCGCGTCGCTGAGTGCTTCGGAGCGGATGAGGCGGACGACGCTGTTCACGACGTCATCGTGACAGGACCCGCCACGCTCGGACGATCTGCCACACGGCAACGGCCACGACGACTGCGCCGATGATCGAGACCACCCAGAGGCCGGGAACGCCGATCGCTGGGCCGGAGGTGCACACGCTCTCGCCGTGCCCCGGCGCGGCGTCGGCACAGCTGCCCACCTGGTACATCGCGAAGAAGACCACGATCAGCGTGCTGATGATCGCCACCGCAGTCCACGCCGCCACTCGGTTCACTGCGTCCCCGTTCGTCCTGCACCCGAGCATGCCTCGTGTCGACACGTTTGTCGACCGGGTCGTCCTAGTGTGAAGCGGTGTCCCGAGCACTCGAACGAATCGCACAGGACGGCGACGTCGCGCTCGCCGTGACCTGCCACGACCCGTTGGGCCGGTTCGCCCCGGGCATCGCGGACGCAGGCCGCAGCCTCTCCGAGGTGTTCGGAGCCCTGGCCGTGAACGCGACGACCGAGACCCATCCCGGGACCATCGACGCGCTGCGGGCCCTGGACCTGCCGACGACCTTCGCAAAGCACGGTGCCGGCACGGTGGGGATCGGCACCGCGCGGCAAGACGCCCTCGCGCTCGGTGTCCGGAGTGGCCTCGCCCGGGTGTTCTACTCCGACCTCGACCACGTCCTGCGCTGGCTGAGCACCGCACGGGCCGAAGTGGAGCGCTGTCTGGCCGAACGCGACCAGGACCTCCTCGTCGTCGGGCGCTCCCCAGCCGCGATGGCGGAGGCGCCGGAGCGACTCCGACGCACCGAGGAACTCGTCAACCACGTCTACGGCCTGGCGAACGGCCTCGACAAGCGGTGGGACCTGATGATCGCGATGCGCCTGATGACCCGTGCCACCGCGCAGACGATCGTCACGCACAGCCGCGAGACCTCGATCGCGAGCGACGTCACGTGGCCGATGCTCGTGGCGGCGCGGGGCGGCAGCGTGGGTGCGTTCAACGGTGACGGCATCCGGTTCCGGGCGCGCGACGACTTCGGGCAGGAGGTCGATCGGCGTGACGGTGATCCCCGCGAATGGCACCAGCGCATGGTGACGGCGACAGCACACGTGACGGCGATCGTGGAGTTCGACCGAACGCGACCCGTACCCGACGCGGGGCCGCGTTAGCCTTCCTCGGTATGGGGATCGACGACGTCTGGCCACTGTTCGCGCTCGAGATCAGGACGCCGCGGCTCACCCTCCGCCCGATCCGCGACGAGGACCTCCCCGCCCTGGCGGACGCCGCGCTGCAGGGCATCCACGACGCGGACCGCATGCCGTTCGGTGTGCCGTGGACGGACGCGGCCCCTGCGGACATCCCCCGGAACCTCGCGATGTACCAGTGGAGTCTCCGTCAGGTGTCGCCCGAGAACTGGTCGATCGCGTTCGGCGTCCACGTGGACGGAGCTCTCGTCGGGGTGCAGGACCTCAGCGCACGCGACTTCGCCGATCGCCGGACCGTCGGCTCCGGGTCGTGGCTGACGAAGTCCGCACAGGGCCGGGGGTTCGGAACCGAGATGCGCGCCGGTCTGCTGCTCTTCGCGTTCGACGTGCTCGGTGCGGAGTGGGCGGAGTCGAGCGCGGCGTCCTGGAACGAGCGGTCACTGGCGGTCTCCCGCTCGCTCGGCTACGAACCGAACGGCATGACGCGCGTGGCTCCTCGCCCCGGTGAGCCGGTCGACGAGGTGCGCATGCGGCTCGATCGTCGGCGGTTCCGACGCCCGGGCTGGCAGGCCACGGTCAGTGGCGCGGACGCCGCTCTCGCACAGCTCGGGATCGCGGGCACCAGGTGATCGACGTCCCCGAGGGCCTGACCCGTGCGACGACGAACCGCGAAGGAGCGGCCGGGACCGCCTGGCTCGTCGAGCTGCCGTCCATCGTGACGCGGCTGCTCGACGAGTGGGGCTGCGAGCTCGACGGCGCCCCGACCCACGGCGAGGTCGCCGTCGTCCTGCCGGTCCGTCGGGGCGACGTGCCCGCAGCCCTGAAGGTCTCGTTCCCGCACCCGGGCAACCGCAGCGAGCCGCACGCCCTCCGCAGCTTCGACGGCGACGGAGCGGTCCGGCTCCTCGACGCCGACGAGGACGCGTTCGCGCTGCTCCTGGAACGGGCCGGTCCGGAGACGCTCGAGAGCGTCGCGACCGCCGAGGAGGCGATCGACATCGCGGGCGACCTCGCTCGTCGCCTCGCCGTCCCGGCTCCCGCGGGGACGCCGGCGCTCGCCGACACGACCGAGGGCTGGGAGGCCGAGCTCGACCAGCAGGTCGCCGCACTCCCCGACGCCCTGCCGACGGCGGTGGTCGACCGTGCGAGGAGCACCATCCGTGCCCTGGCGACCGACCCGACGTCCACGATGCTGCACGGCGACCTGCACTTCGGCAACGTGCTCAGCGCGGAGCGACAGCCGTGGTTGGCCATCGACCCGAAGGGCTGGCGTGGTACGGCTGCGTACGACGCGTTCACCGTCGCCGCGGGCAAGCGGGAGGCGCTGCTGGCCGCGGCCGACCCGGAGCGTGCCTTCCGTGACCGGATTCGGCGCTTCGCGTCAGCGGCCGACGTCGACGCCGGACTCGCGCTCGCCTGCGTACAGGCACGGGCGACCAGCTCCTACCTGTACCAGCGGCTCCACACCGGCGACTGGTTCGCCCTCGAACTCCTCCGACGCGTCGCGCTCCTGGACGGCTGACCGGCCCGACCACCCACCGGACGGGAGGCACGGTGCGGGCCCGCCACGAGCCTCCCGTCCGGCCGTGGCCGGTACCAGAGCGCCTGCCGGACGGTCAGCGGCCGGCTGCCGGGCCCGGCACTCCCACGCGCACGGCGCTGATGCGCCCGGCCCGCGTCCGCGCGGTGGTGGCCGGGTCGTAGCTGTCCGCGGTCGCGAGGTAGAGCGTGCGCCCGTCCGGTCCGCCGAGGGCGCAGTCGATCGCGCACCGGCCCGGGGCGTCGATGCGGTCGGTGACCTCGCCGCCCTCGAGGACGCGGAGGAACTCGCCCGTGTCGACCGAGCAGACCCAGATCGCCCCCTCGGCGTCGACCGTGCTGCCGTCGGGGGTCACGCCGTCGGGCAGCGCTGCCCATTGACGCCGGCCGCTCAGTGACCCGTCCGGTGCGATGTCGAACGCGGTCAGGCGGTGCGCCCAGGTCTCGCTGACGACCAGCGTCCGTGTTCCGGGCAGGACGTTCGCGCTGTTCGGGAAGACGAGGCCGTTGGCTGCCAGGCGGACGGAGCCGTCCTGCTCGATGACGTACAGGGGCCCCGGGCGCAGTTCCTCGCCGCCGTAGAGGTCGTAGCCGAACGCGCCGATGTAGGTCCGGCCGGTGACGTCATCGACGACCAGGTCGTTGACGAGCGACGACTCGACCGCTGACAGGTCGGCGAACACCGACGTGGTCCCGTCGTGCTCGACGGCCACGACCGTGCGGGACTCCATCGAGCTGACGATCAAGCGGCCGTCGGCGAGCCACCCGAGGCCGGAGGACTGTCCGTCGACCGTGGCCTCGAGCCGTGGTCCCGCATCCGAGGCCGGGTCGATCGAGAAGACCTCGCCCGTGTGCATGTCGGAGTACCAGAGCCGGCCGTCGTGCCAGCGGTTCCCTTCGGGAAAGCGGATGCCGGTGACGACGTCGGAAGCGGAGTCCAGGGTGATGCGCACCGACCCAGCCTGCCACTCGGCACCTGGCCGGCAGGCCGACCGCGCTCAGGACAGCCGCTCGGCGATCCGTGCCCTCGCGAGCAGCCGGAACCTGCCGTACTCGTCGGGCTCGAGGAATGCGACGCTGCCGACGAGCTGCTCGTCGATGACCAGTCCGAGCGTCTCGGTGTCGACCGGGCGGAGCTCGTACCTCGCGACGGTGGGCGACGACCCCGCGGTGCGGTACATGGCAGCGCCCTCGCGCACGGGTTCCTCGGTGAGCCAGAGCCGTCCGTCCGCGTCGCGGGTGACCTCCGACTCGGTCTGCCGGGTGGCGTAGCGACCGAGGTACGGCGTCGCGTCGGGGACCAGGCGTGCGGGACCCGGGACGGCGGGCGGCGTCGTCGGCTCGACGTCGGCGAACTCGGCGAACACCGGGTCCAGCAACTCGCGCGCGAGCTGCCCTCCCGCGTCGGCGTTCGTGACGACGGCAGCGGCCACCGAGCGGTCGGGTGCGATGGCCAGCTGGGTGGCCACGCCGGGGGCGCCGCCGCCGTGCTCGGCGATGCCCGGCCGGAGCAGCGCCCACCCCAGCGACTGGAACGACGGCACGGGGCCGATGCCGCGGATCGGCACCTCGGGTCGGAGCATCATCGCGGTCGACGTCCCCGAGAGCACCTGCTGCCCGGTCGGGCCCACCCCGCCGGCCAGGAAGAGCCGTCCGAGGGCGAGGAGGCCCGGCGCGGACATGGCGAGCTGGTTGCCGGCGGCCGGGTTCGACGGCGGCATGAGTGCCCACTCGCGGGACGGACCGAGCTCGCCCGTGTCCGATCGGTGCACGTGGGGGATCGCCGTCCCGTACGCCAGGGCCTGGCTCGCGGAGAAGGCGACGTCCTCGATACCGAGGGGCTCGAGCAGGAATCGCTGGAGTGCCTGCTCGTACGTCGTGCCCCGCGTGACCTCGACCAGCCGCCCGAGCGTGCCGTAACCGGCGTTGCAGTAGGCCCACCGCTCCCCCGGCGCACTGTGCTGCGCGGCGTCGCGCACGAGGTCACGGACGAAGCGGTCGAGCGCGTCCGGGCCGTCGGTCGTGGGCTGCCAGAGGTCGCCCTCGAAGCCGCCGGTGTGGGCCAGGAGGTGCCGGACGGTGATCCGGGCGCTGACCGCCTCGTCGGCCGTGCGGAACTCCGGCAGGTACGTCCGTACGGGTTCGTCGAGCTGGACCAGCCTGTCGTCGACGAGCTGCAGCACGAGGGTCGCGGTGAACACCTTCGTGATCGACTGGATCTGGAACAGCGACGACGGGGTGACCGGGGTACTCGTGCGGGTGTTCAGCACGCCGGAGGCCGCTTCGACGACGTCGGACCCCACCACGAGCGCCACTGACGCGCCTGGGACGCCGTGCTGCTCGCGGAGCCGGGTGAGCTCGGACTGGATGCGTTCCTGCAGCGCTGCAGTGGTGGTCATGGACCCACCATGCCCTACCAGTGGAGTGCGTCGAGGTGGTCGTGCCCGTCGAGCAGTCGCGCGACCCGACCCCGGGACACCTCGCGCATGTCGGGATCGGCGTCGTGCGCGGCGATCGCCAGCTCCACCCACATGTCGTAGAACTGCAGGCGTTCCCGCAGCCGGGGCCGTGCGAAGAGCTCCGGGTACGCACCGTGCAGCCACTCCGGCACCGGCGCGAGCGACGCCGCCGAGAGGCCCTGCGCACCGGGCGTCGGCGGGAACTCCGCGGGTCGGGCGCACCAGCGGAGGATCGAGTCGAGCTCGACGTCGGCTGGCTGCGCGACCGCCTCCGCGAAGTCGATGAGTCCGGACACCCGTCCGTCGTCGACCATCAGGTTCGAGCCGTGCAGGTCACCGTGCACCAGCACGAGCTCATCGTCGTCGAACAGCGGCAGGCGCGACGTGATCCAGGCACCGACGGCGTCGCGCAGCCCGGCGTCCGGCAGCCCAGAGTCCGGCAGCCCGGAGCCCCCGAGCATCGTCCGCGTCGCATCGACGACCGGCGGGTGGTACGCGGGCCACCGCCCGCCGGCCAGCGCGTCGGTGAGCCACGGCGGCTGCAGTCCGGCGGGCGCGGGGATGCCGTGGAGCGATCGCAGTGCAGTCCCGAGGCTCTCGATCATCGTCCGCCGGTCGTGGAGCGACGCCGAGGGCCACGCCTCGTGCAGGGTCCGACCGGGCAACCGTGCCGAGACGTACCAGGCTCCATCGGCCCCGTCGCCGTGGGCGATATGCCGCGCGTGCGGGACGTCGGTGCCGTCGAGCCTCGCGATGACCGACGCCTCGTGCTCGTACGCATCACGTGCAGCGGGGCCACCGATCCGCACCACGTACTCGTCGCCGACCCACGCATGACTCACCCACCCGCCCTTCGGCACGAACCGCCCGGTCGTGGGCAGACCGGCGACCCCGAGGATCCGGGTGAGCGCGGGTGGGTTCGTCACGTCGACTGTCGCGGGACGAGGAAGCACTCGGCGGTGCGGACACCGCCGGCGACCTCGTCGCCCTGGATCATCCGCATCAGCAGGTCGGCCGCCTGCCTGCCGACCTCGCGGAGGTTGAGGTCCACGGACGTGATGCTCGGTCGCGCGGCCTCCGTGATGACGGTCCAGTTGTCGACGCCGACGACCCCGACCTGCGTCGGCACGGTGATCCCCGCTTCGCGCAGGCAGTCCACGACGCCGCGGGCGATCTGGTCGCTGGTGCAGAACACCCCGTCGAGCTCCGACCCGAGCAGGCGTGTCGCGGCTTCGTACCCCCACCGCTCGCTCCACTCGCCGTAGAGGGCGTCCCCACCGACGAGCGTGGCGCCGGCGGCGGCGATGGCACGCTTCGCGCTGTCGACGCGGTGCGAGCTCGCGGTGTGCCGCCTGGCGCCGGAGACGATCGCGATGGACCGGCGTCCGGAGCCGAGCATGTGGTCGATCGCCCGTGCCGCGCCGGCCTCGTCGTCCGGCACGATGGACACGTCGGTCGGGTCGAGCGAGGGCGCGAGCGCGTAGACGGCCGGGACGCCGAGCAGGCCGGTGATCGACGGGCGCGGGTCGCTGGAGCGCCCCGTGACGACGATGCCGTCGACCCGCTGCTTCAGGAACGTCTGCACGTAGTGCGTCTCGCGGATCGGGTCGCCACGGCTCTCGGCGAGCAGCATCGACACCTCTCCCGGTCCGAAGGTGTCCTCGGCCCCGGTGAGGATCGGGATCGTGAACCGCCCGTAGGCATCGGTCGACAGCACGCCCACCAGGAAGGACCGGCCTGGAGGCACGGCTCGCGTCTCGGCGCGCACGCTCAGTCCCAGCTCGGTCGCCACCGCCGCGACGCGTTGCCGCGTCCCCTCGGCGATCTGCCCCCGGCCGTTCAGGACCTTGGAGACGGTGCCGACGGACACCCCGGTCTGCGCGGCGACGTCGGCCAGCGTCACATCACGTCGGTTCACCACGGTTTCCTCCTTGCGGTACGAGCGTACGGCACTCGGCAAACCTTGCCGCATCACGATTCGGCCGTCAAGCATTGACACGGCTCTCGGCTCGTTCTACCTTCGGCAAACACAGCAAAGCTTGCCGCAACGTTGCGGAGAAGAGAGATGCAGAGATGACGATGAAGACATCAACGATCCGGAGGACCGCGGTCGCAGCGGCCGCCCTGACGATCGCCGCGATCGGGTTGGCGGGGTGCTCCTCGAGCGGCTCGGCCGACAGCGGCGGCAGCGCGAAGGGCACGGTCACGCTCTGGCAGCGCGACGGCGGCGTCGACCTGACCGACCAGGTCAAGGCGTACGAGAAGGCACACCCCGGTGTCACGGTGAAGCTCTCCACGATCCAGGCCGACCAGTACCTCACCAAGCTCGCGAACTCCGCACGGGCAGGCTCGGTGCCGGACCTCGTGAGCTACGACATCGTCAACACGCCGCTCCTCGCGACGCAGGGGTTGCTCGCCGACGTCACCGACAAGGTGAAGGGGCTGTCGAACAAGGGCGACCTCGCACCGGCCGGTGTCGAGATCGGGACGCTCGACGGCAAGAACTACGCCCTGCCGGTGGCGCTCACCGGGTCCCAGATGTTCTGGAACAAGTCGCTCTTCACCAAGGCCGGCCTCGACCCGACGAAGCCGCCGACCTCCCTCGCCGAGGTCAAGACCGCTGCGGAGAAGATCCAGGCGCTCGGCGGTGGCGTCACCGGGTTCTCCACACTCGGCGGCGTCGGGCAGGCGTGGACGGGCTTCCCGAGCTCGTGGGCGAAGGGTGGCAGCGTCCTCACCGCGGCTGGCAAGAACCAGAAGGCCGAGTTCACCAGCTCGGAACTCATCGGCATGGTCGACTGGTACCAGGACATGTGGAAGTCCGGGCTCATGCAGAAGACCGACCAGCCGAACCAGGACCCCGGCAACGTCGGCCAGGAGAACGCCCTGAACGGCAAGGTCGGCATCCTGTTCGGCGGCGCGAACACCCTCACCGCGAAGAAGGCCGACTTCGGCAGTGCGGTCGGGATCCCCGGCGTGGACGGCGGCTCCGGGTCGTTCCTCGGCGGTGACGAGATCGGCATGACCGCCGGTGCGAAGAACGCCGACGGTGCGTGGTCGCTCATGAAGTGGCTCGTCAGCTCGAAGGAGGCGGCGAAGATCGACCTGTCGCAGGGCTGGATCGCGCCGGACCTCACCGTGGCGAAGAGCCTGGCGACCGACGAGTGGTCGAAGGACATCGTCGACACGCTCGCGATCGGCAAGCTCCCGAAGAGCATCGCGTACAACGCGGTCATCAACGACCCGAACGGCCCGTGGGCGCAGCAGTCCCAGAAGGTCATCTTCCAGGGCGCCGACGCCCAGAGCTCGCTGGCGAGCGCCGAGAAGCAGGCGAACTCGCTCATCGAGCAGGCGTACAGCCAGGTCGGGCAGTGACAGCCGTCACCTCCTCGGCGCTCGCCGGGGTCGCGGCCGGGAGCGGGCGCTCCCGACCGCGCTCCGCGAGCCGTCGTCGCCAGACGCTGGCGTGGCTGCTCGTCGCACCGGCCCTCGCCCTCGCGGTCGTGTTCTTCGTCGTGCCGATGGTGCTGCTCGTCGGGATGTCGTTCTCGAACTGGCCGCTGCTCGGACGGGTCAGCTTCGCCGGGGTCGCGAACTACACGCAGGCGTTCCAGGACGCGGCGTTCTGGCGCTCCCTGGTCTTCTCGCTGCTGTTCACCGTCGTGTCCGTCCCGCTCGGGATGGCCGCGAGCTACGCGGCAGCGACGATGGTCCGCGGTGAGGGGCGGATCGTGTCCTTCGTGCGGACGGCGTTCTTCATGCCGGTCGTCATCGGGTTCACCGCCGCGGCGTACATGGCGAACGTGCTGCTCGTCCCCGGCACCGGCGTGATCAACGTGCTCCTGAAGTCGGTCGGGCTGACGAACGGGGACACCGCGTGGTTCACGGCTCCGGACACAGCGTTCTGGGCGGTCATCGTCCTGACGGTGTGGAAGTCGATGGGCGTCGCGATGATCCTGCTCATGGCCGGCATGCAGGCCGTGCCGACCGAGGTGATCGAGGCGGCGAAGATCGACGGCGCCGGGTGGTGGCGACGCGAGGGCTCGGTGGTCTTCCCACTCGTCCGCCGACAGTTCGCGCTCTGCCTGCTGCTCGCGGTGTCCGGCTCGATCCTCGTCTTCGACCAGTTCTACGTGCTGACGAAGGGCGGCCCGAGCGGGTCGACCACGACGACGGTCATGTACACGTACCAGCAGTCGTTCGTCCGCTACGACCTCGGCTACGGCGCCGCGCTGTCGATGATCCTCACCGTGATCATCCTGGCCATCGCGATCGTCCAGCTGCGGGCGCTGCGCTCGACCGGAGTGGAGGACGACCGATGAGCGCGACCGACGTGACCAGGGGCACGACCGCAGCGTCCCGACGCGACGCGGGTCGAGCCTCCAGGCCGGACGCGGCGGACCGCACCGGTGTGCCGGACGCGCCCCCGCGTCGGCACCGGCCGCGCGCCGGCGGGATCGCCTACGTGGTCGTCGGCACCCTGCTCGCGCTCCTGTTCATCGCGCCCGTCGTCTACATCCTGTTCCGGTCGTTCCTGCCGGCTGATGCCGATGCGCGCGGGATCGGGTTCGAGTCGCTGGCGACGCTCACGCTCCGCAACTACGCGAAGGTGTTCGACCCGTCGGTGGACCTGCGGCAGAACATCGTCAACTCGTTCGTCGTCGCGATCGCGGTCGCGGTGCTCGTCGCCCTCGTGTCGACACTCGCCGCGTACGCGCTGTCGAAGATCCGGTTCCGCGGTTCGACGATCGTGTTCGTGCTCCTGCTGGCGCCGCTCGTCGTGCCGTTCCAGGGGCTGCTCACACCGCTGTCGATCGTGCTCGGGAAGCTCGGGCTGCTCGACTCCCTCGCCGGGGTCGTGCTCGTGCTGGTCACGCTGCAGCTGCCGTTCTCGGTGTTCGTGATGCGGAACACCTTCGACGGGATCCCGTCGGAGCTCGAGGACGCCGCTGCGATCGACGGAGCAGGCACCGGACGCATCCTGCGGTCGGTGATGCTGCCCCTGGCGTGGCCGGGACTCGTCACGACCGCACTGTTCGGCTTCATGGCCGGCTGGAACGACCTGCTCAGCTCGGTCACGTTCCTGTCGACCGACAGCAAGTACACACTCCCGCTCGCGCTGTCGAGCATCAGCACGTCCTTCAAGATCCCGGGCGTCCCGGTGATCGACCCCGGGCTCCTCACCGCCGTCGCGTGCGTCGCGACCGTCCCGGTGGTCGTGCTGTTCCTCGCGCTGCAGCGGTACTACACCAGAGGTCTCATCGGAGGATCCATCAAATGACCATCACCAGCACCACGACGACCAGCACCGCTGCCGCAGGGAGGCCGCACCGACCGCTGGCGCTCGGGAGCATCACCCCGCGCGGCTGGCTGCTCGACCAACTCCGCCTGCAGGCCGACAACATCACCGGGCAGCTCGAGGCGATCTGGCCCGACGTCGGCTCCGACAGCGGCTGGCGCGGCGGGCCCGGCGAGAACTGGGAGCGCGGGCCGTACTACCTCGACGGCCTGGTGCCGCTCGCGCACGTGCTGCAGGACTCCCGCCTGCTCGCGCTCGCCGAGCCGTGGATCGAGTGGATCCTCGGGTCGCAGCGCGACGACGGGTTCTTCGGCCCGGCCGGCAACGACGACTGGTGGCCGCGGATGGTCGCCCTCAAGGTGCTCACGCAGCACGCGGACGCCACGGGCGACAGCCGGGTGGTGCCGTTCCTCGAACGGTACTTCCGGCACCAGCTCGAGCACCTACCAGGGCGCCCGCTGACGTCGTGGGGTCGTGCCCGGGGGGCCGACAACGCGCTGTCGGTCTGGTGGCTCCACGAGCGGACCGGCGACGCCTGGCTGCTCGACCTCGTCGACCTGCTCGCGGCGCAGACGATCCGCTGGGACGACTACCTGGCGAACGAGCTCATCACGGGTCCGGCGCGGACGTTCTCGCACCGGACGCACGGGCCGAACGTGGCGATGGGGCTGAAGACCGGCGCCGTCGACGCCCTGCGCGACCACGACCTCTCCGGGCACGCCCGCCGCACGGAGTCGTCGTTCGGGAACCTCGACCGCTGGCACGGGCAGGCGAGCGGGTGGTTCTCCGGTGACGAGTGGCTCGGCGGACGCGAGGCCACCGCCGGCATCGAGACCTGCCAGGTCGTCGAGATGATGTTCACCGAGGCGGTGCACGCTCAGGTCTACGGTCGGGGGATCGACGGCGACCGGCTCGAGTCGCTCGCCTACAACCTGCTGCCGGCGTCGAGCGACCCCGAGATGCGCGGGCACCAGTACCACCAGCAGGCGAACCAGGTCGAGGTGTCGGTCGCCCGTCGTGAGTGGAGCTTCTCCTCGGACGACGCCGGGATCTTCGGCCTCGAACCGCACTTCGGGTGCTGCACGGCGAACCTGCACCAGGGCTGGCCCAAGTTCGTGTCGCACCTGTGGCTGCGCGACGACGACGGGTTGCGCGTGGTGGCCTACGCGCCGTCCGCGGTCGCGACCGACATCGACGGCGACGCCGTGTCGATCACCGTCGACACCGAGTACCCCTTCGACGAGACCGTGACGATCCGGGTGGCGACCTCGCGCACCGACCCGTTCGCCCTACGGCTCCGTATCCCGTCCTGGGCGACCGATGCCGCGCTGACGGTGGGTGGGGTCCCGGTGTCGCTCCGTGCGCAGGATGCCGAGCCGGGCCTCCAGGCCGTGGACGGGTACGTGACCCTCGAACGTGACTGGTCGACCGCCGGCGACGTCGTCCTCGTCCTGCCGATGCAGGCGCGGGTGGTCCGACGGGAGCGGCAGGCCGCCGCGGTGCGCCTCGGCCCGCTGACGATGGTGTACTCCCCCGGCGAGCGGTGGGTCGAGCACGAGGGAGCACCCGGCCTCGGCGAGTGGGAGCTGCGCGCCCGTGGGTCGTGGAACTGGGCGCTCGCCGAGGTCCGTGACGCTGCCGGCTGGCGGGTCACCCGTGGAACGGTGCCCGGTACGCCCTGGTCGTTGCGAGACCGGCGGAGTGCGTCGGTCGTGCTGCATGCCCCCGGTGCCCGGGCGACCGAGTGGCGGACCGCGGGCGCGCAGGCCGACCTGCCACCGTTCAGCCCGGTGCTCGACCACGGGCCGGATGACGACCTCCGGCTGGTGCCCTACGGGTCCGCGCGGCTGCGCGTCACGGAGTTCCCGGTGATCGGGAACTGGCGCGACGTCGACGACGTGGAGGAGCCGACGCGCGGGTGAGTCAGGCTCCGGGAACGCAGCCCGGCTGCGCTCCCGGACCCGTGCTCTCTGACGGAGCCAGCGACCGGTCCTCGCGACGGCAGCTCCGCCGCAGGCCGCACCAGCGATGACCGGGGGTCGCGCAATTCCGAGGCATCCGCGAGGATCGAGCCATGAGCGGGGAACTCGAGGACGGACCAAGGGTGGTCGCGGTGAGTCGCGACGGCGAGCACCGGTTCAGCAAGCCGGTGGTGGACGACGTCACGCTCGTCGCGGGGTGGGGCATCGAGGGCGACACGCACGCCGGCACGACCGTCCAGCACCGCTCCCGGGTGGCACGGGACCCGTCCCAACCGAACCTGCGCCAGGTGCACCTGATCCACGCCGAGCTGTTCGACGAGGTCGCGGATGCCGGGTACACGGTCGAGCCGGGGCAGATGGGCGAGAACGTCACGACCCGCGGGGTCGACCTGCTCGGGCTGCCGACCGGCACGCTGCTCCACCTCGGCGACGAGGCGTGCGTCCGGGTCACCGGGCTGCGGAACCCGTGCCAGCAGATCAACGACTTCGAGCCGGGTCTCCTCCGCGAGGTGCTCGGCCGAGCGGACGACGGGTCGGTCGAACGCAAGGGCGGCGTCATGAGCGTCGTCGTGACCGGCGGGACCGTCCGACCGGGAGACCGCATCCGGGTCGAGCTGCCGGCAGGTGAGCCGCAGCCGCTCGTCCCGGTCTGACCGCGCGATCGCTCCGATCGCGCCCACCCGTTCAGCGGAGGTGGACGAGGCCCGCCCGGGTCGGAGCGAACCCGCACGCATCCTCGTAGAACGGGGCCATGTCGGCGCCGTAGTCGACGAAGAGCCACTCGCACCCGGCAGCGCGTGTCTCGGCGATGGCGTGCCGGACGACCGCGGTGCCGAGTCCTTGATGCTGGTGCGACGGGTGCGTCTTCGTGTCGATGAGGAACGCGTGGTCGCCGCCGTCCCACGCGACGTTGACGAAGCCCACGAGCGCTCCGTCAGGCGTTCGTGCAGCGACCCAGCCGAGCGAATGGGGTCGGACGCGGTCCCACCACCCGGCCTCGGGTGTCCCACCGTGGGCGGCGGTGAGTTCCACGAGCTCCCGGTCCTCGACGGGGGCCCGCCAGCTGACTGTCACGTCGTCCTGCGTCATCGACACAGCATGGCGGAGGCCATCGGGATGCCCCGCGCGAGCAGACGGTTGTTCAGCGGGTGGGCCGTGCTCGCTGCCGACGCATGCGGACGAGCATCGCGATGAGCGCGGCACCGATCAGGAGCGGGATCCAGACGGACCCGGATGCGATGGGTGCGACGATCAGCCCGAGCACGACGCAGACGCTCGCGCACGCCGCGATGACGATCTCACTCGCAGTCCACTTCCCCACGTGGTCCCCCTGTCGTTGCGCTCGACCCTACGCCGGACACGGGCAGACGTCACCCCCCGTGCACCGGGCCATGATGGGTCCGTGTCCGACCGACTCGAGCACGACGAACTCGTGCGTCTGTACGGCCCCTGGCGTCCTCGCACCCCCGCGGACGTCGCAGCGCTCTTCGCGGGTTTCCCCGGCGACTGGTGGGTCGCCGGCGGATGGGCGATCGACACTTTCACCGGCCGGAGTCGATCCCACGGCGACATCGACCCGAGCATCGCCCGCTCCGACGTGCCAGCGCTCCGCGCGTACCTCGCGGGCCGGATGGACGTCTGGTCAGCCGATCAGGGGACCCTGCGGCCGTTGGTCGACGAGACGGACGCGCTCCCGGAGACCTGCGGCAACCTCTGGCTCCGTCACAGTGGATCGGACCCGTGGGAGTACGACGTCCTCCTGACGGACATCGACGCCGGGAAGTGGGCCTACGAGCGAGATCGGAGCATCACGCTGCCGGCGTCGGAGCTCCTCTGGGAGCGTGACGGGATCAGCTACCTCCGGCCAGCGGTCCAGCTCCTCCACAAGGCGCCGGGCCTCCGGCCGCAGGACCAGCAGGACTTCGACGCCTGCCTGCCGCTCCTGAGCGAGGACGCCGCGGCATGGCTGCGCAACGCTCTGGAACGGGCGCATCCCGGGCACCCCTGGATCCACGCGCTCGCACTCACCCCACCGCGAGCTCCCAGAAGCGGGTGACGCTCGTCAGGTGGTCGTAGCGGTACGGCTTCTGCTCACCGGTCGGCCAGTAGCCCAGGGCGCGGAGGAACGGAGCGGCCTCGCGCTCGACGCTGTCGACGACCCCGACCCGCACCACGGAGACACGCGCCGTGCGGAGGTCCGCGAGCAGCGCGTCGTGGAGGGTACGGCCGTGTCCCCGCCGCCGGCGATCGCTCCGGACGATGAGCAGGCCGAGGTACGCGGTGCGGGGCTCCGGGTAGCCGGTCAGGACGTCGGCGAACGCGGTCAGCTCCCCGTCGGCCCAGAGCCCGACGCCCCGCTTGCCCGCCGGGTCGTACCCGGGAGGGACCGCGATGAGGGCGCTCAGCGCATCCGACGGTCCCGGCGGGTAGCCGGTGACCCGCTCCGAGTGGTCGGGGGTCGCCTCGAGCAACGCCTGGAGCGCGTCGACGTCGGAGCTGTCGAGCGTGCGGATGTCGGACGGCATGATGGACCCGAGTGTGCACCCCGGGCTGACACCGCGCCTCCCGAACGAGGGCGTGAGAGAACCTCGATCCCTCCCGTACGCTCAGCTCATGGGTCCCGAGGCCGCTGACGTCCCCGCGCCGTCGGCACGTCGCGACCTGACCGACGTCCTCGTGCCTGTGGTCGCCGTCCTCGTGGCCGTCGTCGCCACCGCAGTGTCCCCGAACCCGGTCGCCGAGCCGTTCACGCCGTCGGTCTTCCCCCTGGCGACGCAGCGGCTCCTCGCCGTGTGGATCCCGCTGCTCATCGCCGGTGCGTGGCTCCTCCGTGGTGGACGGTTCCGGTCGGCGCTCAGGGGGCTCCGCATCGGCTTCCCCGAGGTCGTCGCCGCCCTCGCCGCAGTCGTCCTTTGCCGCGTCGTCGAGGCGGCGTCGCAGCTGCTGCTCGGCGATCCACCCGAGATGGTGCTGGCGTTCCTGCCGTCGCGCGCTGAGCTCGCCGTGCTCGCGGCGGTCGGCCTCCTGGCCTTCGTCCTCGGACCGCTCTTCGTCGCCACGATGGTGCACGGCGTGTTCCAGCGGCGACTGGCAGCCCTGCTGTCCCGCCGACTCCGTGTCCTGACCGTCGTCGTCCCGGCGCTCCTCGTCGTCGTCCTCGAGGTGGGCACCGCCTGGGTCGCAGGCATCGCGCCCGCTGCATCGGGCGCCGTGGTCACCGCCGCCGTGCTCGCCCTGCTCGCGGGCGCGCTCGCCGCCGTGACCGGTCGGATCGGTGTGGCCGCCGCCACCTACCTGCTCTGGAACGTGACGTGCGTCTTCCAGGTCCCGTTCGCGTGAGACCGACGAACTCGCGGTGAGCCGGGCCACGAACGACGGCGCCGCCCCCGGCCGTCCTAGGCTGCCGGGATGCACCCGGAACTGGAACCCTTCGACTCGGGGACCCTCGAGCGCCCGGACGGCAACCGGATCCACTGGGAGACGTCGGGGAACCCCACGGGGCGTCCGGCCCTGTACCTGCACGGCGGCCCGGGGTCGGGCCTCGGAGCCGGCGGCTACCGTCGGCGGTTCGACCCAGCGCGGTACCTGATCGTCGGACTCGATCAGCGGGGCTGTGGCCGGAGCACCCCGTGGGCGATCGACGACCTCGACGCGCTCGACACGAACACGACGCAGGCGGTCATCGCGGACATCGAGGCGCTCCGGGAACGGCTCGGCGTCGAGTCCTGGCTCGTGCACGGCGTCTCGTGGGGCAGTACCCTCGCGCTGGCCTACGCCCTCGCGCACCCGGACCGGGTCACCGAGATCGTGCTCGTCGCGGTCACGACCGGAGCCCGTCGAGAGCTGGACTGGATCACCGAGGGCGTCGGCGCGCTGTTCCCGGAGGCGTGGTCGGCGTTCGCCGCCGGCGTCCCGGACGGTGTCCGCGTCGTCGAGCACTACGCCGGGCTGCTCCGCGACCCGGACCCCGCGGTGCGTGTCGCTGCTGCCGAACGGTGGGACGAGTGGGAAGCGACGCACATCTCGTTCGACCTCGGATCGCCCGTGGGCCCGTTGCATCCGGACGCGCGCCACCGGCAGGGCTTCGCGACCCTCGTCACGCACTACTGGGCGAACGATTGCTTCCTCGGCCCGGACGAGATCCTGTCGCGCGCCGGCGAACTCGCGGGCATCCCCGGTGTCCTGATCCACGGGCGTCGGGACGTCAGCGGTCCCGTGGTCACCCCGTGGGAACTGCACCGGGCGTGGCCGGGAAGCCGCCTGGAGGTCGTCGAGGACGAAGGGCACGGCGGCCCGACCGAGATGCTCATCGCGCAGCAGGCGATCGACGCGTTCGCGGCCCGGCGATGACCGCGACCAGGACCAGGACGACCACGAACGCCCCGTACGCGAGCACGGTGGGTTCGAGCCCGACCGCCGCAGTGGCGAGGCCGGCCGCGAGCGCCGGCACGCTGAACGCCGCGTAGCTGACGATGTACATCGTCGCGAACACCTGGCCGCGCTGGTCCTGGGGAGCAGCCGCGCCGAGCGTCGTGACCGCGTACTTGAACGTGCTGCCGAAGCCCAGCCCGGCGATCGCCGACCCCACGACGTAGAGCGGCAGCGCGGTCGCGAACACCGCGACGAGCATGACCACCACACCGCCGGCGAGGGTCCCGTACCCGAACCACTGCCGGGTCGACGACGGCAGGATCGTCGAGACCGCGCCGCCGATCGTCCCCGCGACGAAGAACGCCCCGAGCACCAGCCCCACGACGAAGTGACTGTGCACACCGAGCAGCGTGCCGATGACCGACGACCCCAGTGACAACGACAGGCCGGACAGCGCCCAGGTCGCGACGATCGACGGGACGAGCGCGAGGAACGCCGGGCGGACGACGGATGGCAGCGCCGCGCTCGGCAGGAGTGCGCGCCAGAGCGGTTCCTGATCGGTCGATGCCGGTCGGGTGCGCTCCGGGATCCACCAGACGAGCACGGCGAGGAGCAGGTACGCGGCCGCGAGGACCCAGAACACGAGCTGGCGTGGGAACGGTGCGAACTCGACGAGGGCTCCCGCCAGGACCGCGCCGACGGTGATGCCGAGCGACGGGACCGCGCTGCTGACGATCGACCCTCGCCGCGGGTCCTTGGCGGCGTCGAGGATCATCGCCGTCACCGTGCCGGTCGCCGCGCCCACCGCGAACCCCTGCACGACGCGGGCGACGACGAGCCCTCCGGTTCCGCCGGCGACCACGAAGAGCAGCATGCCGACCGCGAGCAGCACCATCGCCCCCGACGCCACGGGCCGACGTCCGATCCGGTCGGAGAGCGACCCCACCGTGAGCAGGGCCACGAGCAGTGCTCCGACGTAAACGGCGAAGACCACCGTCAGCGTGAACGCCGAGAACCCGAAGAGCCGCTGGTACACGGGGTAGAGCGGCGACGGCGCGGACGCAGCCGTCAGGGTCGCGGCACCGGTGGCTCCGGCGACCACGAACGCGACCGGGCGAGGGAACACCATGGAGTCCTCCATCAAAAGCAATGAACTTTGCTTTTGGGACAGTAGCCCGCACGGTTCCGAAAAGCAAAGAACTTTGCGATAGTTGGACCATGTCTGCAACGTCGACGACCAGACCAGGTGGGCGGAGCAGCCGCGTGCTCTCCGCCGTCTACTCGGCCGTCGGCGCGCTCGTGGGCGAGGGCGCCGAGCGCATCACGTTCCCCGTCATCGCCGAGCGCGCTGGAGTCAACCCGACGACGCTCTACCGACGGTGGGGTGACGTCGACGAGCTCCTCGAGGAGGTCGCGGTCGCAGCCCTCACGCGCGACGGCGACGAGCTCCCCGACACGGGCACCCTCGCCGGCGACCTGACCGAGTGGGCGCTGATCGTCACGCGCGACATCACCCGGTTGGAGCGCGCTCGGTACCTCCGGGCGATGGTGGCCGCCCGCCAGGACATCGTCGCGCACTGCGAGGTGAACGACACCAGACTCGAGCAGGCATCGGTGCTCATCCGGCGCGCCGAGGGCCGGGGTGAGGCCGTGCCGACCGCCGAGCAGGTCCTCGACCACGTCATCGCGCCGCTGTACTACCGCGTCGCCTTCGCCCTGCCGGTCGACGAGGAGCGCCCGCGGCGCCTGGTCCGCGACGTCCTCCGCATGGTCGCGCCGATCCACTAGTCACCACCCGCCGGACGGGAGGCTCGGTGCGGGCCCGACCCGTGCCTCCCGTCCGATCGTGGCGGCTCCACGGCCGGGGCTGGCCATCGGGGTCGGCCCGCTTGCCAGCGTGCCGGATCACCGTCACGCACGGCGCGCCCTGAGTCGGGAATGTCCCGTCGCTCCCCGGTGTCGTACTCGTCACCCCATGCGAAGGAGCAACCGATGAGCCACGAACTCGACCGGACGAACACCACTCTCGACGACCGCGACTGCTGGCCCGCCCAGCGTGCGCTGCGCGACGAGCCGAAGCCCCGGTTCGGCCGCTACCTGGGCCTGATCAACTCCGGCGACTGAGCAGCAGCCGCCCGGCGATGCGCTCGACGCTCGCCTCCGTCGGCTCCGCGCTCGTGTCGATCTCGATGTCCAGCGGGACGTTGTCGTTCGCCGCTGCGGCCCCCGACCTCGCCCACCCCAGGTCCGACCCGGGTCGCGCCGCGGCGCGGGTCGGGAGGCCGTCTGGGTCGGTCCGAACGCCGACGAAGAACGCTCCGCGCTCGAGGCAGAGTTCGAGACACTCCCAGAAGTGCCCCGTCTCGGGGAAGGGCAGGGCGCCGTCGAGGACCACGTCGTACCCGGCGTCGAGCCACGTGAACGCGGCCAAGTGGAGCGTGCGCGCGAACCGTGGTGGGTCGAAGTCGTCCGAGGAACCGAGGGTCGGCGCGGCGGTGTCCGCTTCGACCAACACCCAGTCGTGACCGAGCCGTCCGACGAGTGCGCGGGCGAGGGTCGACTTCCCCGCGAGGCTCCCGCCCGACACGACGACGAGTGAGCCGGGTGTCCGTCGCTGGAGATCCACGCTCCCCACCGTACGTGTCCGGTGCGCGAGCTGGTTGAATCGACCAATGCTCGATGAACGACCGGAACCCAGGCGCTCGCCGTGGGTGGTGGTGCTGACCTGCGCCGTGGTCGTCCTCTGGACCATCGCCGTCGCGCTCCCGACGTGGGTGCTCGTGGTGATCGCACAGCTGCCCGGCGAGGATCCCGCGCGGACGCAACGGTCGATCGTGATCGCGCTCGGAGCGTTCCTGTCCATCGCGATCCCCGCGGTCGGGGCATCGGCCGGCCTGTTCGCCCTCCGGCGGCACCTCCGGTCCGACCCATCTGCGTAGCGGCCCGACCGAAGGTGATCCGCCGGCGCTCCTGACGAATCCGGTTCGGCAAACCCGGGTTTCGGGAACCGGATCCGTCATCGGCGAATCCGAACGTCCATTCCCGCCAGCGTCACCCGCCGGTCTGCTCGTCGTCCCGCAGCGAACGGATCATGCTCCGCAGGCTCCGGAACGCGATCGCTCGGTCCTCCGTCGACATCCCGGTGAGCATCCGGTCCTCGACCGACCGGACGGCGGCACTCGCACGCTCGAGCAGTGCTCGGCCGGACGGGGTGAGCCGTGTCGGGAGCGTCTTCCCCACCGGAGGTGCCGCCGGCCGGGTCACGAGGCCGTCGCGCTCGAACGCCTGCAGCAGCACGTTCATCGACTGCCGGGTGACGAACGCTCCCCGTGCGAGATCGGAGTTCGACAGGCCGGGTCGCTGCGCGAGGAGTTCCAGGCACGAGTACTGCGTGACCGTCAGCCCGAGCGGTCGCAGCACCGATTCCATCGCGGCGCGCAGGGCACTCGCGGCTTCCTTCAGCAGGTACCCGAGCGAGGTCTCGAGGTCGATGCCGACCCGGTCTTGACTCATGTCAGTAGTCTGACATAGGTTGAGTCGTGTCAGAAGACTGACACATCACGAAGGAGCACCCCATGCCCGTCACCGGCCCCGACTTCATCAACCTCCAGGCGACCGACCTCGCCGCGTCGCAGGCGTTCTACGAGCAGTACCTCGGCCTGGTCCGCTCGCAGGCCGGCCCGCCGCACGCCGTCGTCTTCGAGACGACGCCGATCGCCTTCGCGCTCCGCGACGTCATCCCCGGCACGGACATCGCGTCCACCCCGCAGCCCGGCATCGGCGCTGCGATCTGGCTGCACGCCACCGGGGTCCAGGAGATCCACGACGCCCTCGTCGCCGACGGCCACGCCATCGTCTCGGCGCCGATCGACGGTCCCTTCGGCCGCACGTTCACGTTCGCCGACCCCGACGGATACCAGATCACACTGCACGACAAGGCCTGATCGGCGCCCTCGCCCCGGCGGCCTGCCGCAGTCAGCTCCTGCGGAGATCCTGCGCGAGCATCACGATGATCCCGCTCGGCCCACGCAGGTACGTGAGCAGGTACACGTCCTGGTAGTTCGCGACGCCGCGGAGCGGTGTGCAGCCGTGGCGTGCGGCGATTGCCAGCGATTCGTCGAGATCGTCCACCTGGAACGCGACCCGGTGCATGCCGATCTCGTTCGGCAGTGTCGGCTCGGTCTCGACCGCGTCGGGGTGGACGTACTCGAACAGCTCGATGTGGCCGTGTCCGTCCGGGGTCGCGAGCATCGCGATCTTCGCGTGGTTGCCGTCGAGGCCCACGGCGGTGTCGGCCCAGGCGCCGCTGATCTCGTCCCGTCCGACCTCGGTGAGGCCCAGGTCGGTGAAGAACGCGATCGTGGCCTCGAGGTCACGGACGGCGATGCCGATGTTCTCGAACGCGATGCCCATGGCGTGCAGGCTAGCCGAGCGTGGCAGCCGCTTCGCGGAGCTCGGACAGGGCGGTCAGGGTGTGGTGGTCGAGGCGGTCGTCGTCGGAGCGGTCCCCGCCCGACCAGCGATCGAACCCCTGCTTGAACGCGAGCACCCCCATCTCGCTGGCGAGGCGAGCGGGTGCTGCGCCGACACCGCGTGCGACCAGGGCCTCGGTCATCGCGGCCGCCATCCCGACGCTCTTCAGGGCATCCCGTTCCTGGAGTTCGGCGCTCGCGGCGACCGCTGCCTTGAGCCGCGGTCCGAGCTCGCGGTTCATCGGGCCCATCTCGTCCGATGCCCGCTGGAGCCCGGCGGCCACGGCGTCGAGCGGCGTCGCGTCGGCGGGGGCCTCGGCGATGCCCGACGCAAGCAGCCGGCTCAGCGTCTCCTGCCCGGCGACCAGGAGTTCGCGCTTGTCCGGGAAGTGCCGGAAGAACGTGCTCTTCGTCACGCCGGCGCGCTCGGCGATCTGCGTGACCGTCGTCTCGTCGTAACCCTGCTCGGAGAACAGGTCGACCGCGGCCAGGACCAGTCGTTCCCGAGCACCGGGTTCCCATCGCGCCATGGGACGATCATACTGACGGGACAATGGTCCCGTCGCGGGTGTACGGTGATGAGACAACGGTCCCATCACTGTCAGGAGCACCCATGCACGTCTTCATCACCGGCGGAACCGGCACGATCGGCACGGCCGTCGTCGCCGAACTCATCGCGGCCGGGCACACCGTCGCCGCCCTCGCCCGTTCCGACCGATCGGCCGCGACGCTCACCGCTGCCGGCGCCGAGCCCGTCCGCGGCGGTCTGGCGGACCTCGACGTCCTCCGTGCCGGTGCTCGCGAGGCGGACGGCGTCGTGAGCCTGGCGTTCTCGAACGACTTCAGCTCTCCCGAGGCGCTCGCCGCGGGCATCGCCGAGGAGTCTGCAGCGATGGCCGCCCTCGGCGAGGAGCTCGTCGGGTCCGACCGGCCGTTCGTCGTCGTGTCGGGAACGCCATGGGTTCCCGGCCGTCCTTCGGTCGAGTCGGACCCGCTCCCCCTCGAGGGGCCGGTCGCCGGCCGCGCTCGTTCGGTCCTGGACGCGCTCGCGCTCGCCGACCGCGGCGTCCGGGTCTCCGCGATCCGCCTGCCCCGGACCGTGCACGCGGACGGTGCCGGCGGGTTCGCGGGCATCCTGACCGAGATCGCACGCCAGAGCGGGGTCGCCGGGTACCCGGGCGACGGTGAGCAGCGGTGGCCGGCGGTGCACGCCCGTGACGCAGCGGTGCTGTTCCGGATCGCGCTGGAGCGTGCCCCGGCTGGTACCGCGTGGCACGCCGTCGCGGACGAGGCCGATCGGGTCCGTGACATCGCCGAGGTCATCGGGCGACGGCTGGGATTGCCGGTGGAGCGGGTCGCGGACGACGCGTTCGGGTCGTTCGCGCCGATCTTCGCGATGGACCAGCCGTCCTCGAGCGACTACACGCGGCGGACGCTCGGGTGGGAGCCGACGCACGAGAGCCTGCTCGAGGACCTGGAGAACGTCGAGCGCTGACGGCCCGACCTCGCGTCACGGTCGCTGGGTCCTCGCCGGCAGGGCGTTCCAGACATCGGCCCAGACCATCTCGAAGTCGACCGGCCGGACCTGCTGTGCACAGAGCGCGCGTTCCAGCACGGCGAGGGCATCGAGTGAGCCGTCGAGCAGCCGAGCGTCGCCGTGCACCTCGGGGCGGCCGTTGCCGTAGAAGGTGGTCACCGTGATCGACCGGACGCGGGGCCGGAGCGTGCGGGTGGCCCGGCCGAGGACGAGGAACCCGCAGGCGTAGGTGGCGAGCGCGGCGACCATCCCCACGGCCGGGGTCGGGTTCGTCGCGGCCATGATGCCGACCGCGAGGAGCGCGCCGAGGATCGTCCAGCCGTGCCAGGCGCGGAGCAGTGCCCGCTCGCGCGTGCTCGTCCCCGGCGGGAACACGACGAGCGTCCGCGAGCTCCACATCGACCGGCTGACGGGGTGGACGGAGTACCGACCCCAGAGGTGGATCCCCGCCGTCGTGCGGTTCCGGGTGATCGCGCTCATCGGATCTCGGCGCCGAGCGCCGCTCGGACGGGCTCGACCACGTCCCGGTGCCGCAACCCTGCCAGGCACGGGAAGCAGAGCAGGTCGCCCTCGTGCACGTCGGTCGGGACCGGCGCCGGGAGCCGGTGGAACGGGCCGTCGGCGGCGCCGTCGCACGGGGTCACGACGTACGTCTCCGCCGTCGGCGCCGTCGTGACCCGCCCGATCAGGCGGACCTCGTCGAGCACGGCGCATGCGGGCAGGACGGCGTCGAGTTCGAGGAGCACGATGCCCGTTCGCGGTCGTCGCACACGGGTGACGGACGCGACCGCCACGCTGACCTCGCGCGGTGTCCATGCCGGCGGCCGGAACCGCGGCGGAGCCTGCTCGGCGGTGTGCACACAGGGGGTGCCGACGGTCTCGGCGAGCCGGACCATCGACACGGCGGAGATCACCACGTCGCCGAGGGTCGGCGTCGTGCGCGCGGGCCACCGGGATGCGTCGAAGGGGTCGGGGAGCGACGCTCGGAGCGTCGGCATGATCGCGGTCAGTGTCACGCCGGCAACGATCGTCCAGGAACGAGGGGGTGATCGGGGCCCTGACGGATCCCCTACGGCCTGGCGGGACTTCATCACGCCGTCCTGACACGACCGACACGACGCGAGCGCGACCGACGTCGTACCCTGGCCGTCGTGACTGGCGTGCTGGACGACGGGCCGTTCTTCCACGGGACGAAGGCCGATCTGCAGGTCGGGGACCTGCTGACGGCGGGGTTCCACTCGAACTACCGTCCCGAGATCGTGATGAACCACGTCTACTTCACCGCGCTCCCCGACGGCGCCGGGCTCGCGGCCGAGCTCGCCGCTGGCGATGCCGAGCCTCGCGTGTTCGAGGTGGAGCCGACGGGCGACTACGAGAACGACCCCAACGTCACCGACAAGAAGTTCCCCGGCAACCCGACCCGGTCGTACCGGAGCACGTCGCCGGTCCGGATCGTGCGCGAGGTGCACGACTGGACACGCCTGTCACCAGAGGCCCTCCAAGGGTGGCGCGAGCGGCTCGCGGCGCTCCGATCGGAGCCCCGCGGCGAGATCATCAACTGACCCCCATACGGGGGTGATCCGTCGCTGTCAAGTCCTCGGCATCGGCGCCAAGAGCGGTTACCCTCTCTGCGGCCCGCCGAGATCCGGCGGTCCCGGCGCCGACAGGGGTGACGGCGTCGTGAGTCATGAACAGGGAGTGACAGCTCATGCAGCAACGCACGAAGAGAGCGGCACTCGCCGCAACGGTCCTCAGCGCAGCACTCATCGCGGTGCCGCTCGGATCAGGGTCCGTCGCCGTCGCCGGGGTCACCGCACCCCGTGGTGACGTCGGCGACTTCAAGCAGTCGTTCGTCGAGAACTTCAGCACCGACGCCTCCGCGAACGGGGAATTCGCGAAGACGTACGACGGCTCGTGGCAGCCGTACCCGGATGAGGGCATCTACTCGTCCGGCTCGCAGATCAGCGCGCACGACGGGCTGATGGACGTGGAGCTCGACGGGTCGAACGGTGCCGCCGGCACGTTCGGGACCCCGGACGGGGCATGGTCGCACGTCGGTGGCAAGTTCACCGTGAAGGCGAAGGCCAGCGGCGGTGACGGGAACGGTGCGGCCTTCATGCTGTGGCCGACGTCGAACACCTGGGCGGACGGTGAGATCGACTACCCCGAGGGCAACTTCGACGCATCGCCGACCGGGTACCACCACTCGATGACGCCCGGCCAGGAAGCGAACCGCGCGACCATCGGCACCGGGGTGGACTGGCGGAAGTGGCACACGTACTCCGTGGAGTGGATCCCGGGCAAGTCGGTCACGTACCTGCTCGACGGCAAGGTGCTCCAGACCATCACGGACGACGTGCCGACGAAGCCGCACCGGTACATGTTCCAGGTCGGGAACTGGGGCGCTTCCGGGCACCTCTTCATCGACTGGGTCAGCACGTACGACTACGTCGGCTGAACCCGCTCGACCCGCTGATCGACGCGGCCGGCGCGGAACACCGCGTCGGCCGCTCGTTCGCGGTGCACCGTCCACACGAGCATGCCCGTCATGAGCGCCGCGAGCACGACGAATCCCCAGGTCCACGGCCCGAAGACGCCGTCCGAGTCCACCGCGTTCCCCGCCTCCAGGAGGACGAACGCCGGGAGCGTGAACGTCTGCCACTGTGCGAGACGCACCGTCTGCTTCGCCGTGCCGAGCACGACGACCTGCAGGCCGTCGGGCACGGCCACGCGTCCCACCGCCGCTGAGCCAACGCGGCGAGCCGTGCGGCGGCCGAGCGGCTTCGCGACCGATGACGACCACGCTGGGAACCATCCCCGACGGACGCCGACGGTCCAACCGGCGACGAACACGACGATGCACCCCACGAAGCAGACGAGTTGGAAGATCCATGCGGGGTCGCCGCCGACGATGCGGAGCACCACCGCCAGGAGCGTCACGGCGACGGACACGGCGATGCCGCAGCTCTGCACCCACCGTGACAGCGGCTGGAACGGTTCGGCGATGGCCTCCTCCGCCAGCTGCTCCGCGAGTGCGAGGGCCCGCGGGTCGATCGGCCCGCCCGCACCAGCATCCGCAGCACTCACGCGGCGACCACCTCGCGCACCAGGTCGGCCACGAGTGCGGGCTGCTCGAGCCCCGGCAGGTGCGCCACCCCCGGCAGCACGCGCCCCGGCTCCTGCCCGATGCGCCGCGCGGTCTCCTCGTAGAACGGCAGGTCGGCGGGGATGTCGAGGTCGCCCCAGGTCGTCAGCACCGGGACCCGGATCTCGCCGAGCCGCGTCCACGCCTCCACCCCGGTCGACCCCGCCGAGTCAGGCGCGGCGACCTCGAGGAGCCGCCGGTTCATGTCCTCGAACAGCGTCCGAGCCGCGCCTCCGACGCGTCCGGCAGGCGCTGCCGGCCCGTCGAGCCACAGGTGCGCGAGTGCGGCGATGCGGTCGTCGACCGATGCACCCGGCGATTCGGCGACCTCGAGCAACGGTGCGGTCGCGGGATCGAGCACCCAGTCGAACGGAGTGTCCTCGTCGGTCATCTCGGAGACGCCGGCACCGATGAGCAGGACCCCGGCGATCCGGGCGGGGATCGTCAACGCGGCATCGAGCGCGAGTGCTCCGCCCATCGAGTTCCCGACGAGGAACACCTGCTCGAGCTCCAGCGCGTCGAGCACGGTCACGAGGTCGTCGAGGTGCGAGAACTCTGTCGGATCCGCGGCGGCCGGGGTGTCCCCGTACCCGCGACGGTCGTACGCGACGATGTCGAGGTCGGTGTCCGCGAGTGCATCGAACACGGTGGACCAGGACCGGCGGTCCGCGACTCCCGCGTGCAGGAACACGACCGACTCGTCGCCCCCGATGCGGCGCGACACCGCGATCGCGGTGCCGTCTGCGGTCGTGACGGTGAGCTGCTCTGCTGCCATGGCCCCGAACCTAGCCAAGATCGCGACGCCGGGTACGTGGCGGACGCGACCGGAGCCTCCCGTCCGCTCAGCACCACCTTGGTTGTCTGGGTCGATGCGTTCTGTCACCGTCGTCGTCCCGGTGCTCGACGACGCCGACCAGCTGGCCGAGTGCCTGGCATCGCTCGCGGCACAGACGGTCCTGCCGACCGAGGTGATCGTCGTCGACAACGGCAGCAGGGACGGCAGCGCGGCGGTGGCCGCAGCGGCCGGCGCGATCGTGCTGCACGAGCCGGTCCGTGGCATCGGTGCGACGGCAAGCCGCGGGTACGACGCCGCGACCTCGACCCTGATCGCACGGGTCGACTCGGACTCGGTGCTCCCGCCGGACTGGGTCGAGCGCGCCGCACGCTGGTTCGACGACCCGCTCGTCACGGCCGTCACCGGACCCGGGCGGTTCCGCGGGCTGGGGCCCGTCGCCGCGGTGTTCTGGGACGTCGCCTACATGCGCGCGTACTTCCTGCTCATGACCGGGGCGCTGGCGCGTCCACCGCTGTTCGGCTCGAACATGGTGATGCGACGGACCGCGTGGCTGGCGGTCCGTCACCGTGTGCACCGCTTCGACCCACAGATCCACGACGACGTGGACCTGTCGATCCAGTTCGACCCCGCCTGGCGGACGGTCTTCGACCCGTCGCTGGTCGCGTCGGTGTCGGGCACACCCGTCCGTGACGCGGTGGGGCTGGTGGTCCGCACCCGCAAGGCGGGCAGGACGATGTGGACGTCGGGGATGCGCGCGTTCGCTCCCGGCCGGATCATGCGCCGCGTGCTCGCCGGGACGCGGCCGGTCCCCGTGGTGCGCCGACCGTGACCGAGGACGCTCCGGTGGTCGGGCACGTCGCGCCTCCCGGCCTGCACTGCATGACGTTCAACGTGCGCCGTCCGGTCCCGCACCTGCGGTCCGGGCACCCGGACTCGTGGGTCCGGCGGGCGCCGGCCGTCGCGACGCTGATCCGGTCCGAGACACCGCACCTGCTGGCCGTCCAGGAGGCAGTGCCCACCCAGGTGCAGCACCTCGGCACCGCCCTCGGGTCGCGCTGGCAGCCCGTGGTCACCGGGCGCGGACCGGGCGGCGGTGGCGAGGGCGTCGGCTTCTTCGTGGACACCGAACGGTTGCGGGTGGTGTCGGAGCGCACGATCGCGCTCGGACCGGACCCGTCGCGGATCGGTGCCAGGGCGTGGGGTGCGCCGTTCCCGCGGATCGCGGTCGTGTGCGAGTTCGACGACCTGGCCACGGGTGTGCGGTTCGCCGGCGTCGCGACGCACGTCGACCCGTTCTCGCCGCCGGCACGGACCCGGTCCGCGGAGCTCATCGGGCGGGTCGTCCGCGAGACGGGGCTCCCGGCCGTGGTGCTGGCGGACTGGAACGCCGGCGAGCGCTCGGCGTCGGCCGGGGTGCTCGCGGCGGCCGGACTCGACGACACGTGGGTGCTGGCGGACCCCGCCGGACGCCAGCTGCCCGTCGGCACGTACGCCCGGTACCGCACGCCCCGTCCTGGTCGTCCCCGGATCGACCGCGTCCTGGTCCGGGCGACCCCGTCGACCGGTGCCGTCGTCGACCGCGTGGCGATCTCGGCTCGGCGACCGGCCGGGGTCTGGCCGTCCGACCACCTGCCCGTGCACGCCGTCCTGCGATGGGAGCCCCGATGAGCCGTCCGCTCGTGCAGTCCGCCGCGTCCACCTTCCTCCGCCGCCCCCGTGGGTGGGAGTTCGTCGCTGACGTCATCCGCGTGCTCGCGCTCGTCAGCGTCCCCGTGGCGGCGGTCGGCTGGGGTGCGATCTCCTTCGCCGTGATGGGGCTGTCCCTGCTCGGGGTCGTGCTCCCGCGGATCCTCGGGTTCCGGCCGGGGTTCGACATCGCGCTCTGCGTGCTGTCGGTCGTCGCCGGGTGGAGCAGTGTCCTCGACTGGTACACGACGGTGTTTGGGTGGGACAAGGTCGTGCACCTGCTGCTCATCGGTGCGTTGAGCGCCCTGGTGGCGATCGTCGCCGCGGACCTCGGGGTGCTGCCCGACGCCAGGTCGATGCACCTCGCCACCGCCGTCGTCGTCTGCGGGACGATCGGCCTCGCGATCGGCGGGCTGTGGGAGATGTTCGAGTGGGCGGGGCACACGTACCTCGACGCGACGATCTTCGTCGGCTACGACGACACGATCGGCGACCTCGCCGCGGACACCCTGGGCGCGGTGGCCTCGGGCTTCGTGCTGCGTTGGTGTGCCGGCGACCGTCGGGTGGTCGTCTCCCGCGGCTGAGCACGACCGCGGTCAGGGGCGGTACTCGTCCCGACGGCCGTGTGCCCGCGTCGTGGTCGGTGGGACGCGCGGACCGGTCGCGCCGCCCGACCCGAGGGAGTCCATCACGCCTGCGAGCACCTGCAGCACCGCGACGACGGTGGATCCGAGCCACCGGAGGACGCGCCACGCGACGCGCATCAGGCGGCGCTCCGTGCGGTGCCGTGCTGGCGTGCGGCGTCGTGCTGGCGTGCGGTGTCGTGCTGCCGCGGGATGTCGGTGCGGAGTGCCGGGCAGTGCTCGGGCGTCGGGTGCTCGCTGATGTGGATGACCTCGTCGAGGCGGTCGCGCGCGGCCTCGAGCTCGGCGATCTGCGCCGTGATCCGGTCCCGCTCGTGGACGAGCAGCGCGGCGCTCTCGGCGGTGGCGACCCCGGCGTCGACGCACGGCATGAGCCGCGCGATGGTCCGGCTGGCGAGCCCTGCGGCGTAGAGCTGCTGGACGAGCCGGACACGGTCGACCGCCGCGACGTCGTACGTCCGCTGGCCGGATGTCGTGCGGGTCGCCGCGAGCAGCCCCTGCTCCTCGTAGTAGCGGAGCGACCGGACGCTGACGCCGGCCTTCGCTGCGAGGTCCCCGATGCGCATGTGTCCTCCCCGACTTGCACCTGACATGGATGTGAGGTCTTAGCGTACCTCCGTCGGTCCGGGAGGTGCCCGGTCGACGGAAGGAAACCATGGACATCGCCGGATCGGTCGCACTCGTCACCGGGTCGAACCGCGGCATCGGTCGCCGCTTCGTCACGCAGCTCCTGGAGCGTGGTGCCGCCAAGGTCTACGCGACCGCGCGCCGCCCCGAGCTCGTGGACATCGAGGGCGTCGAGGTGCTCCCGCTCGACATCACCGACCAGGCCTCCGTCACCGCCGCAGCCGAGCGCGCCGGGGACGTCACCCTGCTGATCAACAACGCCGGGATCGCGACGCAGTCCTCGCTGCTGACCGACGACCTCGAGAACGTCCGTCGCGAGATGGACACGCACTTCTGGGGGAACCTGTCGATGGTCCGGGCGTTCGCACCCGTCATCGAGCGGAACGGCGGCGGCGGGATCGTCAACGTGCTGTCGGCCCTGTCGTGGTTCGCGTACCCCGGCAGCGGTGGGTACGCGGCCGCCAAGGCAGCGGAGTGGAACATGACGAACGCCGTGCGGCTCGAGCTCGTGCCGCGGGGCGTCACGGTGCAGGGGCTCCACCTGGGTGCCGCCGACACCGACATCATGGCCGGCTACGAGGGCCAGATGATCGACCCGATGGAGGTCGCGATCGCGTCCCTGGACGGTGTCCAGCGGGACGCGGCCGAGGTCGTCGTCGACGAGTGGAGCGCGCTGGTCAAGGCGTCACTGGCGGCCGATCCGGCCGCGTTCTACGCGCAGTTCGGGATCTGACCACCGGACGGGGGGGGCGGGGGGGGGGCCCCCCCCGCCCCCCCCCCGTCCGTCGTCAGCCCGCGCGCGTAGCGTCGGACGGACACGAGAAGGCGAGAGACGATGGCGAAGAACACCAAGCACACCGGCACGCGAGCACTGCTGCTCGGCATCCTGAGCGGCGGTCGGAGCGCGACGCCCCTGGCCATGCTGGCGCTGAACCGGGACCGCAAGGAGCTCACCGGTGCGTGGCAGGACTGGCCGATGTTCCGCACGCCGCTCGGTCGCGGGCTGCTCGTCGCCGGTGCCGTCGGGGAGCTTGTCGGGGACAAGCTGCCGAAGACGCCGAGTCGCATCGCGGCCGCCGGGCTCATCGGGCGTGCCGGATCGGGCGCCCTCATCGGCGCGGCGATCGCCACGACCGGCAAGCGCGACCGCCGCGTCGAGGGAGCGGTCCTCGGCGCGGTCGGTGCACTCATCGGCAGCTTCGCGGGCTACTTCCTGCGCAAGGCGATCGGGACCACGACGGGCCTCCGCGACCCGCTCGTCGCCCTGGGCGAGGACGCCGCGGTGATCGCCGGCTCGTCCAAGGTGATCACCGCGCGCTGATCGTCGGTCCGCTGATCGTCAGTCCTCAGGGATGACACGCTCGAAGCGCGACGTGTCCGTACCGTCGGGGTCCGGACCGTTGCGCTTCCCCGTGTCGAGGGCGTCGAGGGACCCGAGCTCCTCGTCGGACAGCGCGAAGTCGAAGACGTCGAAGTTCTCGGCGATCCGTCCGGGGTTCGTCGACTTCGGGATCGCGTTCCGCCCCTGCTGCAGGTGCCAGCGGAGCATGACCTGTGCAGCGGTCTTGCCGTGCGCATCGCCGATCACGCGGATCGTCGGGTCGTCGAGCACGCTGACCCGCTCGTCACCGAAGCCCGGGTAGAACGTGATGCCGCCGATCGGGGACCACGCCTGGTCGAGGATCCCGTGCTCGGCGTCGGCCCGCTGCACGTCGGGCTGCGTGAAGTACGGGTGCAGCTCGACCTGGTTGAGCGCGGGGATGACGTCGGTCTGGTCGAGGAGCGAGCGGAGGTGGTGCGGCATGAAGTTGCTCACCCCGATCGCCCGGACCCGGCCGTCGGCGTACAGCTGCTCGAGCGCCCGGTAGGCGGCGACGGTCTTGTCGAAGCGGTCCGGTGCGGGCTGGTGCAGGATCAGCACGTCGACCGTGTCGAAGCCGAGCTTGCGCGTCGCCTTGTCGAACGCGTGCAGGGTCTCGTCGTACCCGTAGTCGGAGACCCAGATCTTCGTCTCGACCACGATGTCGTCGCGGTCGACGCCCGAGGCACGGATGCCCTCGCCGACCTCTCGTTCGTTGCCGTACGCGGCGGCGGTGTCGATGTGGCGGTAGCCGACCTCGAGCGCGGTGCGCACCGCGTCGACCGTGTCCTCGGGGGAGCTCTGGAAGACGCCGAAGCCGATCGGGGGGAGCTGGACGCCGTTGTTGAGGGTGATGTTGTCCATGCGGGCAACGGTAGGCCGGTGCTCGGCGGTGCGACGGGTCCTGTCGGTACCTGCTCCGACGGTGCCCGGGTCGACCGCCGTGGTCACCAGCGCTCGTGCACCGTCGCGCGGAACCACCGGTCGTACAGCTCGTGCACGGTCGCGTCGAGACCGGGCACGGGGTCCAGCGAGCCGGCATCGGCGTTGGAGCGGGCCTGCTCGGCGTTCCGCGCGCCGGGGATCGCGGCCGTGACACCGTCCTGCGCGACGATCCAGGCGAGCGCCGCCTGCGGGACGGAGACGCCGTCGGGCAGGGCGGCGGCGAACTCCTGCGCCGCCCGGACCCCGTCCTCGAACGGCACGCCGCTGAAGGTCTCGCCCTGGTCGAACGCCTCGCCGTGGCGGTTGTAGGTGCGGTGGTCCTCCGGAGCGAACTCGGTGTCGGTGGTGTACTTGCCGGAGAGCAACCCCGATGCCAACGGGACGCGCGCGAGCACGGCGACCCCTGCCTCCCGTGCGGCCGGCAGGACCGCGTCCAGCGGCTTCAAGCGGAACGCGTTGAGGATGATCTGGACGCTCGCGACGCCGGGCCGCCCGATCGCGGTGAGCGCCTGGTCGGCCGTCTCGACGCTGACCCCGTACGCGGCGATCGACCGGTCGGCGACGAGCGCGTCGAGGGCGTCGTAGACGGCGTCGTCGTCGAACACGGGGGTCGGCGGGCAGTGCAGCTGGACCAGGTCGAGCGTGTCCTGCTGCAGGTTCGCCCGCGAGCGGTCGACCCACTCGCGGAAGTTCGCCGCGCTGTAGTTCGACGGCACCTGGTCCGCACGACGGCCCATCTTCGTCGTGACCGTGACGCCGGAGTCGGCGTTGACACGGAGCCATCGCCCGATGAGCTCCTCGCTGCGACCGTCGCCGTAGACGTCGGCGGTGTCGAAGAGCGTGACGCCGGACTCGAACGAGGCGTCCATCACCGCGAAGGCGTCGGCGTCCTCCACCGGACCCCAGTCGCCGCCGAACTGCCAGGTGCCGAGGCCGATCACGGAGGTCTCGCGGCCGGTGCTGGCCAGGGTGCGTCGCTGCATGGTCACGACGCTAGTCCCGCCGGGCCGTGTACTGGTGGAGCCTCCTCCACCGCGCGATCCGCTCCTACCGTGGAGGCATGCACGACGACACCAGCACGATCGAGACGACGACCTCCGCGGCCGGACGGCCCTCGTTGCGCGAGCGCGTCGCGATGTGGTGGACGGCGAACGCCGAGATCACGGAGCTCACGCGGGACCGTGAACGCGAAGCCCGGGTGCGTGACGAGATGGCGGTGCGCCTGGCTCCCGGGCCGTGGGCGATCGCCGACCTGTTCCGGCGCCGCTGAGGGCGCAGCCTTCAGTGCTGCGCGGGTCGCGCGCCGTCGCTGAACAGTCCGGCGGTGCCGAGCCGGACCCGAGCCCTGGCTCGGTCCTGGTCGTCGCCGAACCGGTCCACGCCCCACGAGAGCGTCGTCAGCAGCTCGAAGACGTCCTCGGCGCTCGCCGCATCGGTCGCCGATCCGTCCGACCGGGCCCGCTCGAGGAACTCCCCCGTCCGCTCGGTCAGACCGGCGCAGACGCTGCTGACGGGCGAGTCGTCGTCACCGATCGCACCCGCGATGCAGGTCGGCAGGTTCTGCCAGATCCGGAGCTGCCAGGTCACGCGGAACATCCACTCGGCGAGGGCGTCGTCGGCGGGCAGCTGCTCGAGGTCGCGGGAGTCGCGGAGCGCGGCGTGGAAGCTCTCCGCCATCACGGCCGCGAGGAGGTCTTCGCGTGTCGGGAAGTTGCGGTAGAGCGTCGCGTTCCCGACGCCGGCCGCGGTCGCGATGCCGTCGATCGGCGCGAGGGTGCCGCCCTGCTCGAACACCTGTCGAGCCGCGGCGATGATCGCGTCGCGGTTGCGTCGTGCGTCGGCGCGCATGGGCTTCGTGGTCGTCTGCTCCACGGCGACTCCGATCTGCTCCGTCTCGGTTGACAGAAGTGGGGGGACTCCCCACATACTGATCCGGGGACAATCCCCGTTTCATCCCTCAACCTACAGGAGTGACCATGACTGAGCGACTCGACGACCGGATCGTGCTCGTGACCGGAGCGAACGGAGGGCTCGGCGAGGAGTTCGTGCGCCAGGCCCTCGAACGCGGCGCCGCCAAGGTGTACGCGACGGCTCGCTCCCCGCGGCAGTGGGACGACGACCGGATCGTGCCGCTGACCCTCGACCTGACCGATGCGGGGTCGATCGCAGCGGCAGCGGCGGCCGCTCCCGACGTCGACCTGCTCGTGAACAACGCCGCCATCGCCCCCAGCACCGACGGCTCGATCGCGAGTGCGGACGACGACGTGCTCCGGTCCGTCTTCGAGACGAACGTGTTCGGGACGATCAAGGTCTCCGGCGCGTTCGCCCACGTGCTCGCCCGGAACGGTGGCGGTGCCGTGCTGAACGTGCTGTCCCTCGCCGCGTGGACGCCGATCCCGACCGTGTACGCCGCGTCGAAGGCGGCCGCCTGGTCCGCGACGAACGGGCTGCGGACCGAGTTGGCGGCACAGGGCACGACCGTGACCGGGGTCCTCGTCGGCATGATCGACACCGCGATGGGGGCACGGTTCGACGTGCCGAAGGTGAGCCCGGCGAGCGTGGTCGCGCAGGCATACGACGGCGCGGTCGTCGGCGCGTTCGAGGTCCTCGCCGACGACGACACCCGGATGGTCAAGGGGCTGCTGAGCCGCCCCGCCGAGGACCTCGGCGAGGCGACCGCGCAGGCGATGGCGGCGATCGCGGGCTGAGCGCGGTGCGTGGGGTGCGCGTGGTCAGCGCGGCCCGTTCGCGCGTCAGCTGCCGAGTGCCGAGAGCTCCTCGAACTCGTCGTCGGTCAGCTCGATCGTCGCGCCCGCGAGGTTGTCCTCGAGGTGCGCGACGCTCGAGGTGCCGGGGATCGGCAGCACGACCGGCGATCGCTTGAGCAGCCAGGCGAGGGCGATCTGCGCCGGCGTGGCGTCCTTGCGCTTCGCGAGGTCGGTCAGCGGGGAGTCGTCCCCCGTCAGGCCGCCGGTTGCGAGGGGGAACCACGGGATGAAGCCGATGCCCTGCTCGGTGGACCAGTCCAGGAGTTCCTCGGCGTCGCGCTTCTGCAGGTTGTAGAGGTTCTGCACGGAGACGATCGTGGCGATCTCCTGCGCGGCCTTCACCTCGTCCACCTGGACCTCGGACAGGCCGATGTGCCGGATCTTGCCCTCGTCCTGGAGCTTCTTGAGCTCACCGACCTGGTCTTCGAGCGGGACCTTCGGGTCGATGCGGTGCAGCTGGAACAGGTCGATGCGCTCGAGCCCCAGGCGGCGCAGGCTCATCTCGGCCTCCTGTCGCAGGTACTCCGGTCGACCGACGGGCGGCCACTCGTTCGGGCCCGTGCGGGTGAGGCCGGCCTTCGTCGCGATCACGATGTCGTCGCCGTAGGGGTGGAGCGCTTCGCGGAGCAGCTCCTCGGCGACGTAGGGGCCGTAGCTGTCGGCGGTGTCGAAGAAGTTCACACCGAGCTCGACGGCGCGCTGCAGGACGCGCACGGCCTCGTCGTGGTCCTTCGGCGGCCCCCAGACCCCGGGGCCGGTGAGCTGCATGGTGCCGTACCCGAGGCGGTTCACCTCGAGGTCGCCGCCGATGCGGAACGTGCCGGAGGCGTCGGCGGGACGGGTGGTGGTGTCAGGACCTGTCGTCATGTGTCCGGTCTACCCCTCGTGGCCGCTCCGTCCTCAGCGGGCCTGTCCCCCTGCCGGGCGCGGGTACGGCGTCTCGCCACGCTCCAGCATCCCGACGAGCTTCGTCAACCGGTTCGTCCGCGCGGTCGCGCTCGGGGCGGTCGTGATCCGGTGCAGCACCGCGTACCGGTTCGTCGCGTCGAGTTCTGCGAACAGCGCGGCTGCGGCCGGGGCGGCGTCGAGCGCTGCCTGCAGGTCGTCGGGCACCGTGATCGAGGCGGCTCCGGCGTAGGCGCGGTCCCAGCGCCCATCCTCCTTCGCGCGGTCGATCTCCGCCTGACCCCGGTCCCGCATCCGCCCGTCGGCGATGAGCGTCGCGACGAGTCCGATGTTGCGCTCGGACCACAGCGAGGCCTTCCGGCGCGGCGTGAACCGTTGCAGGAACGTCGCGGCGTCGAGGCTGCGCTTCTGACCGTCGATCCACCCGGAGCAGAGGGCCTCGTCGAGCGCCTGGGCGTAGGTCACGGACGTCGGCTCCGTCGTGCCCTTCTTCGCGAGCACGAGCCAGACCCCGTCGGAGGAGTCCTCGTTCGCGTCGAGCCATGCGCGCCAGGCCGCGGCGTCCACGACGACGAACGGCTCGATCTCCATGCGGCACATCGTAGGACGCGTCGAACGGATGGGCCCGGACGTGAGTGATGCGCGCGACTAGCGTCTGCGACGTGCGACCGCCCGGTCGCCACGGCCGAGGTCGGCCACGAAAGGGAACACATCATGAGCAGCTCTTCTGCCTCGGGTCGGCCGACCACGGTCACCATCTCGTTCGTCCTCTGGCTGGTGACGGTCCTGATCGGGATCATCGGCGGCATCGTGGGCTTCGCTTCCTCCGGTTCGCAGGTGCAGGGAGCTGCCGGTGGCACCGCCCTCGTGATCGGTGCGGTCATCGCGATCGTCATCGCCCTGGTCGAGCTCTTCATCGTGTTCCGCATGCGTGACGGCCGGAACTGGGCCCGCATCGTGCTGCTGGTCCTGGCGATCCTGCAGGTCCTCGGCGTCGTGAGCGCGTTCAGCATCGTCGGCACGATCGGCCTCATCGCCGTGATCATCGCCACGATCCTGATGTTCCTCCCTGCCTCGAACGCCTACTTCCGCCGCTGACGCGGGCGGGCGCCTCGCCCGGCGCGCTTCGCATCCGCACAACCAAGAGCAGCTCGAACCACGCAAGTCGGTGGTTCGGGCTGCTCTTGGTTGTGCAGGCGCAAACGGCACCGCCCGACGCGCGCCGCCGCCCGCCCCCGCGTCACACCCAGTTCGGCTGGGCGAAGAGGCCGTCTGGGTCCGCCTGCTCGGCGATCCGGTGCAGCCGCGAGGTGTTCACGTCGAAGTACGCCGCCGGGTCCGTGATCGCCGCGTCGCAGTAGTTCGCGTACGCCCCGTCGCCCCACGCCGGCACCATCGCCTTCCGGAACCCCCGCACGTACTGGTCGAAGGGCGCCGGGTCGGCACCGTTCTGGAACACCGCGGTGTACTGCACCGTGCAGAGCGCGGACCGCCACGGGAACGCACTGTCCGTCCGCCCGACATCGGCCACGACCCCGCCGAGGGCATCGAGCGCGACTCCGCCCTCGAGCACGCCGGACACCTTCGCAGCACTCGCCGCCTGCTGCACGAGCACGTCGATCTGGGCGTCCGTCAACGCCGCGGTCCCGATCGACGAGGTCGCGGCCTGTGACACCCGCTGCGCCTTCCCGCCGAGCTGCGCCATGGCCTGTCCGTAGGTCAGCTCGGTCGCCGTGTGCGACGTCGGCGTCACTCCGGTGGCCTGAATGAAACCGTCGACGCTGGTGTCAGCACCTGACTTCTCGCCGGTCCAAGTGCCGGTGATCGTCACGGTCGGCGCGCTGTGCCGGGATCCGGCGAGCAGCTTCAGCGTCGACCAGAGCTTCGGGTCCGCCTTCGGCGCCCAGTCCTGCCAGGCGCGCACGACGTCCCGAGCGGCCGACCAGGGGAACACGATGCTGAAGAGCAGGACGGGAGGCGCGGCCTGCGTCCGGAACGTCATCGACGTCACGACGCCGACGGTTCCACCGCCCCCGCCGCGGCAGGCCCAGAACAGGTCCGGTTCGCGCGTGGCCGAGACCTCGTGCACGGCTCCGTCGGCGGTGACGACCGTGACTCCCGTGAGCTGGTCGCACGTCAGCCCGAAGGACCGCACGAGGACGCCGACACCACCGCCGAGTGTCAGCCCGCCGATGCCCACGGTCGGGCAGGATCCCGCGCCGATCGCCCGCCCGGCCTTCGCCAGCGCCGCGTACACGTCACCGAGCTGCGCGCCGGGGCCGATCGTCACGGAGTCGCCGGAGACGTCGATCCCGTCCAGTGTCTGCGTGCTGATCACCAGCGACCGCGGGACGTCGGTCCCGGACGCACCGCCGGCCGACCACCCCGTGTACGAGTGGCCGCCGGCCCGGAGCGCCACCGGGGTGTGCGTGTTCCGGGCGAACGCGAGCCCGGCGACCACGTCGTCGCTGTTCGCCACGCGGAGGATGCCCTGCGGGTCGGCGTCGTCGTACCGGGGGTTCTCGAGAACGCGCGCGCTGTCCCACCCGTTCGAGCCGGAGCGCAGCAGCGTGCCGGAGACCGCGGCGGCCAGCGCGTCCCACGAGTCCGGGCCCGTGGGTGACGACGGTGTCGGGGTGGGACTCGGTGTCCGCGTACGGGTCGGCGCCGGCGACGGCGAGGGCCCGGTGCAGGCGGCCAGGACCCCTGCGAGCCCGAGCCCGACTCCCCCGGCGATGAGCCCCCTGCGCGTGGTCGTGCTGCGTGCGGTCGTGCTGCGTCCCTCGGTCACCCGACCTTTCTACGCGCTCCCTCTCCCACGCTCCCCCATCCCAGCCCCATCGAGGGAACAGAAAACGTCGGGCCCCGCGGGCACACCCGACGTTTTCTGTTCCCTCGATCACGCGGCGGCGCTGCTGATCCGGACGGCACCGGCCCACTCGTGCACCCACTCGGGCAGCGCGAGGTCGGACGGCGCTCCACCCACGGCGTCGAGGAGCTCCGACGGGGACACCGTCCCGCCCGTCTTCCGGAGGAACCGCCCCTGCACGACGGCACGCGCGATGACCTTCCCCCGCCGGACGAACGTCTGCTCGAGGTACACCGACCGCTCGTCCACGCCGAGCACCCGCGTCACCAGCTCGAACCGCTGCCCGAGCGTCAGCGACCGCTTGTACGTGATCGTCTGCGCCGCGACGACCGGGTACCACCCGCGGTCGGTCAACGAGCCCCAGAAGCCCGACCGGAGCATCAGGTCGAGCCGCCCGAGGTCGAGCAACGACAGGTACTTGCCGTTGTTCACGTGCCGCAGCGGGTCGAGGTCGGTGAGGGTCACCCGGAACGGCGTCCGCGCTTCGTCCCAGAGCGACAGCCGTGGTCCGGTCCGGGTCTTCAGGCGCAGGAGCAGCAGGCGGAAGTACAGGTTCACGCATCCGATCAGAGCAGACGACCGCCGACCGGACCCGGACGTTGGAGGAACCGGACGAACCAGGCCCGCCCGTGACGGGTACGACCGGTGCCTCCCTCCAACCGAGCACCGCGGAGTAGACCGGGAGCATGCAGACACGGAAACTCGGAGAACTCGAGGTCGGCGCGATCGGCCTCGGCACCATGGGGATGAGCGCCTTCTACTCGGGCGCCGGCACGGACGACGACGAGTCGATCCGCACCATCCACCGCGCGCTCGACCTGGGCGTCACGCTCATCGACACCGCCGAGATGTACGGCCCGTACATCAACGAGGAACTCGTCGCCCGCGCGATCGCGGACCGCCGCGACGACGTCGTCCTCGCCACGAAGTTCGGCATCATCACACACACGCCCGGCGAGATCACGCCGAGCACCGAACGCGCGATCAGCTCCGACCCCGAGTCGGTGCGCATCGCCCTCGAGGGGTCCCTCCAGCGCCTCGGCACCGACCACATCGACCTCTGGTACCAGCACCGCGTCGACCCGAAGGTGCCGATCGAGGACGTCGTCGGCCAGCTCGCCGGCTTCGTGCAGGAGGGCAAGATCCGCCACATCGGCCTGTCGGAGGCCGGTGCCGAGACGATCCGGAAGGCGCACGCCGTCCACCCGATCACGGCGCTGCAGAGCGAGTACTCCCTGTGGACGCGCGACCCCGAGGACGGCGTGCTCGACACCCTCCGCGAGCTCGGCATCGGCCTGGTGCCGTACTCCCCGCTCGGCCGCGGGTTCCTGACGGGCGCGATCACGAAGCCGTCCGACCTCGACGCCGACGACTTCCGGTTGGCGAACCCTCGCTTCCAAGAGGAAGCGTTCGCGTCGAACATGCGCATCGTCGACGAGGTCCAGGCCGTCGCGACCGAGGCCGGCGCGACTCCCGCGCAGGTCGCCCTCGCGTGGCTGCTGGCCCAGGGCGACGACATCGTCCCCATCCCCGGCACGAAGCGGGTCTCGCGGCTCGAGGAGAACGTCGGCGCAGCCGACCTCACCCTCACCGCCGACCAGGTGGCGCGCCTGTCGGCGCTGCCCGCCCCGACCGGCGACCGCTACCCCGACATGTCGGGCATCGGCCGGGTACCCCGCCGTGGTGCCGGCCGGGGGGGGCGGGGCCGGGGGGCCCCGGGCGCCCC
>JASCOI010000110.1 GCA_029959665.1 Microbacteriaceae bacterium PS02333
CGTCGGCGGGGTCTGCGGCCAGGCGTCCTCCGTCGGGTCGTCGGCGGCGTAGGTCCCGACCAGGTCCATGGTCGTCTCGCCTCCGGTGTCGGCGACGACCCGCGACGTCCCCACCGGCCACTCGACGGCGGACGCGACGGGACGGGACAGCACGACCTCGATCGCTCCCGGGTCGGTGGACGCCCGCGGGGCCCGCCCCTCGACGATGTGCGATCGACCCGCGAATCCGGGGTCCGCCGCGATCGCGATGTACGCGGGGGGCTTCGAGGGCTCCTGGGCGAGCGGCATGAGGTCGGTCTGCGCCACGTACTCGCCGGGACGGGTGGCCTCGCGGAGGACGGCCGGCATCGCCCGGCGCGCGTCGTCCAGCGCGGGAGCGATGCCGGCGAAGGCCGCCTGCGCACGGGACGTGACCGGGTCTGTTGTGGCGGTGCCGTCGACGTCAGCGGGACCGGAGCCCGGCTCTGCCACGACGAAGGTGGCCTGCAGGTCCCGTTCGACGGGCGTCGCCCTGGTGAGGTCGTGCTGGACCCCGGCGGTCTGCAGCCCGCCGAGCACGGGGAGCACGACCGCCCCGGCGACGGTGGCGAGGAACACCACCGCGGCGATCGCGACCAGGGGGCCGCGGTGCGACCGGGCGACCCGACGCGCGGCCGCACCGGTCGTGGCGCGTCGCATCCGGCTCACGACTCGGCCTCCGTCGGGCGCCCACGGACGTCGGCCTCCGTCCGGCGACCGCGCACGACCACCACGGTCGCGACGATCCCGGTCACCACGAGCAGGACGACGGGCGCGACGAACGTCGCTGGGACCACTGCGACCGGGGCCGCGTCGACGAGCCCGCGCGCCGCCGGGACCGCCGCGACCGCGAACGGCGCCACGGTCGTCCCGACCGCGAGGATGCCCGCCGCCGTTCCGCCGAGCACCCCGAGGACCGCTGGGAGGGACGAGCCGAGTCCGCGCGCGGCCGCCGACCGCCTCGCCGGGACCCCGAGCGCCCGGAGCACCCGACGTGCCGGGTCGGGCTCGGCGGCGGCGATCGCCAGGACGAGGAGCACGAGGAGCGCACCGAGGGCAGCGGTCGCGGCGAGTGCGGCCACCGCGGTGGCGACCACGGGACCGGACCGGACCGCCGCACCGGACGTGACGGTCGAACCACGGGGCAGGCCGGTGCGGAGCGACTCGACGACGGACGTCGGGTCGGAGGTCGTGATCCAGCGTTCGCCCACGCGCGGGACGGCCGAGCCCGCTGGTGCGGAACCACCGTCGATCGTCGTCGCGACGAGCGTGGACAGGTCGGTCACGACGGCGCTGCGGCTCCCCGTCCCCGGCACCGACTCGACGATCGCCCGGACGGTGCTCGCGACGGGGCTCCCGGTGGACGAGGGCGTGACGTCCAGGCGTGATCCGATCCGGACACCGAGACGGTCCGCGAGGGTGCGGGTCAGGACGACGGGCAGGCGTTCGTTCCCCGGTGACCGGCCGACGACGATCCTGGCGGGCGGAGCGAGGTCGACCGCGGTGGTCTCGCTCGAGACCTGCCCGTCGGCACCGTCGACGGTGGCCCCGACGGCGACACGGAGCCGCGACGAGGTGAACGTCGAGTCGGTGTCGGCGGGGCGGGACGCGAACGTCAGGGTCGGCTCGACGGCGAGCAGCCGCCAGCCGGACCCGGAGGACGGCAGGGTCCCCGTCAGCCGAGCGGCGCCACCGACCGCGACCGCCCCGGTGCCGTCGGCGGAGCTGGTGAGGGAGACCAGCGCGGGGACCCCGTCGTCGTCCACGACCCAGGCGGCGAACCGCACCGAGCCCACCGCGTCCGGTCGCTGCACGTCGTCGAACGTCGCCACCGCGGTCCGCACGTCGATCGACACCGAGCGTCGTCCGGGGACGAGCGGGACCCCTGACCGGTGCGCCGGTCCGAGTCGCTCCGCTCCGGTGCCCGGGAGGACCTCGGCGGCACGCGCTGCCGACGTCGCGACGACCGGCACGGTGATGGATCCGACGCCGACGGTGTCGGTCCACACCGGGGTGATGCTGCCGGCGGCCGGTCGATGGAGGCGGATGTGCGGGAGCGGCGTGCGCTCGCCGACGACCGCGTCCCCGTCCAACCGCACCCGCACGTCCGGACCGACCACGGCACGGGCGGTGCGGTCGTCCACCTCGGCGACGGTCGCCGCGAATCCCGCGACGAACACCCCGGTGGCGGCCACGATCGAGACGACGAGGACCGCGGGGGCCGAGGACGCCCACGTGCGTGCGGTCCGGCGGGCGGTGAGCGCCGGCAGCAGTCCGCGCCACCCCGTGGCCGACCGGGCGACGACCCGCGCGGCGACACCCCCGAGGAGCACGACGACCGACGCCCCGGCGACGATCCAGACGACGGGTGCCGCGGCGGCGACCACGTCGACCGTGACGGTGCGCCGGACGACGTCGATCGGGACGCCGGCGGTGAACAGCCGCCACGTCGCGAACACGGACGCGGCGACGAGGACGCCCGCCGCGACGACCTGGCCGACGATCCCGGTGGCCGACCGGCGGCGCCGCCCGACGACCACCGCGGGGACGACCGTGCCGACCAGGACGGCAGTGCAGACGGTGGCCGTGACGATCGACCAGAGCGAGCCGACCGACGGTCCGGTCGGCAGCGCGACGGCGACGGCCGCACCCGTCCCGACGGCGGACCCGAGGGCGGCCGTGACGATCCCCTCCGCCGCACCCCAGCGTGCGAGCTGGCCGCGGGTCGCGCCGCGGGCGGTGAGGAGGGCGTCCTCCGCCGACCGCACGAGGTCGAGTCGCGTGGCGACCACCACGAGGGCGACCAGGGCGAGGACCCCCAGCACGGCGACCGCGAGGCCGTCCAGCGCAACCGCCACACCGACCGCTGCGCGCGCTGCGGCAGGATCCGTGATCGCTGCGGAACGGTCACGTGCGGCGGCCGGTCCGGTCACCAGGACCAGCACGGCGGTGGCAGCGGCGGACGCCACCACGGCGGCGGCGACGGCGAGCAGACCGACCCGTCGTCGTGCCCGTGCGCGCCACGGGTGCTGTGTTCTGCGCCGAACCCCCATCCCGACGAATCTAGGGGACGGCCGTCACACGCTGCTGCTGATCGGTCCCGTCGACGAGGGCGTGTCGTCCGCGGCACCCGCGAAGACGACGCCACCCCACGTGATGCACGCCACCGCGAGCACGAAGCCGACCGCCGCGATCCACCACGACGTCCGACGGCGGATCCAGGCACCGATCGCGAGCACGACCGTCGCGACCCCGATCACGAACGCCCCGCCGACCGCGAGCGCCGCGCCGCCGAAGTACCCGCCGGGGGAGCACCCCGTCGCGGCGTCGCACGTCGCCGTCGCGGAGATGGTCGCGATCAGCCCCACGATCGCGGCGACGATCGTCATGAGCGCGCCGAACACCAGGAGCAGGATCGTGGTGATCCGGTCGGCGATCTTCCCGGGCGGGAACAGGGTCGTCGCGCCCTGCTGCCACTCGGTGGGCGACGGGCGCCCCGGTGTGGGATCGGGTGCTGACCATGTCATCGCGGTACCCCTAACGCGCTTCGACGCCGAAGGCCTCGGCGAGTCGCTGGATCTTCTGTGCACGGCCGAGTCGCGGCAGGTCGGAGCCGTCGCGGATGACGCGCCCGCGCGCCTCGAAGTCGTCGAGGAAGTCCTGAGCCCACGCGACGTCCGTCGGGGTGGGGGAGATGACCTCGTTGATGACCGGCAGCTGCTCGGTGTCGAGGCACAGTTTGCCGGTGAGCCCGAGGGACACCGCGACCTGCGACTGCTCGCGGAGGATCGGGTGCGACGAGCCGACCGTCGGGCCGTCGATCGGACCGGGCAGGTCGCCCACGCGGGAGGCCACGACGAGCCGGGACCGCGGGTACGCCATCGCGAGCGTGTCCGCCGACGTCCCGGTGTCACGGCGGTAGTCGCCGCTGCCGAAGGCCAGCCGGAACGCGCCCTGCGCCCGGGCGATCGACGTCGCTTCCTCGATGCCGAGGGCGGACTCGACGAGGGCGATCACCGGGGTCTGCCCGCCGAGCCGGTGCCAGGTGTCGGTGACCTGCGCGGGGCTCTCGGTCTTCGCGAGCATCACGCCCTGCAGACCGGGCAGGCCGCGGAGCTCCTCGACGTCGTCGGCCCAGAAGTCGGTCGTGACGTCGTTGATCCGCACCCAGGCGTCGCCGCCGCCCGTCAGCCACTCGGCCACGGTGGACCGGGCTGCGGGCTTCGCGGCAGGGTCCACGGCGTCCTCGATGTCGAGGATCACCTGGTCCGCCCGGGAACGTGTGGCGGAATCGAAGCGGTCGGACGCGGTCCCGGCGACGAGGAGCCACGAGCGCGAGATCTCGGCGGGGACCGATCGACGCCGCGAGGGAACGGCAGTGGACGGGGCGGTGCGGTCGTCGATGGCCATGCCACGTTGGTACCACAGTCCGGGGTGGCGAACCGTCCGTGCGTCGCCCGATCTGCCTGAAACCTCGGGTCATTGCCAGAGACGACGGACGCTTCCGCTTACAGTGGGCGTTGTGTGGCGCGCGGACAGAGTGACCGGCGGCGAGGACGACGTGAACGACGACGTCTCCGCCGAGGACTCGCGCGCCTCGGGGGACGACCAGCATGTCGGGGGCAACGACCAGCAGCAGCAGCACGGGCAGGACGAGACCACGAGCACCGCGGACGCCACCACAGACCCGAACGACGACGACCTCGACCGCTCGCTCCGGCCGGAGCTCCAGATGACGAGCCCGCACGCGATCAGCCTCGGTGACCCGCGGCTCACCGCGACGAACGCGGCCGAGCCGGTCTGGGACGCCTGGCGTTCCCAGCTCGCCGGTGTCGGCGGCACCAGCCCGCTCGTGCACTTCGCGGACCACCCGCGGGCACGGATCGAGCTCTCCACGACGCACCCCGGTGGACTCGCGCAGTTCATCACCGGCAAGACCACCCTGCTGTCGAGCCTGATCCGCGACGAGGTCGCCCTCCGCGCGGCGCGCATCGCAGCAGGACACGTCGAGGCGAAGGGCACCGAGCTCGCCACCGTGCGCGGCATCGACGCCGTGAACCTCGGCATCGGCATGGCCGACTGGAAGCACGGCGACGAGCAGTACCGCGGCCCGGTGCTCCTTCGTCCGCTCGCGATCCGTCGCCACGGCCGTGACTTCGAGGTCCGCCTGCTCGGTGAACCCGTCCTCAACCCCGCGCTCGCCGACGCGCTCCGTGAACAGTTCGGCGTCACGCTCGACGCGCAGGCGTTCGTCGCGCTCGCACAGCAGGACGGTTCGTTCACGCCGAACCCGGTGATCGACCGTCTCCGCGGGCTGACCGCGCACATCCCCGGCTTCTCCGTGCACGCCCGGCTCGTCGTGTCGACCTTCGCCGAGGTCGCCACGGGCCTCGTCGAGGACACGAAGGACCTCTCCCACCCGGTGCTCGACGCCCTCGCCGGCAACCCCAGCGCCAAGTGGCAGGTCGAGCAGTCCTACCGTCCGGTCGAGCAGACCCCGTCGGACGAGCGCAGCCCCGACACCGACACGCTCCTGCTCGACGCCGACGACGAGCAGGAGAACGTGATCGCGCAGATCACGGCCGGCAACTCGATCGTCGTGAAGACCCTCCCGGGTACCGGCGGGACGCAGACCATCGTGAACGCGCTCGGCGGCCTCGTCGCCGCGAACAAGCGCGTCCTCGTGGTGAGCCCCCGTCGTGCGACCCTGCGCGGGATCGCCGCGCGGTTCGCCGAGGTCCAGCTCCCCGGTGTCGCCGTGACGCCCTCGACGCTCCGCCGTGACGTCGTCCGGGCCATCGCCCGCAACGAGAAGGCGACCCGTCCGAGCCTCCGCGAGGTCGACGACGCCCTGGTCCGTCTCCGCAAGGTCCTGAAGGACTACCGCGGCGCGCTGTCCCGCACCGACCGTGACTTCGGCGTCAGCGTTCTCGACTGCCTGGTCGAGCTCTCGCGCCTGTCGCTCCTGCCCGTCCCGCCGTCGACGACCGCCCGGCTCTCGAAGCAGTCCGTCGCCGCCATGGTCCAGGGGCGCTCCCGCGTCGCCGAGACGATGGTCAGCGCCGCGAACCTCGGGGAGTTCCGCTACGGCCCGGACGACTCGCCCTGGTACGGCGCGAAGTTCTCGTCGAGCGACGGAGCCCAGCGCGCGCACAAGATCGCGAAGGACCTGCACGACGGCGCCCTGCCGACGCTGCTCCAGCGGGCGCACGAGCTCATCGCGTCCACCCGGATGCGGCAGTTCACGACCGTGAACGAGCTCGGCATCTACCTGCGCCTGCTCACCGAGATCCGCGACACCCTCGACCGCTTCCTGCCGGTGGTGTTCGACCGCTCGGTCTCGGAGCTCGTCGCCGCCACCGCCCCCCGCGGCGAGGGCGCCCCGATGTCGAGCACCAACCGTCGCCGGCTGAAGAAGCTGGCGCGCGAGTACGTCCGACCGGGTGTGCACGTGTCCGACCTGCACGAAGCGCTCAGCCGCGTGCAGCAGCAGCGCGTGCTCTGGCAGCGCTACGTCGCCGCCGGCGTGAACCCCGAGGTCCCGACCGGCATCGCGGACGTCCAGGTGCTGTTCTCGAACGTGGTCGAGGACCTCGCGCGCCTCGACGAGCCGCTCGGTCGCACCAGCCGTGACGAGCAGCTCGCGAACATGCCCGTCGAGGACCTCGTGCCGTACATCGGCACGCTCGCGGCGGACTCCGACGTCCTGCACAACCTGCAGGAGCGCACCGAGCTCATGCAGACACTGCGTGACCTGCAGCTCGAGCCGCTCATCACCGACCTCGCGAACCGGCACGTCCCGGACACCCAGGTGCCCGCGGAGCTCGAACTCGCCTGGTGGCAGTCCGCGCTCGAGACGATGCTCGAGTCCGACCGGGCACTGCTCGGCGCGAACACCGACATGCTCGACCGGGTCGAGGCCGACTTCCGCCTCGTCGACGACGCGCACGCCGCGGGTGTCTCGCAGGGACTCGCGTGGCAGCTCGCCGAGAACTGGAAGGTCGGTCTCGTCGACTGGCCGGAAGAAGCGGCAGCGCTGAAGTCGCAGCTCAAGGACGGCGCGATCACCTCGCGGCTCCTGCAGGACTCCGCGCCGCACCTGTCGCGCTCGATCGCGCCGGTGTGGCTCGCGTCCCCGTACGAGGTCCCGCAGATCGCCGACACGATGCCGTTCGACACGGTGATCCTCGTCGACGCCGGGGCGGTCACGATCGCCGAGACCGTCGACGCCGTCCGCCGTGCCCGTCAGACCGTCGTGTTCGGCGACCCGGTGACGCAGACGCCGTCCCCGTTCCGGATCGCCGTCGACCCGACGCACCGCGCGCTCCAGGTCGACGAGGAGACCCTCGACGCCCTGCACGCCGACTCCGCGCTCGCGAAGCTCTCGACGCTCCTGCCGACGCTGTCGCTCACGACGTCGTACCGCGCCGGCGGCGAGGACCTCGCCGAGCTCGTGAACCGTCGCTTCTACGGCGGCCGGATCGAGTCGCTGCCCTGGGCCGGCTCCTTCCTCGGGCACGGCTCGATCGCGCTCGACTACGTGAGCGACGGCAAGGCCGTTCCGGACCCCGAGTCCGGCGCGGTGGAGAGCGTCGACGCCGAGGTGGACCGCGTGGTCCGGCTCGTCATCGACCACGCCCGCACCCGTCCCACCGAGTCGCTCATGGTGATCACGGCGTCGGCCAAGCACGCCGTCCGTGTCGAACAGGCCGTGCTCACCGCGGCCCAGGGGCACAAGGACCTCACCGAGTTCGTCATCGGCGACCGTGCTGAGCCGTTCATCGTCGCCACGCTCGAGCAGTCGGTGGCGCAGAGCCGCGACCGCGTCGTGTTCTCGATCGGCTACGGCCGCACCCCGCACGGCCGGGTCCTGCGCGACTTCGGTCCGCTCGGGAAGCCCGGCGGGGAGCGGCTCCTCGCGGTCGCGATGACCCGGGCACGTCGGTCGATGGTCATCGTCACGTGCTTCCAGCCGTCCGACATCGAGGCGGAGCGGATGGGCCACGGCACCGTCGCGCTGGCCGAGATCCTCGCCGAGGTCCGCGCCCGCACCACCGCCGAGTACGTCCCGGACGACTCCGACCCGCTGCTCGTCGACCTGGCGCGCCGGCTCGAGATGCGCGGCATCCCCGTCGCGCTCGGGCACCGCGGCAAGCTCGGCCTGGTGGCGGCGCACGGCGGCGTCTGCGTCACGATCGAGACGGATGCGACGCTCCAGCAGGGGTCGCTCCGTGAGTCGCTGCGGCTCCGTCCGGAGGTCCTCCGTCGACTCGGCTGGCACTACGTGCGCGTGCACGCCTTCCAGCTGTTCTCCGACCCGGACCGGGTCGCGAACACGGTCGCGGCCGTCCTCGGCGTCGACCGTGGGGCCACGCAGGAGATCAGCATCCCGCCGGTCCCCGCACGCCGGTGAGCGAGCGGGCGCAGGGCAGGAGGGCCTCCCGGCCCGCCGGTCCGGTCACGCCCGGCACGGACCAACTGGTGGGCACGTGGTCGCGAGCCGACGACGCGGCCGCACCCGAGCCTCCCGTCCGCCCTGTGGTGACCCCGGAGCGGGCGGGAGGCTCGGTGCGGCGCAGCAGGCGCGTCACCACCCAGCCGGTGCCGGGCTCCGACCCGTCCCCGGCCCCGGAGCCGCCCCGGCACGACCGCGGCGAGAACGACGCGCGGCTGCTCGGCGACCGCCCTCCCCACTGGGGGTAGGTACGCTGGAGGCCCCGGCCCCCGACGAGAGCAGCTGATGACCGACCCCGCAGTGCGCGAGCGCCCCGACTGGCAGACCTGGCCGAACCTCATCACGCTGGTCCGGTTCCTGCTGATCCCGGTGTTCGTGATCCTGGTCGTGCAGGGGCACCCCGGCTGGGCGCTGGTCTCGCTCGTGGTCCTCGGCGTCTCGGACTGGGCGGACGGCTTCATCGCGCGGAAGTTCGACCAGGGGTCCAAGCTCGGCACCGCGCTCGACCCCGTGGCCGACCGGCTCGCGATCATCGCCGTCGTGCTCTCCCTGGTGCTCGTCGGGTTGCTGCCGTGGATCGTCGTCGTGATCATCGTCGTGGTCGACGCCCTGCTCGCGGTGCTATCGAGCGTCTGGTTCCGCGGCGATCCCGACCTCAAGGTGTCCTGGACCGGGAAGATCCGCTCCGCCCTGCTCTTCGTCGGGCTGCCCGTGCTGCTGTTCTCGGAGACGTCGTGGGCGTCCGAGCACTCCTGGATCCGGATCACCGCCCTCGTGTTCGTGTGGCTCGGCACCGCGGGGCACGTCCTCGCGGGTGCGCAGTACTTCGCCGCGATGGTGCAGAAGCGGCGCGTGACCGCGGCCTCCTGACGCCGCCCGGCGCTCGTCCGTGTCGCCCGCCTCGTCCGTTCGCACAACCAAAAGCCACTCGCGCCGCGGAAGTCCGCGGTGTGAGTGGCTTTCGGTTGTGCGGTAGCGATCGGTGCCGCGTGGGCGCGATACGTCCGCGCTAGAGCTTCGTCGTGCTCGGGAGCCCCGGGCCCTCGGGGGCGTCGTTCGGTGCGACGTGGGCGCCCGCGCCGGCCGCCGCGCGGCCCTGCTGCGACCGGAGGAGGTCGCGGATCTCGACGAGCACCTCGACGTCGGTCGGCGGGACGTCCTGCGGCGTCTGCTCCTCGTCCTTCTGGAGCTTGGCGAACGTGCGCTTGATGAGGTGGTTCACCGGCAGGATCAGCGCGAAGTAGACCACTGCGGCGATGATGATGAAGTTGATGGCTGCGCCGATCACCGCGCCGAACTTCAGGGAGGCGTCCCCACCGGAGACGGTCGGGATGTGCACGATCAGCGTCTTGTCGAGCATCGACGCGTTGAACACGGCGCCGATGAGCGGGTTGATCACGTTCGAGACGATCGAGGTCACGATGGCGGTGAACGCGGCACCGATGACCACAGCGACGGCCAGGTCGATCACGTTTCCGCGGAGCAGGAACTCCTTGAAGCCCTTCACGGGTCTCCTTCCGGGTCGAGGACGGCCGCCGGGCGGCGACCAGTCAAACCTAGCGAGGAGGCGCGGCGGGCGTCAGGACGCGGCGGGCTTCGCGGGTGCAGCGGGCGCGGCGGACGGCGCGGGCTTCGCGGACTCGGACTTCGCGGGCGTGCTGCTGGACGAGCCCTCGGACTTCGGCGCCGGGCGGGAGTCGGTCCGGTAGAAGCCGCCGCCGTTGAACGTCACGCCGACAGGCGAGAACACCTTCCGCAGGACACCGCCGCACGTGGGGCACTCGGTGAGCGTGGCGTCGGAGAACGACTGCTTGATGTCGAACGCGGTGTCGCACTCGGTGCAGCGGTACGAGTAGGTGGGCACGTCAGCTCCGGAACGTGATGATGCGCGACGGCGTGATGATGCCGTCAACGGGTTCGTCGTGGGGTTCGCGCGGGACCTCGTCGAGGTACTCCGCGTCGAAGATCACAGCATAGACGGGCGGACGCTTCGCCATGGACCCGAGGGTCTTGTCGTAGTAGCCGCGTCCCCATCCCATCCGGACACCGTCGTGCCCGACCGCGGCGGCCGGGGTGAGGATCGCGTCGACGTCGTTGATCGCGAGCGGGGACAGCACCTCACCGACGACCTCGGGCATGCCGGAGATCCCCTCGGTCTCGCTCGACCCGTCGCCGACCGCCCAGTCGAGCAGCCCGTCCTCGCGGGTGATGGGCAGCAGCACGCGGATGTCGCGCTCGAACGCCCAGTTCAGGAACGGTCGGACGTTCGGCTCGTCCGATGCGGAGAGGTAGAGGGCGATCGACTCGACCTGGCGCTCCTCGGCGAACCGCTGCAGGGTCTCGGTGAGTGCCGCGGTGTCGTCGTCGCGTTCGGTCGTGGTCCTGGTGCGTCGGCGCTGGCGGAGCTCGGCCCGCAGCGCGCGCTTCTCGTTGCCGAGATCGGGGATCATGCGAGGGAGTCTAACGATCGCGCTGATGCGGCTTTCCGACTGATCGTGTCCTCATCCCGTGTCCTCTCTTCGTTTACGTCCCCGTAATGGGGGCATCCGATACGGTCATGGGCATGGGCTTCCAGATTTCCAAGGCGGTGATCCCAGCGGCAGGGCTGGGCACTCGCTTCCTCCCCGCGACCAAGGCGATGCCGAAGGAGATGCTCCCCGTCGTCGACAAGCCAGCCATCCAGTACGTGGTGGAAGAGGCCGTCGGCGCAGGACTCACCGACGTGCTGATGATCACCGGGCGCAACAAGAACGCACTCGAGAACCACTTCGACCACGTGTCGGAGCTCGAGGAGACCCTCAAGAAGAAGGGCGACCACGAGAAGCTGCAGAAGGTGAACCAGTCCACGGACCTCGCCGACATGCACTACGTCCGACAGGGCGACCCGCTCGGCCTCGGCCACGCGGTGCTCCGCGCCAAGATGCACGTCGGCCGCGAGCCGTTCGCCGTGCTCCTCGGCGACGACATCATCGACGCCCGCGACCCGCTGCTCCAGCGCATGATCGAGGTCCAGGGCGAGAAGAACGCGACCGTCGTGGCCCTCCTCGAGGTCCCCGAGTCGCAGACCCACCTCTACGGCATCGCCACGGTCGAGGAGACCGACACCGACGACGTCGTGAAGATCACCGGCCTCGTCGAGAAGCCGGCACAGGGCGAAGCGCCCTCCAACCTGGCCATCATCGGCCGCTACGTCATCCGCCCCGAGGTCTTCGACGTCCTCGAGAAGCAGGAGCCGGGCAAGGGCGGCGAGATCCAGCTGACCGACGCGCTCATGAAGATGGCGAGCGCGGAGGAGTGGACCGGCGGCGTGTACGGCGTCGTGTTCCGTGGACGCCGGTACGACACCGGTGACAAACTCGACTACATCAAGGCGATCGTGCAGCTCGCCTCGGACCGCGATGACCTCGGCCCCGACCTCAAGTCGTGGCTGAAGGAGTTCAACGCGGGCGAATGAGTCGACCCATCCCGCACGGGTCCGGTACCGCCGGACCCGTGCGGGCCCCCCCGCTCCGGAGCTTCCCCGGGGCCCCGGAGGGACCTGAG
>JASCOI010000111.1 GCA_029959665.1 Microbacteriaceae bacterium PS02333
GCACCGACGTGGTCGGTGCAGCCGCCTTCCGCGGGATCGTGTCCGGACGATCAGTGTCCGGTGTCGTCCTTCGCCTTCTCCGTCTGCAGGCGGTCCTCGCCCTTGCCCTGGTCGAACTGGCCCTGCTGGGTGAGCTCGGTGTCGTCGGTGTGCTTGCCGACGGCTTCCTCGGCCTTGCCGACGACCTTCTGCGTGACGTCCTTCGCCTTGTCTCCGAGTGACATGGTTCGTTCCCTTCCTCGCGTGGTGGAGTGCTTCGGTGGACCCGACGCTAGGCCGACGTGCTCGGTGCGCTCTCGGGGACCGGGGGACGGGGAGCGGGACACGGCGATCGGGGCACGGCGATCGGGGCACAGCGATCGGGGTCACAGTGCAGCCGCACCACGTACGCTCGCCTGCATGGCTGACTTCACCGAGGCGCAGGCCGCCGTCGTCCGCATCGAACGAGCAGAGCCGGGGCGCTGGGACCTCTCCGTCATCAGCGACAGCGGGGTGACGATGGGACACGGTGTGTACCTGTTCGAGCCGGACCGCGACGACGCCCAGGACGAGATCGCCGGCGCGGCCGATTTCGTCCGCGACTACGGGTTCCGCTTCGAGGCGGACGCCGTCGTCGCCGACGGCCCCGATGCGTTCTGGGCACCGCTGCTCCCGCTGGACTGACGGCTCACGACCCGCGCCGACACGGACGGGAGGCACGGTGCCAGCTGGCACCGTGCCTCCCGTTCGTCCTGTGCTTGCCTGCTAGGACAGCTTCTTGCTGTCCGACAGCCACCCGGCCAGGTCCGTCATGTAGTCGGCCTGCGACGCGTAGTCGAGCGCCGGGAACGTCCAGCTGTGCACCTGACCGGCCACGAGCGCCTTGTTGTCCGCGAACGTCGGCTGCTTCTCGAGGTCCGCGACCTGGTAGCCCTGCTGCGAGAGCAGGATCACGTCGCCGGTGATCTGGCCCGCGTTCTCCCAGCTGTAGATGCCCCAGTAGAAGCCCTTCGGCTTCGGGTTCACCAGGTCGACGCCGAAGTCGGTGTACATCTGCAGCGTCGGCTCGTCGGCCGGGCGGGTGACGTACGCGCCGTCGCCGTCGGCGTACATCGACACGACCGAGAGGTCGCTCTCCTTCGCCGCGGTCTCGAGCTTCGTCTTCGCGGTGTCGAACCGCTTCTCGGCGGCGTCGACCTTCGACTGCTTGGCGCCGAGGGACTCGGCGAGGCCGGTGATGTCCTTGATGACGTCGAGGCCCTTGCCGCCCCACTTCACCTGCGCGACCGGCGCGATGGCCTGGATCTGCTTCTGCTGTGCCGTGTCCTTGAAGCCGTAGCCGGGCTCCGAGGAGTCGAGCGTGCCCTGCTCGTCCTTCGGGTAGACCGACGTGACGACGAGGTCGGGCTTGAGGGCGGCGAGCTTCTCGAGGTCGATGTCGCCGTACGCGGTGCCGAGCTGCGTGATGCCGTCGGTGTCGAGGCCTTCGAACCGCTTGTCCTGCGTCATCGGGATCTGGCCGAAGGTGCCGACCGGGTGCAGGCCGTACTCGACGAACGAGATCGCGATGTCGTTGAGCACGACGACGCGCTTCGGCCTGTGGTCGACCTTGACGGTGGTGCCGGTGGCGTCCTTGTAGGACCACGCGCCCCCGTCGGCCGCGGCGCTGGAGCCGGAGCCCGCGGAGTCGGAGGCGCCCGTGGACGAGCAGCCGGCGAGGAGCAGGGCCGACGCGGCCACTGCGCTGAGGAGAACGGTACGGAGCTTCACGTTAGGAGAGGCTAACCTAAGTTGGCGGCGGCCGCGAGTCCCGTGACGTCGTGCTCGTCCGCCTCGGGCACGACCATCGGCGCGCCGGTCACGGGATCGGGGACGACCCGCGCATGCAGCCCGAACGCCGACTGCAGGACCGCAGGGGTCAGCACCTCGGTGGGTGCACCGTCCGCGACCACGCCGCCGTCGTGCAGGACGACGAGTCGGTCCGAGTACCTGGCCGCGAGCGACAGGTCGTGCAGGACCATCACGACCGTCGACCCCTGGTCGCGGTTGATCCGCCGGACCAGGCGCAGCACGTCGAGCTGGTGCGCGAGGTCGAGGTACGTCGTGGGTTCGTCGAGCAGCAGGGTGTCGGCGCGCTGGGCGAGCACGAGCGCGATCCAGGCCCGTTGCCGCTGCCCGCCGGACAGGCTCGCGACGTCGCGGTGCGCCACCTCGGTCAGGCCGGTCGCGGCGATCGCCTCCTCGGCGACACCGGCGTCCTCGGCGGTCCACGGGCGTGCCCAGGACTGGTGCGGGTTCCTGCCGCGCATCACGAGGTCGAGCACGCTCGTGCCGGCCGGGGCGGCGGGAGACTGCGGCAGGATCGCGAGTTTCCGGGCGACGGCGCGGTTCGGCTCCTTGCGGATCGGGACGCCGTCGAGGTGGACCTCGCCCGCGATCGGCTTGAGGACCCGCCCGAACGCCTTCAGGAGCGTCGACTTGCCGCAGCCGTTCGCGCCGAGGAACGTCGTCACCGTGCCGCGCTCGATGCGCAGGTCGAGGTCGCTGAGGACGGCGCGTCGGTCGTAGCCGACGGACAGGCCGCGTGCCTCCAGGACGGGCGGTCTCGCGACGGCGCTGTCGTGCGGTGCAGCTGTCGTGGTGTCGTGCAGTGTCGTCATCGGGACATCTCCTTGCGGTGACGGATGAGGAGCCAGATCAGGTACGGAGCACCGATCACGGTCGTGACGATGCCGACCGGCACCTGCCAGGGGAACGCCGACCGGGCGAGCAGGTCGGCGGCGAGGACGAGCACCGCGCCGAGTGCCGCGGAGAGCAGCAGCGGCGGACGGTTCGTGCCGGCGAGGCGCAGCGCGATCTGCGGCACGACGAACGCCACGAAGCCGACCGGCCCAGCGGCGGCGACGGCGGCGGCGGTGAGGACGACCGCGAGCGCGATGACGAGCAGGCGGTGTCGCTGGATCGCGAGGCCCACGCCGACGGCGACCTCGTCACCGAGCTGCCCGATGCCGAGGGAGGCGCTCGTGGCCAGCGCGATCGGGACCGCGACCGCGGTGACGATCAGCAGCGGCCAGACGCTCGCCCACGAGGTGCTCGACAGGCTCCCCACCAGCCACTGCGACGCCGCGGCGGCCTGGGTGATCTGCGCCCGGACCAGCAGGTAGCTCGTGACCGCGTCGAGCGTGGCGCTCACCCCGATGCCGACCAGGACGAGCCGGTAGCTCTGCACGCCGCCGCGCCACCCGAGTCCGTACACGACGGCCGCCGCGATGAGCGCGCCGATCGTGGCGGCGACGGGGATGCCGCTGCCGAGGACCACGGCACCGACGGCGTACGTGCCGCCGCCGATGACGACCGCCGCCACGGCACCGACGCTCGCCCCGGAGGTCACGCCGATGATGTCCGGCGTGCCGAGCGGGTTGCGCGTGAAGGTCTGGGTGAGCGCACCGGCGACCGCGAGGGTCAGCCCGACGAGCGCGCCGGTGAGGACCCGGGGGAGCCGGAGCGTCTGGACGATGAAGGCGTCCGGGCCGGTCCCGAGGCCGAGCAGCGACCGGACGACCGTACCCGGTGCGATCCACGTCGAGCCGATCGCGACGCCGAGGACCACGAGCAGCAGTGCGGCGGCGACGGCGGCGATGGTCAGCCAGAACACCCGGGGACGCCAGGCGAGTCCGACGGGCCCGATGCGGATGCCCTGGCGCCCCGTGGCGCGCACCGTCACGGCGGTGTCGGCCACCCGGGCGGTGTCGACGGCGCTCACAGCGACACCAGCGATCGGCGGCGGGCGACGGCGACGAAGACCGGACCGCCGATCACGGCGAGGATGATGCCCACCTCGACCTCGGCGAAGCCCCCGACGAGCCGGCCGATGACGTCGGCGAGCAGCACGAGCGCCGCCCCGAGCAGTGCGGATGCGGGGAGCGCCCAGCGGTGCCCGGTGCCGACGAGTGCCCGGGCGACGTGCGGCACCGTGAGGCCGACGAACCCGATCGGCCCGGCGGCGGCGGTGGCCCCGGCGGCGAGCAGCGTGATCCCGCCGAGTCCGACGAGCCGGGCGACGAGCACGTTCTCGCCGAGCCCCTTCGCGAGGTCCGCACCGAGCCCGAGCGCGTCGAGCGATCGGACGTTCAGGACGGCGAGCACCAGCCCGGCGACGAGGAACGGCCACACGGCCTGGAGCACGTCGATCTGGCGGCCGGACAGCGAGCCGACGACCCACAGCCGGTAGGCGTCGAGGGAGTCCCGGTCGGTGAGGACCAGGAACGAGGTCAGTGCGCCGAGCAGTGCCGAGACCGCGGCACCGGCGAGGGCGAGCGGCACCGGGCTCGCGGTCCCGCTGCCCGCGATCGTCACCGAGAACACGACGACGCTCGCCACGACGGCGCCCGCGAGCGCGAACCACACCGTGACGCCGGTGTTCGTAATCCCGAAGACGTAGACGCCGATCACGACTGCCAGTCCGGCGCCGGCGGACACCCCGAACAGGCCGGGGTCGGCGAGCGGGTTCCTGGTGTGCCCCTGCATCAGCAGTCCGGCGATCCCGAGCGCCGCACCGACCGCGGCCCCGATCGCCGTACGCGGGATCCGGGATCCCCAGACGATGGCGTCGTCGGTGCTCGACCCCGTGTGCATCAGCCCGGCGATGACACGGTCGACGCCGATCCGGTTGCTGCCGAGGAGCATGCTGGCGACCACGACGAGGGCGAGTGCGACGACCATGCCGAGGACGATCGCAGTGCGCCGCCTGGTCGTCGTCCGGTGGACGCCGGCGGCACCGACGCCGGGGTCGCGCGTGCCGCGGAGGGGGTCGGCGAGAGCGGGGATGGGGGCTGGCACGCGGACCATCTTAGGTTAGCCTTGCCTCATGGCGAAGAACCCGCGGCTCCTGCCCGTGAACCCCCGGCTCTTCCGTGCGCGGGTCGTCCGCACCGAACGCGTGACGCCGTCGATGCACCGCGTCACGGTCACCGGGGACGACCTGCACGAGTTCGGGTACCTCGGGTTCGACCACTGGTTCCGCCTGTTCATGCAGCATCCCCACCAGGACGTGTTCCGCCTGCCGGAGCTCGACGGGACGAAGTGGTGGCCTACCTTCCTCGCCATCCCCGAGGAGACCCGCCCGCACTGCGCGAACTACACCGTCGCCGCCTTCCGCCCGGCGACCGCGGGCACCCCGGCCGAGCTGGACATCGACTTCGTCGTGCACACGAGCGCCGACGGCTCGCTCGAGGGCCGCGCGGCGATCTGGGCGTGCACCGCCCGTCCCGGTCAGGAACTGGCGATGCTCGACCAGGGCTGCATCTTCGACTGCCCGGACGACACGAGCGAGGTCCTCGTCGTCGCGGAGGAGACCGGTCTACCCGGTGTCGTCGGCATCGCGGCGTCGCTCCCGCGGGACGCGGTCGGCCGGATCATCCAGGAGGTCCCGGTCGCGGCGGACGTCCGCCCGCTCGACGCACCGGCCGGCGTCACGGTGACCTGGCTCGTCCGCGACGACGCCCACGCGGTCCCCGGAGCGGCGGCGCTCGAGGAACTCCGTCGGCACACGCCGACCGACGAGTACGCCTACGCGTTCGTCGTGGGGGAGTCCACCCTCGCGACCGAAGGCCGTCGCCACCTGCACCGCTCGGGGCTGCCGAAGTCCCGCATCACCTTCTCCGGCTTCTGGAAGCGCGAGGCGAAGGAGCCGGTCCCGGCCTGATCCGGCCGGATCGTGCCAGGCTGTGCGCATGGGGACGGTGCGGGGAACAGCGGTGGTCGGTGTGGTCGTGGCAGCGGTGCTGCTCGTGAGCGGGTGCGCGCAGGCGTCCGGACAGCCCGACGTCGCCCCGGTGACGCGGACACCGACACCGACCCAGACCCCGACCCCGACGCCCACCCCGACGGCGACGACGCCGGCGATCGCGCAGGCCCTCCCGGACACCGTCGACGCCGGGACGGTCTCCGGCGGGGTGTCCGCGACCGCCTCGGGGACCGGGTCGTCGAACGTGGCGTTCCGCGCGGACGGTGACTTCGCGGTGGTCGTCGAGCTCGACTGCTCGTCCTGCACGGGGACCGCGACCGTCACCGCCCCGGGTCGGATGTCGCCGTTCGGACGCGCGACCGCGCCGCTGCGGGGCTCGTTCCTGACCGGCGTCATGCAGAGCGACTCCCCGGACCAGACGATCATCGTCGAGGCCGAGGGCCCGTGGACGGTGACCCTGCGCAGCTGGAACGACCTGCCGTACGTGTCCGGGTCGCAGTCGGGGACCGGGCCCGCTGTGCTCTTCTTCTCCGACGACGTCTCGCACGTGACGGTCGACTACCGGCCGAGCGGACCGGACGACTCGTTCTCCGGCCGGGTGTTCACGACGTCGGACAACCCGCAGCTGTTCGGGAACTCCGGGGCCTTCACCGAGTCGTTCGACGTCGACCTGCCCGGCGTGATGGCGATCCAGACGAACGGGACCTGGACGGTCACCCCCACTCCCTGACCCGCAAGAACCCACAACGCTCGAGATGGAAGGTCGAATCGCGCGTAGGAGGTCGGAAAAAGGGACCACCTACGCGCGATTCGGCTTCCCACGCGCGATTCGGCCCGCTTGGCGCGGCGTCCGTGACGGACTGGAGGCTCTGCGCACGACGTGCGCAGAGCCTCCAGTCCGGTGTGTGGGCGCGTCAGCCCTTGAGGCCGGAACCCGTCACGCCCTCCACGATCTGCCGCTGGAAGATCAGGTAGAGGATGATCAGCGGCAACGCCGCCAGGATGGCGCCGGCCTGGATGTCGGCGTACCGCTGGCCGAAGCTGCCCTGGACGGTCGCCAGACCGACCGGGACCGTCATGAGGTCCGGGTTGGACAGGACGAACAGCGGCAGCAGCAGGTTGTTCCAGACCCCGACGAACGTCAGGATCGTCACCGCCGCGATCACCGGCCGCGACAACGGCAGGATCACCGACCAGTAGACCTTCCAGATGTTCGCGCCGTCGATGCGGGCGGCCTCCTCGAGTTCACGCGGGATGCCGTCGAAGAACTGCTTGAAGATGAACACCGCGATCACGGCCGGCACCTGCGGGAAGATCACCGACCAGTAGGTGTTCAGCAGGTTGACCGCGTTGAGCTCCTGGAAGATCGGGATGATCAGCACCTGGGTGGGGATCATGATCCCGAGGATGATGAGCAGGAACGCGAGGTTCCGACCGCGGAACACCAGCCGGGACAGGGCGAACGCGGCCATCGACGCGAACAGCACCGTGAGGAGCGCCGTGACGACGCTCGTGATGCCGCTCGCGAGGTACCAGTTCCAGATGTCCCCGGCTTGGAAGAGCGCCGCGTAGGAGTGCAGCGTCGGGTTCCAGTTCGACAGGATCGAGTTCGCGCCGAGCGCCGCGACGCCGTTGTCCGACAACGAGGTCTTCAGCGCGAACAGGCTCGGGATCAGCCAGATGATCGCGAACACCGTCAAGATGATCGCGGCCGTGATGTTGAACCCCTTGCCGCTGACACCGATCTTCGCGGCGTTCGCGGGTGCGGCGGCCGAGACACCGGAACGGAGCTTCGGCCGGCTGGTGGTGATGCTCTCGGTGGCGGTCATGTCAGGCCCCGATCTCTCGCTTGGCGGCAGCGCGTTCGACGATCTGCCGGATGACCGCGATCGCGACGATCACGATGAACAGGAGCACCGACGCGGCCGATGCCGCACCGAGCCGGTTGTCGGTGAAGCCGACGCCGGTGATGAGCTGCAGCGAGACCTGGGTCGAGATACCGGGCCCGCCGTTCGTCATCAGGTACACCTGGTCGAAGATCTTCAGGCTCGCGATGATCTGCAGCAGGATGACGAGCGTCGTCGTCCGGCCGAGGAGCGGCAGCGTGATCGACTTGATCTGCTGCCAGCTCGACGCGCCGTCGACGGCGGCGGCCTCGTACAGCTCGCGGGGGATCTCCTGCAGACCCGCCAGGTACAGCACGAAGTTGAACCCGAGGGTCCACCACACGGTGGCGATCGCGACGCCGATCATGGCGGTGTTCGGGCTCGCCAGCACACCGGCACCCGGGGTCATCCCGAGCAGGGACTGGACGCTCGCCCACAGGCCGGTGCTCGGCGTGAAGATGAACACCCAGATGAGCGAGATGGTCGCCGACGGCAGGATGAAGGGCAGGAAGAACGCCAGTCGGAAGAACCACTGGCCGCGGTTCATCCGGTTCGTCAGCACGGCGAAGACGAACGCCAGGATGACGAGCGGCGGCGTCGTGTAGAGCGTGAACTGCAGGGTGTGCCAGAGCGACGACCAGAAGTCGGCGCGGCCGAGCATCTCCGCGTAGTTCGCGAACCCGGCGAAGCTGCCGAGCCCGGTGCGGACGGTCGAGGTGTTGAAGAAGCTCGTGACGATCATCCAGATCGTCGGACCGAGCAGGAAGGCCAGGTAGAACAGGCCGAACGGGGCGAGGAAGAGCCAGCCGCTGCGGCCCTGGCCGCGGGTGAGGCTGGTGCGGTAGGTGCGGACTCGACGGGGAGCGGTGGCCGCTCCCGTGGGACGGGTGAGGACTGGTGCTGCAGTCACGTCATCGTGCCTTTCGCGGGGTGTTCACGTCGCCGCTCACAGCGGGCTCGGGGTGTTGAGGTACGTCGACAGTTGCGACTTGATCGCGCTCATGGCGGCGGCGGGGGAGCTCGAACCCTGCTGGACGAGTGCGAGCTGTGCGCCGACGGTGTTCTCGAACGTGGAACCGGATCCGCCGTACCAGGCGGCGTCGTCGAACACGGCGGTCTCGGCAGCGGATGCGTAGTTCGACTGCGGCGTGAGCTTCTCGTACGCGGAGCTGTCGTACGTCGGCAGGTACGCGGGGACGTGGCCGCCCTGCGCCCACGTCAGGCTCTGCTCGAGCATCTGCTTGATGAACAGCATCGCCGCCTTCTTCTGCTCGGGTGTGCGGTCCTTCCGCGGCAGGATGAAGGTGTGCGAGTCGGCCTGGGTCGCCGGCTTGTCGAAGAGCTGTGGGATCGGCGCCATGCCGAACTTCAGCCCCTTGATCGACTGCGCCGTGCTGATCTCCCACTCGCCCTGCATGAAGAAGCCGGCCTTGCCGGTGAACATCAGGGTCTGGGCGGTGGCGTAGTCGAGGCCCTTGTTCAGCCAGCCGTTCTTCACCCACTTCTGGGTCATCTCGGTGACCTTCGTGTACGCGTCCTCGTTGACGGTGAGCTTCGCGCCGCCGTCGCTGATGAACGGCGTCGCGCCCTCGATCTGGTTGTACATCGTCCAGAAGAAGCGCCACGGGGTCGCGATCTCGCTGACGTTCGCGACGTTGAGGGCGGTGCCGCCCGTCACCTTCGCGACCGCGGCGAGGGCGCTCTCGAACGCCTCCAGCCCGGTGAGGTCCTTGAGCTTGCCGTCGCTGTCGATCAGACCGGCCTTCTGGCAGACGTCAACGTTGTAGAAGAGCACGAACGGGTGGGTGTCGAGCGGCACGCAGATGTTCTTGCCGTCGGTCTTCTGCGCCGTCCAGGCCTTCTGGTTGAAGTCGCTCGCCGCGAGCCCGACACCGGCGAGGTCGTCGGACGTGATCGGGTCGAGCAGGTCGCCGTCCCAGAGCGGCTTCGCACGCGTCAGGTGGGAGATCGCGACGTCCGGCGGCTTGTTCCCGACGGTGGCCAGTGTGACCTTCGAGTAGTACGGGTTGCCCCAGGCGAACGTCGTCGCCTGGAGCGAGCTGGATCCGCCGTGCTGCTTGGCGTACCCGCGTTCCATCTCCTGCATGCGGGCGCCGTCACCGCCGCCGAAGAGGTTCCAGAAGACGAGCGTCTCGGGGTTGAGCGCGCTGCCGGCGAGGCCTGCGGCGATCGGGCTGGAGCACGCGGCGAGGGGGAGCACGGTGGCCGCCGCGGCACCGGCCGCGAGGAGGCTCCGTCGGGTGAAGGCGCCGCCGCGCAGCTGTGGGACGGGTGGGACGGGTCGGTTCGGCATGGCATCACTCCATCGGGATGGGCCGGGCTGAGAGCACCAGGGCAGGTGCTCCGTGAGCGCTCACATTAGCCCGCGACTCGATGATGCGCCAGCCCTTTCGCGCTGCCGTGGATACCGGTAGCGTTACGGATGGGTGAGCGCTCACTTTCGAGTCGGGCCGCCACTGAACGCCTGATGCCCAGCAGATCGAAGGAGATCCATGCCCCGCACACACCTCGTCCTCGACTCCGCGTTCACGGTGGGGCCCGTGCGCCGCCGGCTCTTCGGTGGCTTCGTCGAGCACCTCGGACGCCACGTCTACGACGGCATCCACGAACCCGCGCACGAAAGCGCCGACGAGCACGGCTTCCGCAAGGACGTCATCGAGCTCGTCAAGGAGCTCGGCGTCACCACGATCCGCTACCCCGGCGGCAACTTCGTCTCCGGCTACAAGTGGGAGGACGGCGTCGGCCCGGTCGACCAGCGTCCGCGCCGACTCGACCTCGCCTGGCACTCGACCGAGACGAACGAGGTGGGCCTCCACGAGTTCCAGCAGTGGCTCGACTCCGTCGGCTCGGAGATGATGCTCGCCGTCAACCTCGGCACCCGCGGCACCGAGGCGGCCATCGAGCTGCTCGAGTACGCGAACATCCCCGGCGGGACCGCCCGTTCCGAGGAGCGCAAGCGCAACGGCCGCGAGGAACCGTTCGGCGTCACCATGTGGTGCCTCGGCAACGAGATGGACGGGCCCTGGCAGCTCGGCCACAAGAACGCCGACGACTACGGCAAGCTCGCCGCGATGACGGCGAAGGGCATGCGCCAGATCCAGCCGGACCTCGAACTCGTCATCTGCGGGTCGTCCGGTGCGTCGATGCCGACGTTCGGGGAGTGGGAGCGCACCGTCCTCGAGCACGCCTACGACGACGTCGACTACATCTCCGCGCACGCCTACTACGAAGAGGGCGACGACCTCGCCACCTTCCTGGCCTCCGGCGTCAACATGGACCGCTTCATCGACACGGTCACGACCGCTGCCGACCACGTGCAGGCGCACAAGAAGTCCGACAAGCGCATCGACATCTCGTTCGACGAGTGGAACGTCTGGTCCATCTCGAAGTGGAACGAGATGCAGAAGGAATTCACGCTCGACGAGTGGCCGGTCGCGCCGCGCCTGCTCGAGGACGTCTACACCGTCGCCGATGCCGTCGTGGTCGGCGGGCTGCTCATCTCGCTGCTCCGCCACGCGGACCGTGTCGCATCGGCGTCGATCGCGCAGCTCGTGAACGTGATCGGCCCGATCATGACCGAGCCCGGTGGTGAGGCATGGCGCCAGACCACGTTCTTCCCGTTCTCGCTCACGTCGAGGCTCGCCCACGGCACCTCGCTGCAGGTCATCGCGTCGGGCGACACCGTCGACGGCGGCACGTACGGGCAGGTCCCCGTGGTCGACTCCGCCGCGACGATCGAGGACGGCAAGGCGGCGGTGTTCCTGGTGAACCGCCACCCGTCCGAGAGCACGACGGTCACGATCGACCTGTCGGGGTTGTCCGTCGAGGGCGACGTGCACGCCGAGGGTGTCTGGGACGACGACCTGCACGCGGTCAACGACCTGGCGAACACGTCGCGTGTCGGGCTCCGCACGAACGAGTCGGCTCGCCGCGAGGGCGACACCGTCACGATCGAGCTCCCCCCGGTGAGCTGGACGGCGCTCTCGATCGGGTAGCGCGCGGGCGCTTCCGCGCGTAGGAAGTCGAAACGCGCGTAGGAAGTCGAAACGCGCGTAGGAAGTCGAAACGCGCGTAGGAGGTCCGGTGTTCCGGCCTCCTACGCGCGTTTCCGCTTCCCATGGCGCGCGCGATGGGTCAGG
>JASCOI010000112.1 GCA_029959665.1 Microbacteriaceae bacterium PS02333
CGCCGCCGCGGCGGGGGGGGGTCCCCCGGCCGCCCCGGGGGCGGGGGCCGGGGCCCCCCGACGTCGTGCACGGGCCGGAACGGCCGTCGACCGTCGAACTGCTCGACGCCGCCGCGCTCGCCGGGATCGCGGCGTACCTGGGACCGGACGTCATCGCCGAGTCCGTGGGAGCGGTCCCCGCCGGCGGGGCGTTCCTGCTCGTCGAGTTCGACGGCGTGGGCGCAACGGAGGTGGCGCGCGGAGCCGAGACGGTCCTCCAGGCCGCCGGCGGAACCGTCCGCCGGGCGGTCGACGGCGACCAACGCGAGTGCCTGCTGACCATCCGCCGGTCGTTCCACGCGGCCATGGAAGCCCGCGGTCAGGTGCTCATCGAGGACGTCGCGGTCCCGCGCAGCCGACTCGCGGACATGTTCGACCGGGTGGCGGCGATCGGGCACGAGCACGGGGTCGCGATCCCGACCGTCGCCCACGCGGGGGACGGCAACCTGCACCCGAACTTCGTGTTCGACGGGGACGAGGTGCCGCAGCACGTCTGGGACGCGGCCGATGCGCTGTTCCGAGCGGCGATCGAGCTCGGCGGCACGTTGACCGGGGAGCACGGAGTCGGCGTCCTGAAGCGACGGTGGATCGGAGACGAGCTCGGCGACGACCTGGTGACGCTGCAACGGGGGATCCGGCGCGTGTTCGATCCGAACGGGATCCTCAACCCGGGCAAGGTGCTCTGACGCCGAATTCCGTGACACCGATTCGCTTCTGATCATCCGGATGTTCGGGTGTAACACGACGGACACGCGCGAGTGGCTGGATGGTGCTCGACCGAGCCACATCGCCCACGAAGGAGTCCGCCATGCTGATCGGCGTCCCCACCGAGATCAAGAACAACGAGTTCCGTGTCGCCGCCACCCCGGCCGGCGTCGCCGAACTCACGATGCACGGGCACGAGGTCCTCGTGCAGGCCGGAGCCGGGACCGGGTCGTCGTTCCCGGACGAGGAGTACGCCGCAGCCGGAGCCACCATCGTCCCCACTGCCGACGACGTGTGGTCGCGGGCCGAGTTGGTGCTGAAGGTCAAGGAGCCCGTCGCGTCCGAGTACGCGTCGATCCGACCCGGGCAGGTGCTCTTCACCTACCTCCACCTCGCCGCTGACCGGCCGCTCACCGACGCCCTCGTGGCTTCGGGCGCGACGGCGATCGCGTACGAGACCGTGCAGCTGCCCGACCGGTCGCTGCCGCTGCTGTCCCCGATGTCGGAGATCGCCGGACGCTTGTCCGCCCAGGTGGGCGCGAACCACCTGATGGCGGCGCACGGCGGCCGTGGGCTGCTGCTCGGCGGCGTCCCCGGTACGCCGAAGGGCCGTGTCGTCGTGATCGGCGGCGGCGGGGCCCGCGCGCCCCCCCCGCCCCGCGCCCGGGGGGGGGGGGGCGGGCGTGAACGCCGCGACGATCGCCCTCGGGATGGGTGCAGACGTCACCGTGTTCGACATCAGCCTGCCGCGACTCCGTGCACTCGACGCCCGGTTCGACGGACGCATCACGACGCTCCGCTCGTCCACCCACGCGATCGCGACGGCGCTGCAGGACGCGGACCTCGTCATCGGGTCGGTGCTCATCCCCGGGGCTTCGGCACCGAAGCTCGTGACCGACGCCATGGTCGCGGACATGCGGCCGGGATCGGTGCTCGTCGACATCGCGATCGACCAGGGCGGCTGCTTCGAGGGCTCGCACCCGACGACGCACGACGACCCGACGTTCCGCGTGCACGACGCTGTGTACTACTGCGTGGCGAACATGCCGGGGGCCGTCCCGCGCACGTCGACGATCGCGCTGACGAACGCGACGCTGCCCTACGCCCTGGCGATCGCGAACCAGGGTTGGGAGGCGGCGCTCGAGTCCGACGCCGCCCTGGCGAAGGGCCTCAACGTGCACGCCGGCCGCGTCACGAACGAGGCCGTGGCCGCTGCCCACGGCTTGGTCGCGTCCGCCGCCTGACGCAGCTTGGTCCGCACGACCTCACGCGCTGAGCGACCCTTCGCGGGCACCGTGCCGCGTGAAGTGTCGCTCAGCGCAAAAGTTGATTGAGCGCGGGCTACGCGGCGCGCGCGGACCGGGCGGCGGACCAGCCCGCGCGGGTGCGCACGGCGAGGGTGACCACCACGGCGACGACGACGGCGACGAGCGCAGCGACCGCGGTGGGCACCGACACCAGCGGGCCGTCGAGTCGTGCGACCGCGACCCACGCCAGGCCCCAGCCCAGCGAGACCGTCGGAGCGAGGCGCCCGCGGCCGGTCACGGCCAGCAGGACCCCGACCGCGCCGGCGACGAGTGCCACGACGACACCCCAGACGTCCTGCGACAGGCCGAAGCCCCGGAAGCCGGCGGCCGTCAGCACCGCTGCGGTGTTCGCGGCCGTCGCGACGCACACCCACCCGAGGTAGAGGCCGAACGTGCCGTCGGTGACGATCGCCTCGACCGTGCCGGACGGACGCGTGCGCCGCAGGATCACGAACGTCCACGCGAGCACCGCGAGCAGGGCGACGATGATCGGCTCGCTCACCCACAGCAGCCCGAACTGCACGGACAGGATCCACGCGGCGTTGAGCAGCAGGGACAGCGTTGCCGGCACGGCGAGGCGGTCGTGGCGGGCCTCGTCGCCACGGCGCGGCAGGAACTGCCAGACCGCGAAGGCGATGAGTCCGACGTAGATGACGCTCCAGATGCCGAACGCGGGTCCGGCCGGCGCGATCGCCGTCGACGACGCCGAGAGGGCTCCGCCGGCAGCGTCCTGGATGGGGGTTCCCCCTGCCGCGCCCGACCCGATGAACGAACCGACCACGGCGATGACGGCACTCGCCGCGATCACGATCTTCCGGAACCACCGCATGACTCATCCCTTCGTCAGCATGCTGATGACCTGCACGGTAGGCGGTCGCCACGCCACGGTGCGCAGGTGCCGTTCAGCGGATGGGGGACGTGCGTAGGTTGGGCACGTGACCGTCGAGCTCAACACCGCCTACATCGACCGCATCGCACCGATCGCGAGTCCGACGCTCGACGACTCCTTCCGCATGATGGAGGACCAGGACGCCAGCGCGTGCATCGTCCTGTACCAGCCCGACGCCGAGGAGCTCGGGGACGTCGCGGTGGCGCTCGGGCTGCACGAACTCGCGGTGGAGGACTCCGCGGAGGGGCACCAGCGTCCCAAGCTCGAGCGGTACGGCTCGACGCTCTTCGCGGTGCTGAAGCCCGCGCTCTACAACGACCAGCTGGAGGAGGTCGAGTTCGGCGAGGTGCACGCGTTCGTCGGCGAGCAGTTCTTCCTCGCCGTCGTGAAGGCCGATCCGCGTGGCCGGAACGTCGTCCCGCGTGCGCTGCAACGGATGAGCGGCAAGCCCGGACTCGTGACGGCGGGACCGCAGGCGCAGCTCTGGGCGCTCATGGACTCGATCGTGGACGACTACATCCCGGTGATCGAGGGCCTCGAGGAGGACATCAACCAGATCGAGGACCAGCTCTTCGCCGGTGTTCCAGGGGTGTCCCGACGCATCTACGAGCTGTTCGGCGAGGTGGTCGACTTCCAGCGTGCAGCGCGTCCGCTGGTCCACATGATCGAGAACCTCCACCGCGGCGCCGAGAAGTACCACCTGCCGGTCGAGATGCAGCGACGCTTCCGCGACGTCCTCGACCACGCCATCCGGACCATCGAGCGCATCGACACCTTCCGCCAGCTCCTGCAGAACGCCCTGACGGTGGACGCCACCCTGGCGGCGCAGAAGCAGAACGACGACACGAAGAAGATCTCCGGTTGGGCCGCCATCCTGTTCGCGCCGACCCTCATCGCGGCCATCTACGGCATGAACTTCACGCACATGCCCGAACTCTCGTGGACGTGGGGGTACCCGCTGTCGATCGTCGCGATGGTGGCCTTCGCCGCGATCCTCTTCGTGGTCTTCAAGGTGAAGCGCTGGTTCTGACGAGTGCCTCTGACATACTTGCGGAACAAAAGTAACGCTGACCTGGAGCTCCGATGACGCACTCCCTCGTCCACCTGTCCACCGCCGGGGTCTCCCTCGTGCTCGACTGCACCGAAGGACGCCTGCCATCGGTGGTGCACTGGGGTGCGGCCCTGGGGGAGCAGTCCACCGCGGACCTGCAGGCCCTCGTCGAGGCCGGGCGGGAGCCGGTCGTGTCGAACGCCGTCGACGAGCCGATCCGCCTGGCGATCCTGCCGGAACCGCACGCCGGGTGGTCGGGCAAGCCCGGCGTCAGCGGACACCGGGACGGGCACGACTGGTCGCCGAGGTTCACGACGACGAGCATCGACGTGATCGGCGAAGCCCACGACACACTGCCGAGCAAGGACGGCGAGCCCGCACGCATCGACGCCGGCGCGGCCCTGGTCGTCGTCGAGGCCGCTGACGAGCACGCCGGCCTCGCCGTGCGCCTCGAGATCGAGCTCCTCGCGTCCGGTCTCGTCCGCACCCGAGCAGCCCTGACCAACGCGGCCACGGCCACCTACACCGTCGACGACCTCACGGTCGCCCTCCCGATCCCGACCAGGGCCCGCGAGATCCTGGACTTCGCCGGCCGCTGGGGCAAGGAGCGCACCCCGCAGCGCAGCGAACTCGTCGTCGGCATCCACGAGCGCGAGGGCCGCAAGGGCCGCACGGGCGCCGACGCCGCCACGGTCCTGAGCGTCGGCGTGCCCGGTTTCGGCTTCGCCCGTGGCGAGGTCTGGGGCGTCCACACCGCGTGGAGCGGCAACCACCGTCACCACGCCGAGCGGCTGTTCAACGGCAAGCAGGTGATCGGTGGCGGCGAGCTGCTGCTGCCGGGCGAGGTCCGCCTCGGCGCGGGCGAGACGTACCAGGGCCCGTGGGTCTACGGCGCCTACGCGGACGGCCTCGACGCCCAGGCCCGCCGGTTCCACGACCACCTACGGAGCCGCCCGCAGCACCCGACGAGCCCCCGCCCGATGACGATCAACGTCTGGGAGGCCGTCTACTTCGACCACGACCTCGCACGCCTCGAGGACCTCGCGGACCGCTCCGCCCGGCTCGGCGTCGAGCGCTTCGTCCTCGACGACGGCTGGTTCCGCCACCGCCGCAACGACTTCGCGGGCCTGGGGGACTGGTTCGTCGACGACGACGTGTGGCCCGACGGCCTGACCCCGCTGGTCGACCACGTGCGGGCCGCCGGCATGCAGTTCGGCCTGTGGTTCGAGCCCGAGATGATCAACGAGGACAGCGACCTCGCCCGGGCGCACCCGGAGTGGATCATGCAGGCCGACGGTCGTCTGCCGATCCGGTCCCGGCACCAGCAGGTCCTCAACCTCGCGATCCCGGAAGCGTACGAGTACGTGCTCGACCGGATGACGGCGATCATCGACGAGTACCGGGTCGACTACGTCAAGTGGGACCACAACCGCGACCTGGTGGAGGCCGGGCGCCGTGACGGCGGCGCCGCCGTGCACGAGCAGACCCTCGCCGCGTACCGGCTGATGGCCGCGCTCAAGGACCGGTTCCCCGGGTTCGAGATCGAGTCGTGCTCGTCCGGCGGAGCGCGCGTGGACCTGGGGGTCATCGAGCACACGGACCGCGTCTGGGTCTCGGACTGCATCGACCCGCTGGAGCGCCAGCAGATGAACCGCTGGACGATGCAGCTCCTGCCGCCGGAGCTGCTCGGCTCGCACATCGCCAGTGGCGTGAACCACACGACGGGGCGCTGGCACGACCTGTCCTTCCGTGCGGGGACGGCGCTCTTCGGACACCTCGGCATAGAGTGGGACCTGTCGAAGGCGACGGAGGCCGAGGAGCGCGACCTCGCCGAGTGGATCGCCCTCTACAAGGACACGCGTGCGCTCCTGCACGGCGGCGACCTGGTGCGTGTGGACCAGGTCGACGACACCCTGAACGTCTACGGCACGGTCGCACCCGACCGGAAGCAGGCGATGTTCTTCCTGGCGTCGCTCACCGCACCCGAGGTCAGTCTCCGCGGCCGCATCACGTTCCGCGACCTCGACCCGGACACCCGCTACCGCGTCGACCCGGTACTCATCGGCAGCGGCGCCGACGGTGTCCGCGCGCCCGTCTGGTGGGAGGGGGAGCGCGTCTTCACCGGACGGGTCCTCGAGACGGTGGGGCTGGAAGCCCCGTCCACGTACGCGGAGCGGGTCGTCCCGTTCCGGCTCACCGCGCTCTGATCGCGCGCTGCTGACGGCCGGGGGGGGGGGGGCGGGGGGGCCCGCCCCCCCGCGCCGCCCGTCCGTCATGTGCGCACAAGGCCCTTGACAACCGCTTTCTTTTGCAGCGACACTAAATCCGATCCGGGACTGCCACCCGGACGGAACCGCGTTGACGAAGGAGTCACGATGGCCACCGAAACACCCCTGACGGCGCCAGCCGTCCGGCGGGGCCGGCCCGCCCGAGCCGCGGAGGCGGCCGGATCCAGGACCGCAGCACCGCGCCGACGTCGCCCCAGGAACGACCTCTGGCTCGCCCTCGTCTTCATCGCCCCCGCGGCGATCGGGTTCGCCGTGTTCCTGCTCTGGCCGACGATCCGCGGCATCTACCTGAGCTTCACCTCGTACAACCTGCTCACCCCGCCGGTGTTCACCGGCCTGCAGAACTACGAGCGGCTCGTGCAGGACTCGATCTTCTGGCACTCGATGGCCGTCACGGTCGAGTACGTGCTGCTGAACATCGGGTTCCAGACGATCCTCGCGCTGTTCATCGCCGTGATGATGCACCGACTGACGAAGTCGACGTTCGTCCGCGGCATCGTCCTCGCGCCGTACCTGGTGTCGAACGTCGTCGCTGCGCTCATCTGGCTCTGGATCCTCGACACCCAGCTCGGCATCGGCAACGAGGTCCTGTCCGCACTCGGCGTCGGCCGCATCCCGTTCCTGCAGAGCGACTTCTGGGGCATCCCGACGATCGCGTTCATCAACGTCTGGCGGAACGTCGGCTACACGGCGCTCCTGATCTTCGCGGGCCTCCAAGCGCTGCCGGAGCAGGTCTACGAAGCGGGCCGCATCGACGGTGCGAGCGAGTGGAAGATGTTCTGGCGCATCACCGTGCCGCTCCTCCGCCCGATCCTGTCGCTCGTGCTCATCATCACGATCATCGGCTCGTTCCAGGTGTTCGACACCGTCGCGGTGACGACCCAGGGCGGCCCGGCGAACGCCACGAACGTCGTGCAGAACTACATCTACAACCTGGCCTTCGGCCGGTTCCAGTTCGGCTACGCGTCCGCCGTCTCGGTGGCCCTCCTCGTCGTCCTCAGCATCATCACCTTCATCCAGTACCGACTCTCGCGTTCCGGCGAGAGCGACCTGGACTGACCCGGATCAGGAACGAGTCGACGATGACCAGCACCCTGCCTCCGGTGGTCGAGCCCACGACCACCCGCGCCGTCACCACGCGTGGCGCGAAGCCCCAGCGACCGAAGCCGTCGGCCGGCCGCGTGTTCGCCTGGATCGCGATGATCGCCGTGATCGTCGTGACCCTGTTCCCCTTCTACTGGATCCTCCGCACGGCGCTGTCGTCGAACGGTGCGATCTCCGCCGACCCCACCTCGCTGCTGCCCACCGGGTTCAGCCTCGGCGGGTTCGAGCGGGTGTTCGGCCTGCAGTCCACGAAGGAGGCGCTCGCCCAGGGCGGCTCCGGCGCGGCGATCAACTTCTGGCAGTACCTGCTCAACTCGGTGATCACCGCGACGATGATCACCGTCGGCCAGGTGTTCTTCTCCGCCGGCGCCGCCTACGCCTTCGCCCGGCTGCGCTGGCCCGGGCGCGACAAGGTCTTCGCGGTGTTCCTCGCCGGGCTCATGGTCCCGACGATCTTCACGCTCCTGCCGAACTTCGCCCTGATCAAGTCGCTCGGCCTCGTCGACACCCTGCTCGGGATCTCGCTGCCGTCGATGCTGATGACCCCGTTCGCGGTGTTCTTCCTCCGCCAGTTCTTCCTCGGCATCTCCCGCGAGGTCGAGGAGGCAGCCCTCATCGACGGCGCCGGCAAGGTCCGGGTGTTCTTCCGCCTCATCCTGCCGATGGCCGGCGCACCGATCGCGACGCTCGCCGTCCTGACGTACATCACCGCGTGGAACGACTACTTCTGGCCGCTCATGGTGTCGTACACCGACAGCTCGCGGGTGCTCACCGTGGCGCTCGGCGTCTTCAAGTCCCAGTCGCCGCAGTCCGGTACCGACTGGGCAGGACTCATGGCCGCGACCCTCGTCGCAGCGCTCCCGATGATCGTGCTGTTCGGCCTCTTCGCCAAGCGCATCGTCAACTCCATCGGCTTCTCCGGCATCAAGTAGGTCCAGCTCATGACGAACTCCATCACCCGCCGCGCGCTCTTCGCCGGCGGAGCATCAGCCCTCGCCGTCGGTGCGCTCGCCGCGTGCTCGTCACCCGGCCGCTCGTCGGGCGGAGCGACCGGCGGCGCGACCGGCACCGTGTCCTACTGGCTGTGGGACTCGAACCAGCTGCCCGCCTACCAGGCCGTCGCGAAGGCCTTCGAGCAGCAGAACCCCGGCATCACGATCAAGATCACCCAGCTCGGCTGGAACGACTACTGGACGAAGCTCACCGCCGGGTTCATCGCCGGCACCGCGCCCGACGTGTTCACCGACCACCTGACGAAGTTCCCGCAGTACTCGGACCTCGACGTGCTCTACGAGCTCGACGAGCTCGAGGCCACCGCCTCCATCGAGGACGCCGACTACCAGTCCGGCCTCGCCGAGCTCTGGAAGGGGCAGGACGGTCACCGGTACGGGTCCCCGAAGGACTGGGACACCATCGCGATGTTCTACGACAAGAAGGCGATGGCGAAGGCCGGGGTCACCCCGGAGCAGCTGGCGTCGCTCGAGTGGAACCCCGACGACGGCGGGTCGTTCGAGAAGATGGTCGCCCACCTGACCGTCGACGGGAAGGGCAGGCGCGGCGACGAGTCCGGCTTCGACAAGAACGACGTCGCGGTCTACGGGATCAGCGCGAACGGCAGTGGCGGCGACGGGTTCGGGCAGACGCAGTGGTCGCCGTTCACCGGGTCGACCGACTGGTTCTACACGAACAAGAACCCGTGGGGGAACAAGTTCCGGTACGACGACGCCGGCTTCCAGAAGACGATGTCCTGGTACTACGGCCTCGCCGAGAAGGGGTACATGCCGAAGTACGGCGTCTTCTCGACGACCACCGGGCCGGACGTGCAGCTCGGTGCGAAGAAGGTCGCGCTGTCGTTCAACGGCTCGTGGATGATCGGCACCTACGCCAACCTCCCGGGGCTCGACATCGGCATCGCGCCGACGCCGGTCGGGCCGGTCGGGCACCGTGCCTCGATGTTCAACGGGCTCGGCGACTCGATCACGAAGCAGGCGAAGAACCCGGAGGCGGCGGCGAAGTGGGTCGCGTTCCTCGGCGGTTCCACGGCGCAGCAGATCGTCGGTCGTGCCGGCATCGTGTTCCCGGCCCGTCCGGAGGGCACCGACGCCGCCGTCGCCGCGTTCGAGAAGCGCGGGCTCGACGTGTCGGCGTTCACGCGGCAGGTGGAGGACAAGACCACCTTCCTGTTCCCCGTCACGCGGAACCCGGCGGACGTGCAGGCGCTCGTGCAGCCGGCGTTCGACGACATCTACGCGAACGGCAAGCCGGTCAGCACGCTGACCGCGGTGAACGACCAGGTGAACACGCTCCTGCAGCTCACCTGACGCGCTGGTCGCGTTCCGTTCCGGACGGGAGGCTCGGTGCCAGCCGGCACCGAGCCTCCCGTCCGCGCGTGGTCCGCTCTCAGGCGCCGAGCGCGTGCATCTGGATGGCCACCGCGGCTGCGCCGCGCGCCCACTCGTTGAACCGGAACGGCTGCGCGATCACCGTCGGGGTCGGCGTGGACCAGTGCCGAGCGGCCTCGACCGAGCGGTCGAGCGCTGCCCGGCCGACCTCGGCGACCCCGACGAGTTCGCCGGAGAGCAGGACGACCTCGGGATCGACGACGTTCACGACGTCCGCGACGAGGAGTCCGAGGGCCTCGGCAGCCGTGTCGACGACGGCACGCGCACCGGAGTGACCGCCGCGGGCCTCGCCGAGGAGTTCGACCGCCGACACCGGCCGGCCGAGCGCCTCGGTGCCCGCGAGGGAGATCGCCCGCGCGCTGAGCACGGCGCGGGCGCACCCGCGGTGGCCGAACTCGCACCGGAGGTCAGACGTGCTCACCGCGCCACCGAGCCGCTGGTGCCCGATGCTGCCGGCGGTCGAGTGAGCGCCGGACAGTACCGTGCCGGCGACGACCAGGCCGAGCCCGATGCCGGCGCCGATCGTCAGGAGCGCGAACGAGCGGTGGTCGCGGCCCTCGCCGAACCAGTGCTCGGCGTGCGTGAGTGCCCGGACGTCGTTCTCGACGGAGCACGGCAGGCCGGTCGCCGCGCCGAGCAGCGAGCCGAGCGGGACGTCCTCCCAGCCGAGGAACGGTGCGCGCCGGACCTCGCGCCGGTCGATCGTCGCGCCGCCCAGGGCGACACAGACCCCGCGGACACGGTCGTCCTCGGCGGTGATCGCGGCGACGACCTCGGCGATCCGGGCGACCACGGCAGGCACGGCCGTGTCGGTCAGTGCTTCCTCGCGCTCCGTCAGCACCCGGCCACGATGGTCTGTCGAGACAGCGAACAGGCTGTCCCCGGTGAGCTTCACACCGATGAAGTGGTGTGCGTCCGCGTCGATGTCGAGCGGGATCGACGGGCGCCCGGTCGTGGTCTGCTGCACCCCGTCGCGCTCGACGAGGATCCCCGCCTCGAGCAGCGGTCTCGTGATGCGCGACAGGCTCGGGCCGGACAGGCCGAGGCGTTCGGCGAGTTCGGTGCGTGGGCGTGGGCCGGCCCGGAGCACCTCGAGGACGACGGACTGCGCGCTGCCGACGAGCGGCTCCCAGCCGTGCTCCGCTGTGCCTCGGGTCTCGGTCACGTCGTCAGCCTAGGGCGCGGGCGACGGGTGTCGGACGGCGGACACTCCGGGGATCCACAGTGGTCCTCCAGCGCCTTGGCATCGGTGGCACACGCGGGGCCGACAGGATCGGACGCATGCAGTGTCCCAACGACCAGTCCACCCTCGTGATGTCGGAGCGGTCCGGCATCGAGATCGACTACTGCCCGGAGTGCCGTGGCGTGTGGCTCGACCGCGGCGAGCTCGACAAGATCATCGACCGGGCCGCGCCTGGTTCGTCGTCGGCTCCTGGTCCGCAGGCGGTCCCCGGCGTGCCGGCCGCCCCCGCGTACGGTTCCGTCCCCGGGTACGCGCCGGGGATGGCGGTGCCGCGGAACGGGTACGCGTCGCCGGGTTCGCCCGGGTCGCCCGGGTCGTGGGACAAGGGCCGCCGAGGTGGCTACGGTCAGTACGGACAGCCCGGGTACGGGCAGCAGCCGGGCTACGGGCAGCAGCAGTACGGCAAGAAGCGCCGCGGGAACTGGCTCAGCGAGCTCTTCGACTGAGCGGTCAGGGCTCGTAGCGGAGCCAGATCAGCACGATCGGCTCGTCGTCGGGGACGACCACGCCCTCGGTCCGCAGCCAGAAGCGACGGTGCTGCGTCCGCCAGTCGTCGATGTCGGTGAAGCCCTCGCCCTCGGCGTCCGCGAACGCCCACGGCACCTCGGTGAAGGGCACGATCTCGACCGCCGTGACGACGACCGTCCCCGCCGGGCGGTCGTGGGGGGGGGGGCGGGCCCCCCCCGCGCCCCCCGGTTGGGGGGGCGCGCCCCCCGCGGGGGGGTGCGG
>JASCOI010000113.1 GCA_029959665.1 Microbacteriaceae bacterium PS02333
CCCCCCCCGCGGGGCGCGCCCCGCCGGGGGGGGGGGGGGCCGGCCCCCCCCCCGGGGGGGGGCCCCCCCGGGTCGATGAGCACCTGCCCGCAGGCGTACGTGACCTGGTCGGCGGCACGGACGACTGCACTGTTGTGCATGAGCAGCACGTGCCCGGTGCGGGTGACGACCGGCTGCGGCCCCGTCTCGACGAGGTCGCCCATGAAGGTGCCGGGTTCCGGTCTGAGCACGGGCTCGTCGACCACGTCCCAGTGCAGCAGGTCGGTGGAGGTGGCGAGGTGGATGTTCCCCTCGCCGAACCACATCAGGTACCGGCCGTCGACGGGCTCCGGCAGGATCACCCCGCCCTTGCTCCAGTCCGGGCCCGGCGTCTCCCGGACGCCGGCGAAGGTGTTCACGCCCGGCACGACGGGGCCGTGCTTTGTCCAGGTCCGGAGGTCCTCGGACTCGGCGATGCAGAGCCTGGCGGTGTGCCGGTCCCACCCGGTGTAGGTGCACCAGTAGGTGCCCTCGATCCGGACGACCCTGGGGTCCTCGCAGCCGTACCGCTCGTAGTCGTGCTCCGGGACCATCACCGGATCGGGCTCGGTCTCGAAGGCGCACCCGTCGTCGCTCCAGGCGAGCCCGAGCGATGACACGATGTCGTCGGCGTGCGCGCGGTAGAGCAGGGCGACGCAGTCGTCGACGACGATCGCCGCCGGGTTGTAGACGTTCGTCGACTCCCACGGGTGCCGCCCGGGCCGGAGGACGGGGTTCTCGGCCCAGGGGACGAACGGTCCGAACGGGTAGTCGATCGGCGGGTGGTTCCCTGTTCCACTGGTCATCCGATGAGCCTCCTGATCCCGTCCGCGGTGTCCGTGACACCGCTGTCCACCGACCGCTGACCGGACAGCATCGGGTTCCACTGCGTGGTCGTGATGTCGGTGGCGTTCGTCGCCCACGGGTCGAGGAACTGGGTGATGAACTTGTCCTTCGCCGCGAGCTCGTACCTGGCCGTGGCGGCGATGCTCATCGACGCCGGGTCGCCGGCAGCGGTGAGGCCCTCGTAGTACCCCTTCGTCCCGGGCTCGTACGCGATGGGCGCGACGGGGACGGCACGCATGGCGTCGTTGAAGCCGGTGGACTCCAGGTACGAGATCGCCTTCCACGTCCGTTCCGGGTGCTGGAGCGTGGACGGCGAGCAGATGCCGTTCGTCTCGATCGGCTGCACGGACCCGTCCGGCCCGGCCGGCCACGGTGCGTACCCCCAGTCGAACTTCGGCTTGTTCGGTGCGATGAACTGCTGCACGAACTGGCCAGCGAACATCAGCGGGACGGCGCCGTTCGAGAACGCCGCCGGCACGTTCGTCGGATCGTAGTCGGGGTTCGTCATCTCCCCGGCGGCGATGGCGTCGGTGAACCGCTTCGCGCCCTCGCGGAACGGCTGGTCGGTGGACACCGATGTCGCGTGCACGAAGGAGTCGACGAACGGCTTGCCACCGTTCGCCACCGAGTAGGCGGACACCCCCTGCGGGCTGTCGAGGAGCGGCCACTGGTTCACGAGCGGGGTCGTAGACGGGTCGGCCGCCTTGAGCTTCGCCATCGCCGAGAACAGGTCGTCCCACGTCCAGCCGGCCTTCGGGACGGGGATCCCGTCCTTCCGGAACGTGTCCGCGTTGTAGAAGAACCCGTAGGTGTTCGCCAGCGTCGGGATGCCCGCGATGCGGCCCTTCGGCGTGGTCCACGACGCGAGCGCGCCCGGGGAGAACGAGTCCGGATCGAGCCCGTCGCCCGCGCGGAGCTTGTTCGTCCAGTCGTAGAGCAGCCCCTCGTCGGCGAGGTTCTGCGCCTCGGCCGTCGTGCACCAGAAGAAGTCCGGTGCCTTCCGCGCGATCATCAGGCTGGCGAGCTTCTGGGCGTAGTCGGCGTTGGGCGAATCGCTCCGCTCGACGCGGATGCCCGACGACTTCTCGAACTTCGCCATGGTGTTGTCGAACGCCGTGTTCGTCGGGATCGACTCCCACGTCATGTACGTCACGGCATCCGATGCGGATGCCGATCCCGCGGCGCTGCAGCCGGTGAGGCCGAGCCCGACCATCGCGACCGCGACGATGGTCGCGGTCCACTTCCGTCGTCTGGTCATTTCGAGATCGTCCCCAGCGAGCCGATGCCCTCCATGAAGTACCGCTGGGCCAGGAAGAACAGGGCCAGTGGCGGCAGCATGAACAGCAGGTTCGTCGCCATGTAGTAGTTGTACTGGGAACCCGCGGTGTCGCTGAGGAAGGACGCCATGCCGAGCGACAGCGTGAACTTCGACGACGTCGTCAGGTAGACGAGCGGGTTGAGGTAGTCGTTCCAGGCCAGCTGGAAGGACATGATCGCGACCGTGATCCAGACCGGCTTCGTGATCGGCAGCATGATCTTCGTGAAGATCGTCCAGTGCCCGGCACCGTCGATCAACGCCGACTCGTCGATGTACCGCGGGATGGACTGGTAGTACTGCCGCGCGAGGAACACGAAGATCGGGCTGCCGAAGAACGCCGGCAGGACCAGCGGGATCCACGTGTCGATGACCCCGAGCGAGATGTACAGGTGCTGGAGCGGGATGAGCCCGACGATCCCCGGGACGAACAGGCTGCCGGAGATCAGCGCGAACCACAGCTTCCGGCCGGGGAACTCGATCCGGGAGATCCCGTAGCCGACGATCATCGAGCTGGCGACGGCGCCGAAGGTCGAGATGACCGTCACGATCACCGTGTTGAGCAGCAGCCGGTAGAAGTGGATCTGCGCGGGCCCGGCGATGAAGTTCCCGAAGTCGAACTCCTTCGGCAGGAAGGTCGGCGGGAGCTGGTTGATGTCGCCGTTCGACTTCAGGGCGATGCTGATCATCCAGACGAGCGGCACGAGCATCGTCAGTCCGAGTAGCCCGCAGAGCACGTACCAGGCGATGCGCGACAGGAGCATCGGCACGCGCTGGTTCAGCGGGACCCGGCGGGTGGGCGGGATGTCCTCGACGCGGGTGGGGGTGACCCGCGGTCGGTCCGTCACGGCGCTCATGCCTCACCACCGGCCGAGAAACGACCGCGGGTGACGCGGAGCATCACCAAGGTCACGATCATCACGATGACGAACAGCACCCACACCTCGGCGGTCGCGTAGCCGAGCTGCGGCGACGAGATGAAGTTCGCGAACCCGTCCGTGTAGATCTTGTACATCAAGAGGTTCGTCGACGTGCCGGGGCCGCCCTTGGTGAGGATCGCGACCTGGTTGAACGTCTGGAAGGCCGCGTTCAGCTGCAGGACGAGCTGGAGCAGCAGGATCGGGCCGATCATCGGGAGGGTGATCGTGAAGAAGCGTCGGATGGCTCCGGCGCCGTCGACCTTCGCGGCCTCGATGAGCTCGGCGGGGACGGCCTGGAGCCCGGCGAGGAAGATGATCATCGTCCCGCCGACGCCCCAGACCCCGACGATGAGGATCGACGCGAGGGCGACCTTCGAGTCGCCGAGCCACATGCTCGTCGGCAGGTGCAGCGCCCGCAGGACCTCGTTCGCGAGCCCGTACGTCGGGTCGTAGATGTACTTCCAGAGCGTCAGCACCGCGACGGCCGGCAGCACGACCGGCAGGTAGAACAGCGTGCGGAAGAGCCGGACCCCGCGGAGCGACCGGTTCACGACGACGGCGAGGGCGAGTCCGGCCGCGATGGTGACCGGCACGGAGATCACGACCCACAGCAGTGTGACCTCGATCGACGGCCAGAACTTGGTGTCCTGCGTGAACATCCGGACGTAGTTGTCGAGCCCCGTCCACTTCGCCGGGGTGAGCCCGTTCCAGTCCGTGAACGAGTGGTAGAGCGACGTCACCATCGGGTACGCGACGAACAGCACCAGGCCGATGATCGCGGGGAGGATGAACAGGTAGCCGACGACGGCATCGTGTCGTCTGCGTCCCGATCTCCTCGTGGGTGCGCTGCGACGGCGGCCGACCGCGGTCGCGAGTGGGGCCGGCGGGGCCGCCACGGTGGTGTTGGTCATCCGTTCTCCTCCTCGAGTACGGCGCTCCGGCGGATCCGGAGCGTGACGATCTGGAACGGGCGGAACTCGAGCGAGACCGTGCCGTCCAGGGGTTGCAGGGTCGCGAGCGGGCGCTCGAGGAGGTCGACGACCTCCACGCCGCTGGCCTCCAGGTCCCAGGCGATCCGTGCGCGGGTGCGCGCGCCGAGCGACTCGTAGAGCCGGACGACGAGGTCGCCCGACCGGTCCTCGGCGAGCTTCACGCTCTCGACGACCACGCCGTGCCGGGTGCTCGTCGCGCCGGACGCGGGCTCCACGCGCACGAGCGGTGCGACCGGGCCCGCGCCGAACCGGCGACGCGGTGGCAGGTTCAGCCGGTAGCCGGCGTCGATCGCGTCCGCGACAGTTGCGTCGCTGACGAGCCGGTACCCGAAGCGGTGGCGCCCCTGGTCCGCTTCCGGGTCGGGGTAGCGCGGTGCGCGCAGCAGCGAGAGCCGCACGTCGGTCCCCGGCAGCGCACCGTCGTCCCCGTCCCGGCGACGGACGTCGTGCCCGTAGGTCGAGTCGTTCGCGATCGCCACCCCGAATCCCGGCTCGCCGACGTGCACCCAGCGGTGGGCGGCGATCTCGAACTTGGCGGCGTCCCATGTGGTGTTCTGGTGCGTCGGGCGTCGGACGTGCCCGAATTGGATCTCGGACGTCGACACGTCGGTGCGGACGTCGAGTGGGAACGCGACCTTGAGGAACCGTTCGGACTCGTGCCAGTCGACCTCGGTCACGAAGTCGATCTCGCCGCGACCTGGACGCAGCGTCATGCGCTGCACCGACGACGATCGGCCGAAGCTCCGCTCGACCACGACAGTGGCGGAGCCGTCCTCCGTGCGCTCCACGCGCATGGCGTCGACGTCGTCCAGCACCCGCCCGGTGGCGAGGTAGTGCTCGTCCACGTCCCACGCGTCGAACGCGTTGGGCAGGTCCTGGTGCAGGACCAGGTCGCCGAGCCGGGCCCCGGCGGCGACCAGCTCGCGACCGCGAGCGACGTCGCGGACGCTCACCGCGCCTCCCGTCCGGTCGACGACGACGCGCAGCGCCCCGTTGTCGAGGACGGTGGACTCGCCGTCCTGCCGCACCTCGACGGCCTGGAGGCCCTGGTCGTCCCCGGCAGGCCCGGCACCGAGTGCAGGCACGCCGTCCACCGGCGCCGGTGCGGCGTTGAAGGTGATGGCACGGTCGCCGTCGCCGGCGAGGACGTCGAGCGCCGAGCCGATGATCGCTTCGAGTTCGTCGCGGACGGCCACGTACGCTTCTGCGGCCTGCCGGTGCACCCAGCCGATCGACGAGCCCGGCAGGATGTCGTGGAACTGGTGCAGCAGCACGGTCTTCCAGAGCCGGTCGAGGGCGCCGTCCGGGTACGGGACCCCGTGGCGGACCGTGGCGGTCGCGCTCCACAGCTCGGCCTCGCGGAGCAGGTGCTCGCTCCGCCGGTTGCCCTGCTTCATCGCGGCCTGGGACGTGTAGGTCCCACGGTGGCCCTCCAGGTACAGCTCCCCCACCCACGTCGGGGCGTTCGGGTACTCTCGCTCGGCCTCCTGGAAGAAGGACTCAGGGGTCGCGTGCTCCACCACCGGTGAGCCCTCGAGGTCCGCCTGACGTCGCGCCCGCTCCAGCATCACGATCGTCGGCCCGCCGCCGCCGTCACCGTGCCCGAACGGCACCATCGACGTGGTGGCGTCGCCGTGGTCGCGGAAGTTCGACGACGCGTGCTGCAGCTCGTGCGGGGTGAGCTCGGACAGGTAGCTGTCGACCGGCGGCATGTGGCTGAACAGCGTCGTGCCGTCGATCCCCTGCCACCGGAACGTGTGGTGCGGGAATTTGTCCGTCGGGTTCCCCCACGACAGCTTCTGCGTGAGGAACCAGCGGTAGCCGGCGAGCGCGGCGATCTGCGGGAGCGCCGCGGTGTAGCCGAACGAGTCCGGGAGCCACACCTCGTGCGGCTCGACCCCGAACTTGTCGGCGAAGTAGCGCTTGCCGTGCACCATCTGGCGCACGAGCGCCTCGCCGCCGGGCAGGTTCGTGTCGGACTCGACCCACATGCCGCCGGCGGGGATCCACTGGCCGCGGGCGACGGCCGCAGTGATCCGCGCGAACAGGTCGGGGTGCGTCTGCTCGATCCAGGCGTACTGCTGCGGCTGGGAACACGCGAACCGGAAGTCCGGGTAGCGGTCCATCAGGTCGAGCACATTGGAGAACGTCCTCGTGCACTTGCGGACGGTCTCGCGCGTCGGCCAGAGCCAGGCGGAGTCGATGTGCGCGTGCCCGATCGCGGCGAGCCGGTGCGCGCTGGCGTCGGCGCGGCGGGCGAGTTCGGGCGCGAGCACCGCGCGGGCGGCGGACGCGGTGCCGCGGACGTCGTCGAGGTCGAGCGCGTCGCACGCAAGGTCGAGCGCGCGCAGGAGCTTCACGCGCCGAGGGCGGTCGGCGGGGAGTTCCTCGGCCCAACCGAGCAGCACCTCGAGGTCGACCTCGAGCGCCTGGGTCTCCGGGTCGAGTACCGCGAGGTCGGCACGGACGAGTTCGTAGAGCGGTGGACCGTCCGGCGCGATGCCGTCGCCGAGGTGAGTCGGCCGGAACTGGGCAGCGGCGACGTCGGGGTTCGCCGCCGCCTCGACCCAGAGGTCGACGGCGGAGTCGTCCGCCGAGAGCGGCACCCACTGCGAGCGGGGGTGGATGCCCTTGACGATGCTGCCGTCGGGACGGTGGACCAGTCCCTCGCACTGGAAACCCGGGCCGGAGTCCGGCTCGAAGCCGATGTCGACGAGTGCCACCAGGGTGGGTCCCGTGGAACCGAGCCGGGCCCGGTCGCGGTCGGCCGCGGCGATCATGCCCCGCCAGCTGTCCGGGACCGCGCCGGTCAGGTGCAGCCAGCTCGTCGTCCATGCCGGTCCCCACGCGTCACCGACGGCGGCCGGGCGGAACTCGTCGACCGGCGCCGTCGCGACCGCGAACGACTCGGGTTCGCCGTCGAGGTGGCGGACGGCGATCGTGAGCGGGGCCGTCACCGCCTCGGTGGCGGGACGGATGCGCTCGCGGAGGACACGGGCTGCGCGGTCGATGATGCGCTGTGGATCGGTGTGCACGGGAGCAGTGTGTCAACGTTGACTGCCGGTGTCAACGTTGTCACTATGACTTCATGGACATCCACCTCGCCTCGACGACGCGGCCCTGGCTCGGCTCGCTGTACGACACCGCCGTCTGGACACTCGACCGGAACACCGTCGCGGACGACCGCGGGACGTACATCCGGGCAGGGGACGGCTACTCCGACCCGTGGACCCGCGACGCCGCCCTGAACAGCTGGGGCGCCGCATCGATCCTGCGCCCCGACGCCGCGCGGTCGACCCTGCTGCGGGTCTGCGAGACGCTGCCGGACGGTCGCCGGGTGATCGCGCAGGACGAGCAGTGGTGGGACCAGGTCGTGTGGGTGCTGGCCGCGCGCGACCTCGCCGTGACGACCGGCGGCGCCGACCTGCTGCGCACGGTCCTCGACGTCGGTCGTGCCTCGCTCGCGATCCTCGACCGCGAGCGGTTCCGGCCCCGCTGGGGGCTGTACGCGGGTCCCGCACTCATGCAGGACGGCGTCTCCGGCCTCCCGACCCCGCCCGCCACCACCGACGAGCCGACCTCCTTCGTGCTCGACTACCCGGACGCGCACGAGGTCATGACCCTGTCGACGAACGTGCTCTACGTCGCGGCGCACCGGTGCCTGGCCGCGACTGCCCGGGACCTCGGGGAGGACGCGGGCGACCTCGACGAGCGCGCCGACCGACTGGTCCACGCCATCCGTGAGCACCTCGGCGACGGCGACACCTTCGGGTACCTCGTCCACGGCACCGGACCGACCGCCGGAACGCTCGAGCACCACCGCGAAGCCGCGGGACTCGCGCTCGCGACGGTGTTCGACGTCGCGCCGGAACACACACGAGCCGCGGCACTCGCCTCGATCGGCCGTGGCCCTGCCGGGGCGGTCAACGTCGCCCCGCACTTCGCGGACCGGTACTCCGACGACCACCCGGGTCGGCACAACGCGATCTGCTGGCCGATGGTGATGGGACTGACGGGCCTCGCCGCGGCCACGGTCCGCGACACCGACGGTGTCGACCAGACCTTCGAGGACCTCCGTGCGCTCGTCGCCCGGAGTGACGGCCGCTTCGACGAGGTCCACGACGCCGTGACCGGAGCACCGTCCGGCGGCTGGCAATGCGGGTTCCGCTGGGACAGCGAGCCCAACCAGACCTGGTCGGCGACCTCGTTCCTCCGTCTCGTCCACCTCGGGGCCCTGGGACTCCGTACCGGCCTCGACGCGTTGCGGTTCGACCCGCTGCGACCAGCCGCAGGGGAGGTCGTCATCGCCTCCGGCGTCCGGTTCCGGGGCGCGACGATCGACCTCACCATCGAGGCGGCGGACCGGGGCGCCCTGTCGATCGACGGCATCGACGTCGATCCGGCGAACGGCGTACCCGGCGACACCACCGGTCACCACGTCGTGCACGTCGCGGTCGCCGCGTGAGCACCTGGATCTGGGACGCGTTCCACCGGCAGACACCGAACCAGCTCCTGCTGCTCCGCCGGATCGTCACGTGCGACGACGCCCTGGTCGCCGGTGAGCTGCACGTGGCGGCACGGGGCTCGTTCCGGGTGTGGGTCGACGGTGCGTTCGTCGCGCACCACGACGTCCAGAGCAGCAGTCCCGGCGACGACGCCGTCCGTGTGGACCTCGCGCCGGCGCTGACCGGTCGACGACAGGTCGAGGTCGTGGTCGGGGTCCACCTGCTCGGCATCGCCACGCACCACGAGCCGCGCGCGCTGGGCGGCCTGTGGGCGGAGGGACGCCTCACCGACGCGTCCGGCGCCACCCACCCCATCGACACCGACACCGTCTGGCAGACCGCTGTCCCGCCGGGATGGCGTCAGGGCACACAGCAGGCGGCCTGGTCGACCGGGTTCACCGAGTGGTCCGACCGCACCCTCGACGACGAGCACCTCGGATGGGCCGGTGCCGTGCCCTACCCCGACGACCAGTGCCCGCAACCGTACGACCGGCCGGTGCAGGAGCACTCGGTCGACCTCGAACCGCACCTCCAGCACGTCGGGCACGTCCCGACCGCAGCGTGGGCCGGACTGGCGCTCGACACGCCGGACCGCGCCGCGGCACTCGTCGCCGCAGGCAGGATCCGACTCCCGGGTCCACCCACGGACGGCGCCGCGGGCTTCGTGCAGTACCGGCTCCCCCACCAGCTGGTCGGCTTCCTCACCCTGACGGTCGAAGCACCGGCCACCACCGTGCTGGACGTCGTGATGGGCGAGGCGACCGATGCCTTCGGCTGGCCGACCGCCACGCGGCAGGGCATCGCCGCGGTCGACACCGTCGTGGTCCCCGCCGGTCGGACCGTGCACCGGTTCTGGCACCGCCGGTCGTTCCGGGAACTCGCCGTCGTCGTTCGGTCCGCCGCCGTCACGGTGACCGCGGAGTTCGCGTCCGTCACCGCCGACCGCCCGAACCCGGTCTTCGTCGCGGATGACGATCGGTACTCACGCATGCACGCCGTCAGCACGGCGACGGTCCGCGTCGGCCGGCAGGACCTGTACGAGGACTGCCCGCTCCGAGAGGGTGGGCACTACGTCGCGGATGCCCGACTGCAGGCACTGTTCGACCTCACGACGACCGGGGTCGCGGACACCTCGCGACGGTCGCTCCGGCAGTTCGCGGGCACGCAGGACCCCGACGGCATGATCCCTGCACTCTCGCCGAGCGGCACCCACCACCGCATCCCGGACTTCTCGCTGCAGTGGGTGTGCCACCTGGACGAGCACGTCCGGCTCACGGGCGACGACGCTCTGCTCGCCGAGCTCGAGCTCGCCCTCGACCGGACGACGGCCTGGGCGGACGGCCGCTGGCGCAACGGCCGGTTCGACGCCGACGAACCCGGCTGGTGGGCGTTCATCGACTGGTGGGACTTCACGGCCGAGGCACGCAGCGCTGCGATGGACGCGCAGTACGCCGCGGCGCTCCGCTCGGCGTGCGCACTGGCCGACCGCGCGGGTCGTCCCCAGCGGGCAGCCCAGCACCGAGCGCGGCTCGACGAGGCCCTCCGGAGCCTGACCGGGCGACTCCACCACCCGCACGCGGCCGCGATCCTCGCATGTGCACTCGACACCGCTGATGCCCGTCGGCTCGTCGACACCACCGTGTTCGAGGGGTTCGTCCCCGAGACCGGGTACTTCGCGTTCGCGCTCTGCCGCGCGCTCGTCGCGCTCGGCGCGCCGACGGCAGCACGACACCGGCTCGACGAGCACTGGGGCCGCATGCTCGACGCCGGCGCCGGCACGTGGTGGGAACGGTGGTCACCCGACGCCGGAGACGACGACCAGAGCCTGTGCCACCCGTGGTCCGCCGGTCCGGTCCTGCTCCTCCCCATGCTGGCGTGCGGCGTGGACCCGCTCGCCCGCAGCGAGGGGGACGCCCGCTTCGCACCCGTCCTGCACGGGGTGCACGCTGCGCTGCACACGCCGTGGGGTGTCGTCACGACGTGAGTCGCGGGCCACGACCAGTAGTCTGAGCGTCCCGACAGCCACGATCCCCAGGAGGACCACGCATGTCAGTCGGCCTGCTCGCCGTCGTCGACGACATCCTGTCGGCCGCCCTCAAGGCCAGCGCGAAGACCGCCGGCGTCGTGATCGACGACGCCGCGGTGACCCCGCAGTACGTGCAGGGCCTCGAGCCCGCGCGCGAACTGCCGGTCGTCGGGCGCATCGCCCTCGGCAGCCTCTTCAACAAGTTCGTCATCATCATCCCCCTGGCGCTCCTGCTCACGGCCTTCGCCCCGTGGGTGCTGCCGTGGCTGCTCGTCCTCGGCGGCACGTACCTGTGCTTCGAGGGCGCCGAGAAGGTCATGGAGTGGTTCGGCTTCCACCACGAGAGCGGAGCCGCGGAGACGACGACCGAGCCCAAGCTCGTGTTCGGCGCGATCCGGACCGACCTCATCCTGAGCACCGAGATCATGCTCATCGCGCTGGCGAGCCTCGACACCGGCCTCGGGTTCTGGGCGACGCTCGGCGCGCTCGTGGTGATCGCCCTCGCGATGACGGGGGTCGTGTACGGTGCCGTGGCGCTGCTCGTGAAGGTCGACGACGTCGGCCTCCAGATGATGAAGAGCCCGGCCCGTCGCACCCGGCGACTCGGCGCGAGGATCGTCGCCGCGATGCCGGCCGTCTTCCGCGTGATCAGCATCGTCGGCACCGTCGCGATGCTGTGGGTGGGTGGTCACCTGGTGATCGCGAACCTCGCCGAGACGTTCTGGCACGGCCCGCTCGACGTCCTGCACGCCGTCGAGCACGCGATCGAGGCTGCCGGCCCCGTCGTCACGTGGATCGTCGACACCGCGCTGTCGGCCGTGGCCGGCCTGGCGCTCGGCCTGGTCGTGGTCGCGGTCGTGACCGGCATCGGCCGGCTGCGCGGCCCGCGTCACCAGACCGCGCACTGACGGACGGGAGGCTCGTGGCGGGCTGGCCAGTGGGCCCACACCGGCCGGTTCCGGACCGCCGCGCCAGCGGCGGGTCGGCCGTGCCCGGTGGGGAGCCTCCCGTCCGTCAGCTGGTCGCCGCGCGACGGACCGGCGGG
>JASCOI010000114.1 GCA_029959665.1 Microbacteriaceae bacterium PS02333
GCACGGTGCCAGCTGGCACCGTGCCTCCCGTCCATCGTGTCGCGCGCTCCTACTGCGGAGGCTGCGGGGGCCGCCACGGGCCCTCGCCCGCCTGGCCGGGACCGTCCTTGCCGTCCTTGCGCTCCCGACGCCGCAGGTACTGCTCGAACTCCTGCGCGATGGCGTCACCCGACGCCTCGGGGGAGTCGACGGTGTCGCGCGCCTGCTCGAGCTGCTCGATGTACGACGCCATGTCCTCGTCGTCGGAGGCCAGGGCGTCGATGCCCTCCTCCCACTGCGTCGCGTCGTCGAGGAGCGTGCCGCGGGGGACCGTCACGTCGGTGAGTTCCTCCATCTTGTCCAGGAGCGACAGCGTGGCCTTGGGCGACGGCGCGTTGTGCACGTAGTGCGGGACCGAGGCCCAGAGCGACAGCGTCGTGAGTCCGGCCTTGTCCATCGTGTCGGAGAGCACGCCGAGGATGCCGGTCGGGCCCTCGTACGACGACTTGTCGACGTCGAACGCGGCACGGACGCCGGCGTTCTCGCTCGACACGAACACCGAGATGGGACGGGTGTGCGGGACGTCCGCGAGCATGGCGCCGACGAACACCACCGCGTCGATGGAGTACACGTCGGCGAGGTCGATGATCTCGGCGCAGAACGCCCGCCACGTCCGGGACGGCTCCGGTCCGACGAGCACGAAGACGTCGCGCTCCGCCGGGGAGCCCGCCGCGCCGATGACCGGGCGGCCGACGTCGCCGGGGCCGTGCAGCACGATGCGCGGCCACTGGATCCCGCGGACGCCGCTGTCGTCGCTGCCGACGTTCGGGCGGTTGAACTGGTAGTCGACGTACTGCTCCCCGTCGATCTCCCGGAGTTCGTCGAGCCCGAGTGCGTCGACGATCCGCCGGGCGAGGCCACTGGCGGCTTCCCCGGCGTCGTTCCAGCCCTCGAACGCGACGACCAGCAGGCGGCCGTCGTTGAAGGGGGAGTGCTGTGGCACGGAGCGGACCTCCTGGAGGTGGAGTGGAGCGGGTCGGCGCGGAGGGCGGACCGTCCACAGCCGACCGGACACGATCAGGCATCCACAATAGGCCCCAGGGCCTTCGGCGACCGCGTGCGCCGGTAGACTCGTCGCCCGTGACCGCGCATCCCCTCGCCCTCGTCCAGCCCGCAGCCGTGCTGTGGGACATGGACGGCACGATCATCGACACCGAGCCGATCTGGCAGCAGTCCCAAGTGGAGCTGACCGGCCGCTACGGCGCCGAGTGGACCCACGAGGACGGACTCTCCCTGGTGGGGAGCGGCCTCGAGCGCTCGGGGGAGATCCTGCGGGACAAGGGCGTCGACATGGAGGTCGAGGAGATCGTCCAGTGGATGACCTCGTACGTCATGGAGCGGCTGGCGCACGACGACCTGCCGTGGCGTCCCGGTGCGCGTGAACTCATCGAGGAACTGCACGCCCGTGGCATCCCCACGGCGCTGGTCACGATGTCCCGTCGGAACATGGCGCTCGTCGCCGCTGACGCCCTCGCGGACCACCCGTTCCGCGTCGTCGTCGCCGGTGACGACGTCGAGCACCCGAAGCCCCACCCCGAGGCGTACCTGACGGCCGCCGCCCAGCTCGGCGTCGACGCCACCGCCTGCGTCGCGATCGAGGACTCCGCCACCGGTGTCGCCGCGGCCGTCGCGTCCGGCGCCGTCACGATCGCCGTCGAGCACATCGTGCCGCTGCCGGAGACCGCCGGCGACGTCTACCTGACGTCGCTCGCCGGTGTCGACGTGGACCGGCTCGTGGCGCTCACCTCGCCGGCGTTGGCCGCGCGAGCGGGTGGGTCCGCCACCGACGCCGAGGAGGTCACACGGTGAACGCCGAACTCCCCGACACCGCCGGCCTGCCGCACACGACCGGCGGCACCCCGCACACCCCGCCGCGCGGCCCGTTCCGCGCAGGCGACCGCGTGCAGCTCACCGGACCCAAGGGCAAGCTCACGACGCTGTCGCTCGAGCCCGGTGTGATCTACCACACGCACCGCGGCATGCTCGCGCACGACGACGTGATCGGGCAGCCGGACGGTTCGGTCATCACCGCGAGCTCGGGCGACGAGTACCTCGCGCTCCGGCCGCTGCTGAACGACTACGTCATGTCGATGCCGCGCGGTGCCGCGATCGTCTACCCGAAGGACGCCGCCCAGATCGTCGCGTTCGCCGACGTGTTCCCGGGTGCCCGCGTTGTCGAGGCGGGCGTGGGCTCCGGCGCGCTCTCGCTGTGGCTGCTCCGCGCGATCGGCCCGACCGGTCGCCTGCAGTCGTTCGAGCGCCGCGACGAGTTCGCCGAGATCGCCCGTGGCAACGTCGGCACCTTCCTCGGCGCCGTGCCGGACAACTGGAGTGTGACCGTCGGGGACCTGGTCGAGGAGCTCCCGGGCGCCACCGAACCGCAGAGCGTCGACCGTGTCGTGCTCGACATGCTCGCGCCGTGGGAGTGCGTCGACGCGGCCGCCGACGCGCTCGTGCCCGGCGGGCTGATCGTCTGCTACGTCGCGACCGTCACGCAGCTGAGCCGCACCGCGGAGGCACTCCGCGACACCGGCAGGTTCACCGACCCCCAGTCGAGCGAGACGCTCGTGCGCACCTGGCACGTCGAGGGCCTCGCCGTCCGGCCGGACCACCGCATGGTCGGGCACACCGGGTTCCTCGTGACGGCACGCCGCCTGGCCGACGGCGTGGTCCTCCCGAACCTGAAGCGTCGCGCAGGCAAGGCCGAGTTCTCCGACGAGGACGTCGAGGCCTGGACGCCGGGCGCCGTCGGCGAACGGTCCGCCAGCGACAAGAAGCTCCGCAAGGTGGCACGGCAGGCGGCAGCGCAGGCGCGGAAGGTCGCGGCCGCCGAAGCCGCGGACGCGGCCGGAGCCGGTGCCCCCGACGCGTCCGTTCCTGATGGAGACGACCGGTAGGCTACCCACCGTTGCTCGCCCCGCATCGAACGGAAAGAGGGTCCGTGCGCACCATCCCCGCACTCCTGGTCACCATCGGACTGGCCGCGTCGCTCACGGCGTGCGCGTCGAGCGGAGCCGGTACGACGCCGTCGAGCTGCAACGCTCCCGGTGCCGCGTCCGAGTCCGTCACGGCGTCGGGCGCGTTCGGCAAGGAGCCGACGGTGTCGATCCCCGCGGGGCTCACCACGAAGGGCACCCAGGTCTCGGTGCTGAAGCAGGGCGACGGCCGCACGGTGGGGAACGGCACGCCGGTCCTCATCGAGTACACGCTCGTCGACGGCTCCACCGGCAAGGTCGCGCAGACCAGCGGCTACTCCGGCAAGACCGCGCCGATCACCGCGGGTTCGTCGAACGCCGGTGCCCTCGGCAAGGCGCTCGAGTGCGCGAAGGTCGGCGACCGCCTCGCCGTGGCGCTGCCGCAGAGTGCGCTGTCGAGCGGTGGAACCTCGACCAAGAAGACCGAGGACGCCGTCATCGCGGTGATCGACGTCAAGCGGGCGTTCGACTCCCGTGCCACCGGTACCCCGCAGCTCGCGGGTGACCACATGCCCGCCGTCGTCCTGGCGCCCGACGGTGCCCCCGGCATCACGGTGCCGTCGTCCGCGGCCCCGTCCTCCGACGAGACCCACCTGCTCCGCAAGGGTCACGGCGAGGTGCTCACCGACAAGGACACCGCGGTCATCAAGTACACCGCCGTCACGTGGGGGAACGACTCGACGGTCGCCGGGTCGAGCTGGACCGACGGGACCGGCGCCCAGACCGTGCCGCTCGCCAAGGGTCAGGTCCAGGAAGGCGTGCGCAGCGCGCTCGTCGGCCGGAAGGTCGGCGACCAGGTGCTCGCAATCGTCCACCAGCAGGGCGTGGCCTACGCGTACGTCATCGACGTGCTCGGCTCGATGCAGTCCTGACCCGGATCCCGGTCCTGACGACGCTCGTCCGCTCTCCACGAACCCGCGCGCGGGTGCACTCCGGTGCCCCCGCGCTGCCGTAGGATCGGCTCGTGCCAGCCACCCGTGTGCCCCGCGTACCGGCGGAAGAACGCCTGTTCAGCCTCGTGCTCGCGCTGCTGTCGACCGAGTCGGGCCTGACGAAGTCCGAGATCCTGACGAACGTCCAGGGCTACCGACAGCGGTTCGCGGCCGGTGGTGACAACGCGTCGCTCGAGCGGCAGTTCGAACGCGACAAGGACGACGTCCGCGAACTCGGCATCCCGCTCGAGACCATCGAGACTCCCGGATCGTCCGGTAACAACCAGACCCTCCGGTACCGCATCCCGAAGGGCGAGTACGACCTGCCCCTCGACGTCCGGTTCACCCCGGACGAGTCCGCGTTGCTGTCGCTCGCGGCGATGGCCTGGCGCGAAGGGGCCCTGTCGTCGGACTCGCGTCGAGCGCTCCTCAAGGTCCGTTCCGCGGGTGACGACGACAGCCGCGCCGGCGCGACCGGCATGGACGCGTACGCACCGCGGCTCCGCGCACGGGACGCCGCGTTCGAGCCGCTCCGTGCCGCGCTGGACCGCGCAGCAGCCGTCCGGTTCGACTACATCACCCCCGGTGAACACGAAGCACGACGGCGCGACGTCGCTCCGCTGGCGCTCGTGCAGCACGGCGGCCGGTGGATGCTCGCCGCACACGAACCCTCGACGGACTCCGACAAGAACTACTTGCTCTCGCGGATCGTCGGTCCCGTCACGACGTACGAGCCGGGTCGCCATCCGGCGCCCGCCGGTGCGGGGGAGCGGACCCTCGCGGAGCTCGACCGGCTGTGGGCCGAACGGACGGCGACGATCGCAGTCGTCCCCGGGTCGGACGCGGAACGTCGTCTCGGCCGTCGGCGGGACACCACCGCACAGGGCGACGGCGTCCTGGTGCTCCACTACGTCGACCCGCAGATCCTCGCCGAGGAACTCGCCGCCTTCGGCCCCGAAGTGCAGGTGCTCGAGCCCGCGGACGTCCGCGACCGCGTGCTCGACCGTCTCCGCGGGCTCGTCGCCGACCACAGCGAAGGGGTGCTCCGTGGCTGACGCCCAGCCGCTCCAGGCCCAGGACAAGCTCGCGTTCCTGCTCGCGCTGGTGCCGTACCTGATCGACCGCGAGCGGGTCTCCGTGGCCGAGGCCGCTCGGCACTTCGGTGTCCCCGAGACCAGGATCCGCCGCGCGGTGGAGCTCATCGCCGTGTCGGGCATCCCCGGCGAGACGATGCAGTACCAGCACGGCGACCTGTTCGACATCGCCTGGGACGACTTCGAGCAGAACGACATGATCGTGCTGACGAACCTCGTGGCGATCGACGACTCCCCGCGGCTCTCCGCACGAGAAGCCTCTGCGCTCATCGCCGGCCTGCAGTACCTCTCCGCGCTGCCCGAGGCCGCCGACCGCGACGCCATCCGGGCGCTGATGGCGAAGCTCTCCCGCGGTGCCGGGGGAGCGTCTGCCAACGTCGCCGTCGGCCAGGAGCGCCACGACGCCACGCTCGCCACCATCCGGCAGGCGATGTCCGACGGCCGTGGACTCGCGTTCGACTACGCCGGCCCGCGCACCCAGGGCAGCACGCGCTCGGTGGATCCGCTCCGCGTGGAGTCGATCGACACGGACTGGTACCTCCGCGCCTGGGACCTCGATCGTGCCGCGCTCCGCACGTTCCGACTGGACCGGATGTCGGCCGTGCACGTCGACGACCGCCCGGCGTCGCACTCGACCGACGACGTCACCATCCCCGACACGCTGTTCCAGCAGAGCGCCGACGACGTGATCGTGACCGTGGAGCTCGACGCCTCGTCGTTGCCGCTCGTGGCGGACTTCCTCGCGGACACCGCCGACGTGCCGGACGCCGATCGGCGCGTGCGCATCCGGCTCGCCGCGTCCGCGGGGTTCGACGGCGTGGTGCGCCTCGTCGCCGGCCTGCCGGGGCGGGCGGTCGTGCTCGACCCGCCCGCCGCGCGCGACGCGGTGCGCGCGTTCGCAGCGTCCGCGCTGCCCGCGTCCTGACGCGAACCGTCCCGCGCCGCGCGCGCCCGCAGTGCCGCTGAGATCGCAGTTGGTGTCGCCTCCCGCGCGCCGGTTCCGACATGGAGTGCGATCTCGCGGCCCCCGTCCGCCGCCGCGCGCGCCCGAAGGTGCGCTGTGCGTTCGCACGTCGCGCCGCCGACCGAGGGCCGCGCTGCCGTAGGATCGACGCATGGCTTCGACGACCGCGCGCGGGCGAGAGAAGCGGCAGGGTCGCCGTCCGAAGGAACCCGAAGGCCGCATGTCCCTCGGGCAGCACCTCATCGAGCTGCGCAACCGCCTGTTCAAGGCCGTCCTCGCGGTCCTCATCGGGGCGGTCGGCGGCTGGTTCCTGACCCCGTTCGTGCTCGACTCGCTCCGCGCCCCCGTGTCCCAGCTGGCGAAGGTCGGCGGGCACACCGCCGAGTTGAACTTCCCGATGATCACGGGCGCGTTCGACCTCAAGCTGCAGATCGCGATCACGATCGGCATCGTCATCGCGAGCCCGGTGTGGCTGTACCAGATCTGGGCGTTCATCGTCCCGGCACTGGTCCGGCGCGAGAAGCAGTACGTGTGGGGCTTCCTCGGCACGGCGATCCCGCTGTTCTTCGCCGGGTGCTACTTCGGCTGGTACGTCCTGCCGCACATCGTCGGGATCCTCGGCAGCTTCGTGTCGAGCCAGGACACCTCGATCGTCGACGCGAAGGCCTACTACGACTTCGTCATCAAGCTCATCGTGGCCGTCGGCATCGCGTTCGTGCTGCCCGTGTTCCTGGTGCTGCTGAACTTCGTCGGCGTGCTCGAGGCGAAGTCGATCATCAAGTCCTGGCGCGTGGCGATCCTCTGCATCCTGGTCTTCTGCGCGATCGTGACCCCGAGCGCCGACGTCATCTCGATGTTCCTGCTCGCGATCCCGATGATGGTGCTCTACGTCGCCGCCTGCGTGGTGACCTGGCTGCACGACCGTCGCCTCGCGAAGCGCCAGGCCAAGCTCGACGCCGAGTACGGCCTGTGACGGACACCGGGCTGAGCGCTGCCGAGCGGTTCCAGGCTGCCCGCGTCCGGAGTCGGTCGCGCAACCTGGAGCTCTTCCGTGCGGACCTGCGGTTCGACCTCGACGCGTTCCAGTTCGCCGCGTGCGACGCCCTCGACCAGGGTCGGAGCGTGCTCGTCGCCGCTCCGACCGGCGCCGGGAAGACGATCGTCGCCGAGTTCGCGATCTGGCTCGCGATGCGGCAGCCGACGGCGAAGGTGTTCTACACGACGCCGATGAAGGCGCTGAGCAACCAGAAGTACGCGGAGCTCGTCGAGGCGTACGGGGAGACCGAGATCGGACTCCTCACCGGCGACACCAACGTCAACCCCAGGGCACGGGTCGTCGTGATGACGACCGAGGTGCTCCGCAACATGATCTACGCGGACTCCGACCTGCTCGACGACCTGGCGTGGGTCGTCCTCGACGAGGTCCACTACCTGGCCGACCGGTTCCGAGGCGCGGTGTGGGAAGAGGTCATCCTGCACCTGCCGACCGAGGTCCGCCTGGTCTCGCTCAGCGCGACGGTGTCGAACGCCGAGGAGTTCGGCGACTGGCTGCAGACCGTCCGCGGCGACACCGACGTCATCGTGTCCGAGGACCGCCCGGTGCCCCTCGAGCAGCACGTGCTCGTCGGCAACAAGATGGTGGACCTCTTCGACTCGTCCGGTGCCGCGGCGACGAACCGCGTGAACCCGGAGCTGCTGCGTCTGGTGGGCGGCGGCTCGCGCAACGACAGTCGTGGCGGCCACCGCGGACGCCGGGGTCGTGGCGGGTACGTCGACCGTCGTGGGCCGCGCACCGAGAAGCTGCACCGCGAGCACATCGCCCGCATGCTGGACGAGCGCATGCTGCTCCCGGCGATCTTCTTCGTGTTCAGCCGCAACGGGTGCGACCAGGGCGTCCGACAGGTCCTGCGGTCCGGGGTGTCCCTGACCACGCGCGAAGAACGGAACGAGATCCGGGAGACGGCGGAGTACCACTGCCGCACGCTCCTCGACGAGGACCTCGCGGTCCTCGGGTACTGGGAGTGGCTCGAAGGGCTCGAGCGAGGCGTCGCGGCGCACCACGCCGGACTCCTGCCCGCGTTCAAGGAGGTCGTCGAGGACCTCTTCCAGCGGAAGCTCCTCAAGGTCGTCTTCGCGACGGAGACCCTGGCGCTCGGGGTCAACATGCCGGCGCGCACGGTGGTCCTCGAGAAGCTCGAGAAGTTCAACGGCGAAGCGCGCGTGCCGATCACGCCGGGGGAGTACACGCAGCTCACGGGTCGCGCCGGCCGTCGTGGGATCGACGTCGAGGGTCACTCGGTCATCCAGTGGACCGACGGGCTCGAACCACAGGCCGTCGCGTCGCTCGCGAGCCGTCGGACGTACCCGCTCAACTCCTCGTTCAAGCCGACGTACAACATGGCCGTGAACCTGATCGAGCAGTTCGGTCGACAGCGCACGCGTGAGGTCCTCGAGACGTCGTTCGCGCAGTTCCAGGCGGACCGTTCCGTGGTGGACCTCGCCAGGAAGGTGCGGTCGCAGCAGGAGTCGCTCGACGGCTACCAGCGGTCGATGGCGTGCCACCTCGGCGACTTCACGGAGTACGCGGCACTGCGACGGCGGTTGTCCGACCTCGAACGCACGAACGTCCCCGGCGGCCGCGAAGCCTCGCACGGTGCCCGCCAGGAACGGCAGTCCCAGATCACCGAGGTGCGCCGCGCGCTGCAGCGCCACCCGTGCCACGCCTGCCCCGACCGGGAGGCGCACGCCCGCTGGGCGGAACGCTGGTACAAGCTCAAGCGCGTCAACGACAAGCTCGTGCAGCAGATCCGCTCCCGGACCGGCGCCGTCGCGACGACCTTCGACCGGGTGACCGACGTGCTCGTCCAGCTCGGGTACCTCGTACCGAGCGGGAACGCCGACGGCGAGACTGGCGGCACCGACGGCGAGCTCACCGTCGCCGCCGGTGGTCGACGGCTGCAGCGGATCTACGGCGAGCGGGACCTGCTCGTCGCGGAGTGCCTCGAGGCCGGGGTCTGGAAGGACCTCACGCCGGCTCAGCTCGCCGCCATGGCCGCCACGATCGTGTACCAGCCCCGTCGCGAGGACGCCCCCGGGACCGAGCACGCACTGCCGCGCGGCGCGTTCCGCCCGGCACTCGACGAGACCCTGACGATCTGGTCCCGTCTCGACGACGTCGAGCGCGACGCCCGGCTGTCCGGCTCGCAGCCGCCGACCCCCGCGATCGCCGTCGGCATGTTCCGGTGGGCCTCCGGCTCGGCACTCGACGACGTCCTGCGGTCGCTCGACCTGGCGGCCGGGGACTTCGTCCGGTGGTGCAAGCAGGTCATCGACCTCCTCGACCAGATCAAGAACGCCGGCGACCCCGAGCTCGCCGAGACCGCCCGACGGGCGACGGACGCGGTCCGCCGCGGCATCGTCGCGTACGCGACGGTCTGACGGGAGGCCCGGTGCAGGTTCCCGAGACCGGTGTGCGTCCGCGCGCGCCCTTCGCGGCACTGCCGGTGCGGTCCGCGCTGCCGCTGGCGGTCATCGGCGGACTCCTGTTCGCGTTGTCCTTCCCGTCGCCCGGGTGGTGGTTCCTCGCCTACCCGGCCGTGGCCTGTCTGCTGCTGTCCGCGATGGGGCAGGGGTGGCGCCGTGCGGCCTGGCTCGGCTACCTCGGGGGAGTCGCGTTCTGGGTGCCGGCCATCTCGTGGGCCGGGCGCTACCTCGGTCCGGTCCCGTGGCTCGCGCTCGCGCTGTTCGAGGCGGCCATGTTCGCACTCGGCAGCGTCGCGATCGCCCTCGCGTACCGCTGGGTCGCCCGCGTCGTGACCTCGACCGCCGGACGTGTGTGGGGCCTCCCGGCCGTGGTCGCCGCATTGTGGACCGGACGCGAGTGGTTCTCCGGGAGCTGGCCGTACGGCGGGTTCGCGTGGGGACGGGTCGGGCTGTCGCAGTCGGAGAGCCCGTTCGCGCACCTCGTCGCCTACGTCGGCGTCCTCGGACTCTCGTTCGTCGTGGTCTACTGCGTCGCCGTCGTCGTCTCCCTGGGCCTCGTCGGGGGGATCCAGCTCCGGATGCGCGTGGCGGTCGCCGGACTGCTCGTGGCGGCGGTGCTCGCCGTCCCCGCGTGGCCGACCGCGACCGACGGGACGATCCGTGTCGAGTCCGTGCAGGGGAACGGTCCCGCCGGGTACTTCGACCGCGCGGCTCCCGGACAGGTCCTCGAGTCGCAGGTCGCCGCGACCGACGTGTCCGCGAAGGGCGTCGACCTGGTCGTCTGGCCCGAGGCGTCCGCGGAGTTCGACCCGCGCCAGCAGCCCGTGATCGCGAGCGCGCTCAACTCCGTCGTGCAGTCCGTCAGTGCACCCGTCGTGGCCGGCGCGATCACCCAGACGCCGTCGGGAGTGCTCCACAACACGTCGTTCGTGTGGACCGCCGACGGATGGCAGTCGTCCTACGACAAGAAGCGCCCGGTGCCCTTCGGGGAGTACGTCCCGGACCGGTGGTTCTTCTCCAAGCTGGCGCCGTCGCTCATCGGGCTGCTGCAGCGCGACTACACGCCGGGGACGAAGCCGAACGTGCTCGACGTCGCCGGGATCAAGGCGGGCATCGCGATCTGCTTCGACATCGTCGACGACGGACTGACGCGCGACATGGCCCGCGGCGGCGCGCAGGTGATCCTCGCGCAGACGAACAACGCCGACTTCTCCGGCACCGACGAGAACCTCCAGCAGCTCGAGATCGCGCGGATGCGGGCCATCGAGACCGGGCGGTCGCTCGTCAACATCTCGACCGTCGGCGCCTCGCAGGTGATCGACCCGTCCGGACGGACGATCGACCGCGTGCCGGAGTACACCGCGACCTCGATGGTGACGGACGTCCCCCTCGGCACCTCGACGACGCCGGCCACCCTCGCGTCCGGCCTGATCACGATGGGGCTCTCGCTCGGCGGGCTCCTCGTCCTCATCGCCTGCGCGCCGTGGACACGAGCGGAGCGTCGTCGGCGCGCCTGACCATCGACTGTGAATGCGCAGGGGCCGGAACGAACCCGCGTGGGACAGTGTTGCAAGGGGGGAACGAGCGAGAGGAGTCCACCATGGCTGATCGGAGTCTCCGCGGCATGCGGCTCGGGAGCCAGAGCCTCCAGAGCGAAGAGGGCGTCGAGCTCTCTGACCGCAAGCGCGCGGTCTACCAGACCGACTCGGGCGAGACGTTCGACGTCGTGTTCTCTGCCGAGGCAGAGGTCCCGCAGAGCTGGGCCGACCCCAGGAGCGGACGCGAGGGGCGCCTGCTCGGCGACGACGGCGTGCCCGTCGAGGTCGCAGCAGAAGACGTCAAGGCACCACGTACCCACTGGGACATGCTGCTCGAGCGTCGCTCGCGCGAAGAGCTCGAGGAACTGCTCCAGGAACGACTGCAGTTCCTGCGCGCCCGTCGCGGCGCCTGAGGCACTGACGAACGACGAAGGCCCCCGCCCCCGGGGGGGGGGGGCGTGGGGGGGGCGGGGGTCGTGTGGTGGTGCGGGCGGGGCGGGGGGG
>JASCOI010000115.1 GCA_029959665.1 Microbacteriaceae bacterium PS02333
CGCCCGCCCGCCCCCCGCCCCCCCCCCCCCCCCCCCCCGGCGCCCGGGGGCCCCCCCCCCCGGGGCCTCCTGTCCGTCGCGGTGCCGGTCGGCACCGCCGCTAGGCTGGGCGGGTGGTCACACGGCTCTCGCATCTGTTCCTCCGTACGCTCCGCGACGATCCCTCCGACGCTGAGGTGACGAGCGCGAAGCTGCTCGTCCGCGCCGGGTACATCCGTCGCCAGGCCCCGGGCATCTTCGCCTGGCTGCCGCTCGGTCTGCGCGTCCGTGCGCGCATCGAGGGCATCATCCGGCAGGAGATGGAGGCCGCCGGCGCGCAAGAGGTCCTGCTGCCGGCGCTGGCTCCGCGCGAGCCCTACGAGGCGACGAACCGCTGGACCGAGTACGGCGAGGGCATCTTCCGCCTGCAGGACCGCAAGGGCGCCGACTACCTGCTCGCGCCCACGCACGAAGAGCTCTTCGCGCTGCTGGTGAAGGACCTGTACTCGTCGTACAAGGACCTGCCCGTCACGCTGTTCCAGATCCAGGACAAGTACCGCGACGAAGCACGTCCCCGTGCCGGGCTGCTGCGCGGTCGCGAGTTCACGATGAAGGACGCCTACTCGTTCGACGTCACGGACGAGGGGCTCGACCGCAGTTACCAGACGATGCGCGACGCCTACGAGCGCATCTTCAGCCGCCTGGGGCTCGAGTACGCGATCGTCAAGGCCGACGCCGGTGCGATGGGCGGCTCCAAGTCGGAGGAGTTCCTGCACCCGATCGCCGTGGGTGAGGACACCTTCGTGCGCAGTGCCGGCGGGTACGCGGCCAACGTCGAGGCGTACGTCACCCCGGTGCCCGACGCCCTGCCGATCGACGGCCAGCCCGAACCCGTGCTGCTGCCGGCGTCGGACACCCCGACGATCGACACCCTCGTCGAGCACGCCAACCAGGTCGCTCCGCGCGACGGTGCGCCGTGGACGGCCGCCGACACGCTCAAGAACGTCGTGCTCGCGCTGACGCACCTCGACGGCACGCGGGAGATCGTCGTCGTCGGGCTCCCCGGCGACCGCGACGTCGACCTGAAGCGTGCAGAGGTCTCGTTCGCCCCAGCCGAGGTCGAAGCCGCGGGCGACGACGACTTCCGGAAGCACAAGGGCCTGGTCAAGGGCTACATCGGCCCGCAGGTCCTCGGCGCGGACAGCGCGACGGGCATCCGGTACTTCGTCGACCCGCGCGTCGTCGACGGCACCGCGTGGGTGACCGGCGCGAACGAGCGCGGCCTCCACGTCTCGGGCCTCGTCGCCGGGCGTGACTTCGTCGCCGACGGCGTGGTCGAGGTCTCCGACGTCCGTGCCGGCGACCCCGCACCCGACGGCTCCGGTCCGCTCGAGACCGCACGCGGCATGGAGATCGGCCACGTCTTCCAGCTCGGTCGCAAGTACGCCGAAGCCCTCGGGCTCAAGGTGCAGGACGAGAACGGCAAGCTCGCCACCGTGACGATGGGCTCGTACGGCATCGGCGTGACCCGCATCCTCGCGATCCTGGCCGAGGCGCACAACGACGACAAGGGCCTCGCGTGGCCGAAGCACGTCGCACCGTTCGACGTGCACGTGGTCGCCACCGGTCGGGACGAGACCGCCTACGACCTCGCCACGTCGATCGTCGCCTCGCTCGAGGACGACCGGTACGACGTGCTCTACGACGACCGTCCCAAGGTCTCTCCCGGCGTGAAGCTCCGCGACGCCGAGCTCCTGGGCATGCCGATCGTGATCGTCTCCGGTCGCGGTGCCGCCGACGGCATCGTCGAGCTGTGGAACCGTGCGAGCGGTGAGCGCACCGAGGTGCCCGTCGCCGACCTGCTGTCGGCGGTCCGCGCGATCTAGCGGCGGGCACCGCAGTGCGGCCGAAACGCCGCGACCGCGACGAGACGCCGCCGACATCGGCGGCGTCTCGTCGTTCCGGGACCGTTTCGGGGATCTGGGCGCGCCGCGCACCGGACGGGAGGCTCGGTGCGAGCTGGCACCGCGCCTCCAGTCCGCAACGGCCCGGCCGGGTCGCGACCCGCAGTGCGGTAGTCTGGACGCCGACTTCTGCGCGGTTCCAGTGCGTGGGAGCGACTCAGCTGAATACGGAGGCCCTCGGTGAAGATCGATCTCGCAGTCCTGCGACTCATGGAGCGTGAACGGGAGATCCCGTTCGAAGAACTCGTCCAGATCATCGAGTCGGCCATCCTGACCGCGTACCACAAGCACACCGACGAGAACGGCGAGCCGGCCGACGCGCAGTCCCGCGTCGAGCTCGACCGGAAGACCGGTGAGGTCAGCGTCTTCGTGCCGGAGCGCGACGACGAGGGCACCGTCATCGGCGAGGCCGTCGACCAGCCGAGCGACTTCGGCCGCATCGCGGCGTTCGCGGCGAAGCAGGTCATCAACCAGCGACTCCGCGACATCGGCGACGACAAGATCCTCGGCGAGTTCCGCGGCAAGGAAGGCGACATCGTCGCGGGTGTGGTCCAGCAGGGCCCGAACCCGAAGATGGTGCACGTCGACCTCGGCACGGTGGAGGCCATCCTGCCGCCGGAAGAGCAGGTCCCGGGGGAGACGTACACGCACGGCTCCCGCCTCCGCGTCTACGTGACGAGCGTCGGCCGCGGCAACAAGGGCCCGCAGATCACGGTGTCGCGCACGCACCCGGGTCTGGTCCGCAAGCTGTTCGCGCTCGAGGTCCCGGAGATCGCCTCCGGCGTCGTGGAGATCACCTCGCTCGCACGTGAAGCCGGTCATCGCACGAAAATCGCGGTCAAGGCGAACGAACCCGGCGTCAACGCGAAGGGCGCGTGCATCGGCGAGCTCGGGGCCCGCGTGCGTGCCGTGACGACCGAGCTCGGTGCCGAGAAGATCGACATCGTGGACTGGTCGCCCGACCTCGCGACGTTCGTGGCGAGCGCGCTGTCGCCGGCGAAGGTGACGAGCGCGTTCGTGCTCGACGTCTCGACCAAGGCGGTCCGTGCTCTGGTGCCCGACTACCAGCTGTCGCTCGCGATCGGCAAGGAAGGGCAGAACGCCCGCCTGGCAGCGAAGCTCACGGGCGCGCGCATCGACATCCAGCCGGACTCGATCCTGGACGACGACGAGTGATGGTCGACATCCAGATGATTCGTAGAGGCTCGATCCTGGACGACGACGAGTCGTAGCGGGCGCGTTTCGCGCTCGGCGTGCCCCGTCCGGGCGCGCCGGATCGCGGTCGTCGGAGGCAAGGAGTAGAGTGGTCGCCGTCAGAACGTGCATCGGCAGTCGTCGTCGCGCATCCCGATCCTCCCTCCTCCGAGTCGTCGCCCTGGGCGACGGACGTGTGGTGGCGGATCCGAAGGCAGTCATGCCGGGCCGGGGAGCGTGGCTCACACCGACCGTCGAAGCCTACGAGCTGGCCGTCAAGCGCAGGGCTTTCCGCCGGGCGCTGCGGCTGGATCGCGAACCGGACACGTCTGCGGTGCTCGACTACCTGCGGAGTCTCCCTCACCCGAGGGACCTCGCGGAAGAGCGCCCGGACACGACAGAACAGGCTGAACGGCTTATGGACAACTGATGAGCGGCTCGAAATGAGACCCATCATCCAGTGAGTCCTGCCCCTTGACGGGGTGGGACCCGTGAAGGAGAACAGTGGCGAAACCACGCGTACACGAGATCGCAAGCGAGCTCGGCGTCGACAGCAAGACCGCACTCGAGAAGCTCAAGGAGCTGGGCGAGTTCGTCAAGGGACCGAGCTCGAGTGTCGAGCCCCCCGTGGCACGGAAGCTCCGTGCCGCCCTGCAGGCAGAAGGTGCTTCGGCGTCCGCCAAGCCCGCTGCAGCAGCACCCGCGCCGGCGGCGAAGTCCGCAGCGCCCAAGCCCGGTGGCCCGAAGCCCGGACCCAAGCGTCCGGCGCCGACCCCGGAGCCCGAGGCAGCAGCACCCGCCGCGGCAGCACCCTCGGACGGTTCCGACGTGCCCGTCACGCCGGCTCCGAAGACCGTCGCACAGCGACAGGCCGAGGCAGAAGCAGCCCAGAAGGCGGCAGCCGAGTCGAAGAGCTCCGGTTCCGCTGACGGCCCCGCCAAGACCGACGCCGTGAAGCCGGGTGGCCCGAAGCCCGCAGCGGCTGCCGGCCCGAAGCCGGGCGGCCCGAAGCCGGGCGCACGTCCGGGCAACAACCCCTACGCGTCCAGCCAGGGCATGGGCTCGCGCCCGCCCCGTCCGGGCAACAACCCCTACTCGTCGAACCAGGGCATGGGCCAGCGCCCCGCCGGCGGTGCCGGTGGCGGTGGGATCCCGCGTCCGCAGCCCCCGCGTCCCGGCGCGCCCCGTCCGGGTGCTCCGCGTCCGGGTGGTCCCGGTCAGGGCAACCGTCCGAACGGCTTCGGGCAGCGCCCGGGCCAGGGTGGCGGCGGTCGTGGCGGCCCCGGTGGTCGTCCGGGTGCCGGTGGCGGCGCTGGTGGCGGCTTCCTGCGTCCGGCGTTCAGCGGCCCGCGTCCCGCTGGTGGCGGCGGCCGTGGTCGTGGCCCCGGTGGCGGTACCGCTGGTGCGTTCGGTCGTGGTGGCGGCAAGAGCCGTGCCCGTAAGTCGAAGCGGACGAAGCGCGCCGAGTACGAGATGCGGCAGGCGCCGTCGCTCGGCGGTGTGCAGGTCCCTCGTGGCGACGGCAACACGGTCGTCCGACTCCGTCGTGGTGCGAGCATCTCGGACTTCGCGGACAAGATCGACGCCAGCCCCGGCAACCTCGTGACGGTGCTGTTCCACCTCGGTGAGATGGCGACCGCCACGGAGTCCCTCGACGAGGCGACCTTCGAGGTCCTCGGCGACGAGCTCGGCTACAAGATCCAGATCGTGTCGCCGGAAGACGAAGACCGCGAGCTCCTCGAGGGCTTCGACATCGACATCGACGCCGAGTACGCAGAGGAAGACGACTCCGTCCTCCAGCAGCGTCCCCCGGTCGTCACCGTCATGGGTCACGTCGACCACGGTAAGACCCGACTGCTCGACGCCATCCGCAACTCCAAGGTGGTCGAGGGCGAAGCCGGCGGCATCACGCAGCACATCGGTGCGTACCAGATCACCACCGAGCACGAGGGCATCGAGCGCCCGATCACCTTCATCGACACCCCTGGACACGAGGCGTTCACCGCCATGCGTGCCCGTGGTGCGCAGGTGACGGACATCGCGATCCTCGTGGTCGCGGCGGACGACGGCATCATGCCCCAGACGATCGAGGCGCTGAACCACGCGCAGTCGGCGAACGTGCCGATCGTGGTCGCGGTGAACAAGATCGACAAGGACGGCGCGAACCCGGCCAAGGTCCGCCAGCAGCTCACCGAGTACAACCTGGTGGCCGAGGAGTACGGCGGCGACGTCATGTTCGTCGACGTGTCGGCGCGGCAGAACATCGGCATCCAGGAGCTCCTGGACGCCGTCCTGCTCACCGCGGACGCCGGCCTCGACCTGCGTGCGAACCCCGACAAGGACGCCCGTGGTGTCGCGATCGAAGCACGCCTCGACAAGGGCCGCGGCGCCGTCGCGACCGTGCTCATCCAGTCGGGCACGCTCCACGTCGGTGACGCCATCGTGGCGGGCACGGCCTACGGCCGCGTCCGTGCGATGACCGACGAGGACGGCAACGCCGTCGCAGCAGCGACGCCGAGCCGCCCGGTCCAGGTGCAGGGTCTGTCGTCGGTGCCCCGCGCCGGTGACACGTTCCTCGTCACCGAAGAGGACCGCACGGCACGCCAGATCGCCGAGAAGCGTGAAGCCGCCGAGCGCAACGCCCAGCTGGCCAAGGCCCGCAAGCGCATCTCGCTCGAGGACTTCACCCGCGCACTCGAAGAGGGCAAGGTCGACTCGCTCAACCTCATCATCAAGGGTGACGTCTCCGGTGCCGTCGAGGCACTCGAGCAGTCGCTCCTCGACATCGAGGTGGACGACAGCGTCCAGCTGCGCATCCTGCACCGCGGTGTGGGTGCGATCACGGAGTCGGACATCGACCTCGCCACGATCGACAACGCGATCGTCGTCGGCTTCAACGTCCGTCCGGACGTCAAGGCCCGCGAGCGCGCTGCCCGTGAAGGCATCGACGTCCGGTTCTACTCAGTCATCTACAACGCACTCGAGGACATCGAGCAGTCCCTCAAGGGCATGCTCAAGCCCGAGTACGAAGAGGTGCAGTCCGGTGTCGCCGAGATCCGCGAGGTCTTCCGGTCCTCGAAGTTCGGCAACATCGCCGGTGTCATCGTCCGTTCCGGCACGATCACGCGCAACGCCAAGGCGCGCGTCATCCGTGACGGCGTGGTCCTCGCGGACGGGCTGGCCATCGAGTCGCTCCGTCGCTTCAAGGACGACGTGACCGAGGTCCGTACGGACTTCGAGGCCGGTATCGGTCTGGGCAAGTACAACGACATCCAGATCGGTGACGAGATCGAGACCACCGAGCTCGTCGAGAAGCCACGCGACTGATCGTGTGACCCCCTGGGCCCCGGCCTCTCCTTCACGGGAGGGGCCGGGGCCCGACCCCGTTCCACCACCGCCCCAGGAGGCACCCATGGCTGATCCGCAGCGCGCACGCAAGATGGCGGACCGCATCAAGGAAGTCGTCGCCCGCCGGATCGACAAGGGCCTGCGTGACCCGCGACTCGGGTTCGTGACCATCACGGACGTCCGCGTCACCGGTGACCTGCAGCACGCGTCGGTCTTCTACACCGTGTACGGCACGGACGAGGAGCGTGCCGACTCCGCCGCGGCGCTCAAGGCCGCGACCGGCATGCTCCGCACCGAGGTCGGCAAGAACATCACCGCTCGGCTGACGCCGTCGCTCGAGTTCATCGCCGACGCCCTGCCGGACACCTCGGCGCACATGGAGGACCTGCTGGTGCAGGCCAAGCTGCGCGACGAGGAGGTCCGGAACGCCTCGGCCGGCGCGACGTACGCCGGCGACGCCGACCCGTACAAGCACGACGACGAGGACGACGACGCCGCCGAGGAGCGCGCCTAGTCGGTCCCGACGCTCAGTCTGACCCATCCGGCAACCGGTAGCCGCTCGCGTCGTCCCCGACGGCCAGCCCGTCGCGCAGGAGCGACGCGAGCGCCCGGTCGCGCTGGTCGTCGTCCGGCCAAACCATCCGGATCTCGTCCGGGGTGACCGGGACGTCGCTCGCGCGGAGCTCGGCCATCACGAGCCCACGGACCTGTCGGTCACTCCCGGCGAACTTGGCCTGCTTCGGGGCGCGTGGCCCGTCGTGCTCCGGGTACCCGGCTGCTCGCCAGGCGCACCGGTCCGCGATGGGGCACGCGTCGCACGCGGGGGCGCGGGCGACGCACACGAGTGCGCCGAGCTCCATCACGGCGGCGTTGGTCGTCGCCGCGTCGTCGCGGTCCTCCGGCAGCACCGACTCCATCAGCGGCAGGTCTCGCTTCGCCTTCGCCGGCCCGGGCTCGCCCTCGCCGAGGAGCGCTCGGGCGAGGACCCGGCGCACGTTGACGTCGACCACCGGGTGCCGGTCGCCGTACGCGAACACCGCGACCGCCCTGGCCGTGTAGTCCCCGATCCCCGGCAGTGCGAGGAGCGCGTCGACGTCGCGGGGCACGACGTTGCCGTGCTGCTCGGCGATCGCCGTCGCAGCGGCGTGCAGCGCGAGCGCGCGTCTCGGGTAGCCGAGCCGGTCCCAGGCCCGTACCGCGTCGCCGGGAGGCGAGTCGGCGAGGTCGCGAGGTGTCGGCCAGCGGGTGAGCCATGCCTCCAGTCGGGGGACCACCCGCGCGACCTGCGTCTGCTGGAGCATGATCTCGCTGACCAGGGTGCCCCACGCGGGGAAGCCGGGGCGGCGCCACGGCAGGTCGCGCGCCTCGGCGCGGTACCAGGCGATCAGCGGGGTCGCGATGTCGACATCGGTCGGGTTCTCCACAGGCCGCCTGGGCCCACGCGCACCGGTTCCGGCGCGCCGCGGAGCTTGCGGAGCGGCGTGACGGCCGAGTGCGTGGGGAGAGGCTCGACTCGCGTTCACCACGACAGCCTACGGTGGGTGCATGGCACGCTGGGCACCAGAAGAGACCGACACGATGGCCGCGATCGCGAACGAGGTGATCGCACAGGTCGGCACGAACCGCACCGTCGTCGGCATCGACGGCCAGGACGGCGTCGACCTCGAGCGGGTCGCCGCAGCACTCGTCGCCGGGTTCGAACAGCAGGGCGTCTCCGCCATGGCGGCTGCCGCGAGCTCGGCCGACGCCGACGCGCTGCGGAACGACCTGGTGGCGCCGTTCCGATCGACGGGGGAAGGCCCCGGGGTGCTGGTGGTGCACGGGCACGGCGTCCTCGGTGTCGGCGCGCGCGGGCTGTGGCGGTGGTCGATGTGGGTCGAGCAGGAGTCCGGTCGGCTCGAGCGCCGCGCCGACGTCAAGATCGCGGCGTCCGCGGTGCTCGACGTCACCGACCCGGCGCACCCGCGGCGCGAGTGGAACGACGCCTGCTGACGCCGCTGGCGTCCCGCCGCGCTGGTAATCTGCTGCGGTGCTCGCAACCGCTCCCGACGGCATCCTCCTCGTCGACAAACCGCAGGGGATCTCGAGCCACCGTGCCGTGTCCATCGCGCGGCGACGGCTCGACCTGAAGAAGATCGGCCACGCCGGCACGCTCGACCCGATGGCGACGGGCCTCCTGCTCCTCGGTGCGGGCCCCTCGACCAGGCTCCTGACGCACCTCGTCGGGCTCGACAAGACCTACACGGCGACGATCAGACTCGGCGTCTCCACCGACTCCGATGACGCCGACGGCACACCGGTCGCCGCGGTCGGCGTCGGATCCGCAGACGTCTCCGACGCTGCGATCGAGGCGGCCGTCGCCACGCAGCGTGGTCCGATCTCGCAGGTGCCCTCGACGGTGAGCGCCATCAAGGTGGACGGTCGGCGCGCGTACGACCTCGCCAGGAAGGGCGAGGAGATGACCCTCAAGGCGAGGACGGTGACGATCTCGCGCTTCGACGTGACCGGTCGGAACGACCGTGTCGTGTCAGCGCTCGACGCGTCGGTGCCCGTCGTCGACCTCGACGTCGTCGTCTCGTGTTCGTCGGGCACGTACGTGCGGGCACTCGCCCGTGACGTCGGCGCAGCGCTCGGGACCGGCGCTCACCTGACAGCCCTGCGTCGCACCCTCGTCGGACCGTTCTCGGTCGACGACGCGGTCGACCTGGAGGACGACTCGGTCGACGTCCGCGGGGCACTCGTGCGGCCGGCCGACATCGCCCGCGCCCTGTTCCCGGTCGTGACGCTCGACGCCGTCGACGCGAAGGACCTCGCGGACGGCAAGCGGATCGGCGCCGACCACCCGGACACCGACGGACCCGTCGCCGCCGTCACCGCGCGCGACGACCGGCTCATCGGCCTCGTGTCGGTGCGCAGGGGGCTGCTGCGCGTCATCACCAACTTCCCGACGACGACCGGAGCCAACGCGTGATCGAGTGGTTCATGTGGGTGCAGTTCGTGCTCGCCGTCGTGATCGGCCTGTTCGCCGTGGTGGTCGGGTTCATCGGGTGGAAGCCGAACGACTACACCGTCGGATCGCTCGTCCTCGTCGAACTGCTGCTCATCGCGCAGCTCGTCGTCTCGCTCGTCGCACCAGCGGTCGGGAACCCACCTCGTGGCAACGTGCTCGAGTTCTGGGTGTACGCGGTGTCGGTCCTGCTCGTCCCGCCGGCCACCATCGTGTGGGCGCTCGTCGACCGCACGCGGTGGAGCACCGTGGTCTTGGGCGCCGGGGCCTTCACCGTCGCGGTGATGCTCTACCGGATGTACCAGATCTGGTTCGCGCTGAACTGAGGTGGGTCCGCGTCACCGGGCGACCAGGTGTGCCGCGGTGGTCTCCCGGCGTCGGTAGAATCGGTGCAATGGCGACCAAGACCTCACTCGCGACCGGCATCGGTCGCGTCCTCATCGCCGTGTACGGCATCCTCGCGCTCGCGGCGACCGGGCGGAGCGTCGTCCAGATCGCGGAGAAGTTCTCGTTCGCCCCGTTCGCGTACACGCTGAGCGCGATCGCCGCGGTCGTGTACATCGTCGCGATGATCGCCCTGATCGTCCCCGGTCGGTTCTGGTACCGGGTGGCGTGCGTCACCATCGTGTTCGAGATGACCGGTGTCCTGGTGATCGGCACGCTGTCGCTGTTCGACCGTCAGCTCTTCCCGGACGACACCATCTGGTCGTACTACGGCATGGGGTACGCCTTCGCGCCGCTCGTCCTGCCGATCGCCGGGCTGTGGTGGCTCCGCAAGCACCACCGCACCGCCGGACGCCCCGTTGCCGAGCCCGCCGTGACGGCCGGCGAGTAGGCGGGGGAGCAGCATGCAGTACTACGAGGACGTCGACGACGTCGCAGAGGGATTCGGGCCGAGTGCCGTCACGATCGGCAAGTTCGACGGCGTGCACGTCGGCCACCGTGCCGTGATCGCCCACCTCGAGCGGGCCGCTCGGCAGCACGGCCTGGTGTCCACCGTCGTGACGTTCGACCGGCACCCGCTGAGCATCATCGACCCCGCCAAGGTGCCGCCGGCGCTCACGAGCATCGCGCAGCGCCGCGAGCTGCTCGACGACGTCGGTGTCGATGCCACGCTGCTGCTGCGGTTCGACGCGGAACTGCAGTCGTGGACACCGGAGACCTTCGTGTCCCGGATCCTCGTCGAGACCCTGCACGCCGAGCTCGTCTTCGTCGGGAGCGACTTCCGCTTCGGTGCGAAGGGCGCAGGCGACGTCGCACTCCTGCGGGTCCTCGGTGCGCAGCATGGGTTCGCCGTCGAGCTCATCGACGACGTGGACCTGGTGGACGACGTCCGCCCCGACGGGGAACGTCGCGTCTCGTCGACGTGGATCCGCGAGCTCCTCGGCGAGGGTCGTGTCGCCGAGGCGGCCAGGCTCCTCGGCCGTGAGCACGCGGTCCGCAGCGTGGTGGTGCACGGCAACCAGCGGGGTCGCGCGATGGGGTACCCCACGGCGAACCTCGACCCGTCGTGCGAGGGGTTCGTCCCGGCGGACGGTGTGTACGCCGCCCGGGTGCTGCACGACGGCACGGTGTACCCGGCCGCGGTGTCGGTGGGGAACAACCCGACCTTCGAGGGCGTGCCGGCGAAGCAGATCGAGGCGCACCTGCTGGACGTCGACATCGACCTCTACGGGGACACCATCTCGGTGCTGTTCGTGTCCTACGTGCGCGGGATGGTGAAGTTCTCGTCAATGGACGAGCTCGCTGCCCAGATGCGACAGGACGACCGGGACATCAGGACCCTGCTCGGGCTGTCGGCGCCCGTCTGACCGACGAGTCCTGCTCCACGACGACGACGAAGGCCCCCGCCGCTCCGCCCGGGGCGTCGTCAACGGTGCCGCCGCTGTCTCTTATACACAACAGA
>JASCOI010000116.1 GCA_029959665.1 Microbacteriaceae bacterium PS02333
GGCTCGGCGCACGACGTGCACCGAGCCTCCCGTCCGTCACGGAGCCGACCGACTACCCGAGCGGGCCGTAGGCCGCCGGCGAGGTGCGCGCGTGCGTCGCCTGCTCGAAGGCGTAGCCGAGGCCGATCACGGTGCTCTCGTCGTACGAGCGGCCGAGGAACTCCAGGTTCACGCCGCCACCGGTGACCGTGTTGTCGGCCGCCGTGGCCTGCCCCATCGGGACGGTCACGGCCGGCATGCCGGTGTTCGGGCTGAGCCGCATGTTCGTCGACTGCGTGCCGTACGGCGTGCCCGACGGGTAGACGAGCGCGTCGAGGTCCTGCGCGTCCATCATCGACGTGACGACCTGCTTGCCGGTGGCGAGCTGCGTCGTGTGCGTCCCGGTCGGACCGGCCCACGCCTGGTACTGGGCGTCCGTGATCTTGTCACGTGCCTCGTACGTGGACTTCCGGCTCGGCACGTACTCGCCGGACGCGAGGATGCCCGAGATGCTCCGGGCGGTGACGTCCGGGTCGAGGTGCTTCCGGACGTACTCGTCGAGGTCGTGCTTGAACTCGTTCGTCGACCCGCTGCCCTCGTTCAGCACCTTCGCGAAGTCCGCGGTGCTGCTGATCGGGACGACGGTGGCGCCGGCGGCGGTGAGCTTCGCGACGGACTCGTTGAACAGACGCAGCGTCGTGGCGTTCGTGCCCACCATCGACGTGACGTAGCCGATCCGCGCGCCCTTGAGCGCCTCCGGGTCGAGCGCGGCGGTGTACGACGTCGGGACCTTGCCCTGCTGCCCGCTCGTCACCGGGTCGGCTGCGTCGACCCCGGTCACGGCGTCGAGTGCCACCGCGGCGTCGGTCACCGAGCGGGCGATGGGCCCCCCGGTGTCCTGCGACAGCGCGAGCGGGATGATGCCGTCGCGGCTCGTCAGCCCCACCGTCGGGCGGATGCCGACGAGCTGGTTGTACGAGGACGGGATGCGGATCGACCCACCGGTGTCGGTGCCGAAGCCGATGCCCGCCAGGTTCGCGGCGATCGCGGCTCCGGTTCCACCACTGGACCCGCCTGCTGTCTGCGTCGTGACGTAGGGGCTCGCGACGAGGAGCGAGGACCCGGCCGGCTGGTTCGAGGAGAACTCGGACACGAAGCCGTACGCGAACTCGTCGAGGCTCGCCTTCGCCAGGATCACGGCACCGGCGCCGCGGAGGCCCGTGACCATCGCGGCGTCCGTGTCGGTCTGGTTGTCGTCCCAGCAGCCGCAGCCACCGGTGGTCGGCATGTCCTTCGTGTCGTAGTTGTCCTTCAGCGCGATCGGCACGCCGAGGAGCATGCTCGTCATCCCGTGCTCGGCCCGCTCGGCGTCCGCGGTCTTCGCCGCCGCCAGCGCTTCCTTGTTCGTGGTGACGATCGAGTTGAGCGGACGCCCGCCGGCCTGCACGGTGGTGCGGTCGTAGGCGGCGATGCGATCGAGGTAGGCCTGCGTGATCGCGACCGAGGTCGTCACACCGGCGTTCATCGCGGCCTGCATGTCGAGGGTCGAGGCCTCGACGAGCTGGAACGGGCCATCGTCGTAGATCATCCGCTGGGACAGGGCGGCGACGTCGGCGACCGTGATGGTGCCGTCGCCGTCGGTGTCCGCCTTCGCGACGTCGGACCAGTTCGTGTCCGTGCTCGTCGTTCCGAGGTTCTTCGTCAGGACGGTCAGGTCCTCGGTCGTGACCTGGTCGTCGCCGGTCAGGTCGAGGGACGTGTAGTACGGCGCGAGCATGGCCGCGGGGCTCGCGTCGACCGTGGGGTCGGCAGCGTGTGCCGTCAGCGCGGGCGTCGCGGCGAGGGCTGTGCCGACGAGGGCGACGAGGGCAGCGCCGGCGGCGGCTCGCTTGGTGGTGCGTGTGGTGCGCTGGGTGGTCATCGGGTGACTCCGTTCCGGCGGGCGCGGGTGCGGGCGACGAGGACGCCACCGCCGGCCAGCAGCAGGGCGAGACTTGCAGCGATCCACGGTGCGACCTCGGCACCGGTCCAGGCCAGTTGGCCTGCGGCCGGACGGGAGGCACCGCTCACGGCGTCCGCGTCCGTCACGGTGCCGCCGGTGCCGGTTCCACCGCCCGCCCCGGCTCCGTTCGTCGGGTCGCCTCCGGGGGTCCCTGGCGTTGCCGGATCGGTCGGCGCGGTGGTCGCTGCCGCCTCGATCGTGATGTCCGTCGCCGCGGGGGCGTCGAGCGTGGTTGCTGCACCGTCCTCGTCGAGGAGCGTGATGCTCGTGACCGCGAGGTCGACCGTGCCGACGCTCGTCGCGGTCAGCCCGATCGAACTCGCGAGGTCGCCGCCGATCGCGGGCGACGTGCCGAGTCGGGTGTGCACGATGGTGAGCTCGTCGCCGTCCCGCGTGACGCTGTCGAAGCCGCCGTCCGGACCGGTCACACTGCCGTCCTGGTAGGCGACGGTTGCCTCGTCGGCGTCGAGGGTGATCTCGTACGCGAAGACGTCCGCCGTCGCGGGGATCGTCACGTCGACGTCGAAGTCGTCGCCGACCGTGACGGTCGCCGGGGCGTCGATGGTCGCTGTGGTCGCTGTGGGGGCCGCCTGTGCCGGGCCGGCCGTCAGGACGACGAGCCCGAGGGCTCCCGTCATGACCGCCGTCGCGGTGGTGATCGCCGCGCGGGGGCGCTGGCGTGTTCGGTGCTGCATCCGTGCAGGTCCTTCGTCCGGGTGAATGCTGAGCAGGGGCTCAGTTCTCGAACCGTAACGACGCGGTGTTTCGCGGACCGACCCGATCGGTTTCCACTGCGTTACACGCTTGACCGGTGGACATTCGGGGGGAGCTCGTGTATTGTTCTTCTCTGGTGCACTGCAGCGAACCCATCTGACTCGCGCACACCGAACTGTCTCGAAGCCGACTCACCCGAGTCGCATTCCCCCGAGGCCACCGTTCGCCCGAACGTCCGATCCGGATCCTTCCGATCGAGGCCAGGCCGAACAGCACGTCGAATGCCGACGTGCGCGTGCCCACCACACGCGACCGATGCGACTCAGTCGTCCGTCGGACCGCACCGTGGGCTCGCCAGAAGACGAGAAAGACAGCACCATGACCAGCAACGAACGAATCACCATCATCGGGACCGCGACCGCGGCTCCCGTCGTCTCCCCCGACCGCATCGCGGAGTTCCCCGTGCGCGACAACGGCACCCAGCGCGAGTACGTCGTGCGCGTGCCCGTCGACGTGCTCGACCTGTTCGTCACCCCCGGCACCCGTGTCGAGGTCGACGGCGAAGCCGGCTGGACCGTCCCCGGGCGGTCCTGGCTCGGCGAGTCGAGCCGCACCATCCTGCAGGCGGCGACCGTCCGCCGGTCGGAGCTCGCGCTCGCAGCCTGAGCCGGGCCTCCCGTCCGGGAGCTCGCCCCGTTTGCCCGGCTCGCCTGGGTCGCCAGTCGAGACGCCCCCGAACACACGAAACGCCGCCGGATCCGGCGGCGTTTCGTCGTTCCCGGGGCGCCTCAGGCGTCCGGGAAGGGTTCCGGGTCGTCGGCTCCCGCGAACGGCGTGCGTCCGTCGGCGTTCAGCGGGCTGTCCGGGCCCGCGTGCGTCGCCGCATCGCGGAGGCGACGAATGAAGCCGGGGTCCTCGTACTCGAGTTCGTCGTCCGGTGCCGCCGTCAGCACCAGCTCGCTCGCCGGCCCCACCAGGACCGTCGTCGTCTCGATCGAACCGTCCTCGGCGACGGTCGGGACGTGGACCGAGTCCGTACGCCCGTTGGCGCCGAGAACCGCCGCGTAGTCGGCGAGCGCTTCGGCGATGCGATCACCCGTCATGACGATGCTGCCGTCGTAGTTGATGTACTTCACGTTCCACCTCCGCAGTGCACGGTAGGCACTCGTTGGTCCACAACCGCCCGATGGATGCGTTCGGTGGATGAACTGGGCGCACATCACCGCCGTCGTACAGCAGTGACGACCTGGGCAGACGCGCCCAGCACCGCCGGAACCGCAGCGAGAACAGCGCCGGCTTCTCGCCCGTGGAGCACGAGCGCGATCGCGCCGACGAGCGCTGTGAGCGTCGCGAGGTGCGCCGCCACCGTCCCGACCTTGGCGACCGTCACCTCCGCCCGGCTCAAGCGCTCGATCGCGTCAGCGGTGACGATCGCGTTCCGCTCGTGACACGCAACCATCCTGGCTGCGCTTCCCGGCACGACCGCGTCGTACTCCGCAAGGGTCCTCGGCGACGCAAGTGGCCCTTCGAATCGTTCCGTCCGCGCTACTCCGACGACGAACCCGGGCGGCCGTTGGCGCTCGCTCCGATCCATGTCGTCATCGCATCCGCCGATCGCTCGCCGCTCATGGAACGCTGCGCTCCCTCGAGCGCCGCCCGCATCGCTCTCGCCCGTGTCAGATCGCCGGTCAGTCCGACGTACACCCCGTGCGTCGCACTCCGGATCATCTGCTCCAGTGTCATAGCCCACTCCTCTGCCCTCCGCCGCTGTCGGACACAAGCGTCGACCACGACAGGACGAGCCGCCAAACATGTCGTATTCAGGGCGCGGGAAGAGCGTCAGGACGCGAGCCGGCGCTCGGCGGCGGTGATCTCCGCCCAGACCTCGTCGAGCGACAGCCCGAGGACGTCCGCGATGGCGGCGATCGTCGGGAACGCCGGTGTCGCCACCCGCCCGGTCTCGATCTTCCGCAGCGTCTCCGGGGACACCCCGGCGTCGAGGGCCGTCTGGAGCATCGACCGGTCACCGCGCGCTCGACGGAGCAGCGCTCCGAGGCGCTGACCACGTTCGACGTCTGCGGGGGTGAGCGGGAGCCTGACCATGGTGCCCATACTAGTACCGGTATAGTTATCGCATGATCGAGATCCTCACCCCGACCGAAATCCCCCGAGCACGCGCCGTCGGCGCGCTCGTCGGACGGATCCTGCACACGCTGCAGGGGCGCGTGCGGGTCGGGACGAACCTGCTCGACATCGACCGGTGGGCCGAGGCGATGATCCTCGACGCCGGAGCGGTGTCGAGCTACGTCGACTACGCGCCATCGTTCGGCCGCGGCCCGTTCGGCCACTACATCTGCACCGCCGTCAACGACGCCGTGTTGCACGGACTCCCGCACGACTACGCCCTCCGCGACGGTGACCTGCTGACGCTCGACCTCGCGGTCTCGCTCGACGGCGTCGTCGCGGACTCCGCCGTGAGCTTCGTCGTCGGGTCAGCGGCCCGACCCGAGGACCTCGCGATGATCGACACGACCGAGCGAGCCCTCGCCGCCGGCATCGCCGCTGCCGCCCCGGGAGCCCGCATCGGCGACCTGTCCCACGCGATCGGCACGGTCCTGCACGAGGCCGGCTACCCGATCAACATGGAGTTCGGCGGGCACGGAGTCGGGTCGACGATGCACCAGGACCCGCACATCTCCAACGACGGACGGCCGGGCCGCGGCTACGTGCTCCGGCCGGGACTCCTGCTGGCGCTCGAGCCGTGGGTGATGGCGGACACCGACGTGCTCGTCACCGACCCGGACGGCTGGACGCTCCGCAGTGCGACGGGAGCACGCACCGCGCACAGCGAGCACACCATCGCGATCACCGAGGACGGCGCGGAGGTCCTGACCCTGCGGGGCTGACGCGCGCCCGCTGTCGACTGACGGGTCTTGCGCGCGCGGGTCTTGCGAGCGCGGGTCCTGCACGCCTAGCGTTGCGTTCGAGCTGCCCCAGTCCCTGGTCGCCGGAACACGCCATTCCGATGACAGGAGACGATCATGACCGCGCAGCGTTCCGCTTCCGACTCTCCGCCATCGGGTACCCCGAACGACCGGTCGGCGGACGACGCCGCGATGTCCGACAGTGTGGTCGCCGCGGTCGCCTACATCTCGACGCACGTCGCAGAGCCCCTGACGACGGAGACGATCGCGCGTGCTGCGGGTGTCAGCCCTGGCGAGTCGCAACGGGGGTTCCGGACGCGGTTCGGGATCTCACCGATGCAGTACGTTCACCGACTCCGGCTCGAGGGTGTCCATGCGGAACTCCAGTCCACGACGGACGAGCCCCTCGCGGCGATCATCGGTCGCTGGGGGTTCGTGCACGTCGGCCGGTTCGTCGAAACGTACTCCCGTCGGTACGGAGCGCGCCCCGGCCCCTGAGACCTCCTCGGTCCACCGCTCCCGCAGGATTCAGGCGTACTCGCCCTTGATGACGAAGTACGAGCCGCGGATCTCCCCGGCCAGCTTCGAGCGCTGACGGGCGAACTTGAACGCGGACAGCTCCTCGGGCACGTCCATGCCCATCGACAGCTTGAACCCGACCGCGCGCTTCCCGCCGTCCTCGATCGCGTACATCACGTTGATCGCCAGCCCGGACTCGTAGAACACGTACGCCATCCGGAGCCCGCCGACCTCGAACCCGCTGACCTCGAGCGGGGGCGACGCGATCACGATGCCCCGCTCGTCGTGCAGCACCCGCGTGACGAGGTCCAGCACCTCGGGGGCTTCGTCCGGCGTGCTCGTGACGAACACGTGGTCGTACTTGTTCTTGTAGTACCGAGCCTCGTTCGCGCGCAGCCCGGCGAGTGCTTCTGCGACCGGGGACGACTCGAGCCCGGTGGTGGAGACATCGACGAAGTCGACCGTGTAGGTCATGCAGGAACCGTACCGCCGACTGGACGTCCGAGCATCGCCCAGGCGCGTCGCGCAGCCGGGGTCAGTGGCACGGCCGAGTCCGGTGGCACCAACACCACCCGAGCGACGTCCTCGACGTCGACCACCTCGCGGACGTGTTCGTCGACGTGTACCAGCGCGATCCGGCCCCGGTGGACGAAGTCGATCGGAGCTCCGTCGCTCGCACGGTCGAGGTGGAACTCGAACGGCTCCCACCCGGTTGCCCCGGCGAGCGTCACGCCACACTCTTCGTCGAGCTCGCGTCGGAGGGTCTCGATCTCGGTCTCACCGGGCTCCGGCGCCCCGCCCGGCAGGTCGAGCGATCCGGTGTAGGGACCGCGGGACTTCTCGACGGTCACGAGCAGGCCGTCCTGCAGCCACGCCCCGTAGACGCCGAAGTGCTCGTGCCGGATCACCCCGACACGTTAGCGCGGGTCAGTTGTTGAACCGGAACTCCACCACGTCGCCGTCCTGCATCACGTAGTCCTTGCCCTCGATCCGGGCCTTGCCGTGCGCACGCGCCTCGGCGATCGAGCCCGCCTCCATCAGGTCGGCGAACGAGATGACCTCCGCCTTGATGAAGCCCTTCTCGAAGTCGGTGTGGATGACCCCGGCAGCCTGGGGAGCCTTCCACCCCTTGCCGATCGTCCACGCACGCGCTTCCTTCGGCCCGGCCGTGAGGTAGGTCTGCAGCCCGAGCGTGTCGAACCCGATACGGGCGAGCTGGTCGAGCCCGGATTCGGTCTGCCCGGTGGACTCCAGCAGCTCGCGGGCGTCATCGGGGTCGAGCTCGATGAGTTCCGACTCGACCTGCGCGTCGAGGAACACTGCCTGCGCGGGAGCGACGAGTGCGGCGAGCTCGGCCTTGCGGGCCTCGTCGGTGAGGATCGCCTCGTCCACGTTGAAGACGAAGATGAACGGCTTCGCGCTGAGCAGCCCGAGTTCCGCGATCGGCGCGAGGTCGATCGACGTGGCGGAGAGGAGCGTGCCCTGCTCGAGCGCCGCCCGAGCCTCCTTCGCCGTCTCGAGGACGATCGGCTCGGCCTGCTTCAGCTTGAGCATCTTCTCGTACCGCGGGAGCGCCTTGTCGATGGTCTCCATGTCCGCGAGGATCAGCTCGGTGTTGATCACCTCAAGGTCGTCCTTCGGGGAGACCTTGTTCGCGACGTGCACGACGTCGTCGTCGGTGAACCCGCGGACGACCTGCGCGATGGCGTCGGCTTCGCGGATGTTCGCGAGGAACTTGTTGCCGAGCCCCTCACCCTCGCTGGCGCCCTTGACGATGCCGGCGATGTCGACGAACGACACCGGCGCGGGCACGGTCTTCTCCGAGTTGAACAGCCCGGCGAGCTCGTCCAGCCGCGAGTCGGGCAGGTTCACCACGCCGACGTTCGGTTCGATGGTCGCGAAGGGGTAGTTCGCGGCCAGGACCTGGTTCTTGGTCAGCGCGTTGAAGAGCGTCGACTTGCCGACGTTCGGGAGACCGACGATTCCGATGGTGAGAGCCACGGGAGTAGAGCCTAACGGCCGAGGGACTGGACGGCCGCCGCGACGGTCTCGAAGACGTCGGCCTGCAGCCGCTGCGAGCGCCGCCAGTCGCCGGTCACGTGGAGCGAGTGGTCGACTCCGGCAACGGTCTGGAGGCTCGCAGCCGTCCCCGGCACACGCTCGGGCCGCCACATGGGGTCGTCCGACCCGCCGATCGCGACGTTCCCGTCGGGAGCGGCGGCGAGCGCCGCCGCGACGTCGTCGTGCGTGAGCACCGGTGTCAGCCACACGCCGCGGACCCCGTTCCGGACCGCCCACGGCAGGGCGAAGCAGCCGAACGACTTCGCGACGACCAGATCGGGCAGTCGGTCTCCGAGCACTGTCGCGATCGCTTCCTCCACGAACGGGACGGGCGTCTCCCCCGCCGCGTCGTCGACGATCCAGTTCGGCGCGATCACCTCGCAGCCGGCCTCGAGCGCGATCTGCCGCGACCACCAGAGCAGCGGCGCCTGTTGCCCGTACCCGGCACCGGCGAGGATCAGCACTGTCACCATCACCTCACCGTACGTGGCAGCCTGGCCTGCATGTGGTTCGAACGCGATCGACTCGGTGTGCACTCGATGGGGCACGATCGACGAGCCCAACGGCTCTACTTCACGCCGGAGACGCTCGAGGCGCTCCAGGCGACCCCGCCCCGCGAGCTCGAGGCGCTCCACGACGTCCTCGGGCAGCTCGAGGCGGACGTCCTCGTCGAGTACGACCCGGACGACGAGTCGATCGACCACGACGCCGAGGACGCGTTCCGGATGGTGTCGCCGCCGTCCGAGGTCGGCTTCCCCACCGTCACGTCGGACTTCGCCGCCGGGTTCACCGCCCACGTCGAGAGCCTCCCTCCACGCTGGCGACTCGATGCCGTCGCGGTCGCGTTCGAACTGGTCGGCACCCTCCTCGACCCGTACTGGGCGGCAGAGCGTGCCCGACAGGCGGCGACCTGGCGGACGACCGCTCGGCGTCGTCGGGGCACTCGCCGAACCCGCCGACGCTGAACCGACCGCGCCCGCGCAACGCCGACCCGGCTTCCGGGGATGTCGGCGCTCCGTGCGACGATCGGACGCGTGCCGTTGAACTTCACCGCGATCGACTTCGAGACCGCGAACAGCTCGCCCGCCAGCGCGTGTTCCGTCGGGCTCGTCAAGGTCCGGGCCGGCAAGGTCGTGGAGCGGGCGTCGTGGTTCATCCGCCCGCCGATGGGGCACGACGACTTCCTCGAGTGGAACACCCGCATCCACGGCATCGTCGCCGAGGACGTCGTCCGCGCCAAGACGTGGGAACAGCAGTACCCGGACCTCGTCGCCTTCGCCGAGGGTGACGTGCTCGTGGCGCACAACGCCCGCTTCGACATGGGTGTCATCGCCGGCGGCTGCTCGGCAACGGGCATCGCGCTGTCGGAGCACCACTCGATGTGTTCCCTGCAGGTCGCCCGTAAGACGTACACGCTCGACTCGTACCGTCTGCCCGTCGCCGCGATGGCCGCCGGCTTCGAGGGCTTCCAGCACCACGACGCCGCTGCCGACGCCGAGGCCTGTGCGGCGATCGTCGTCCACGCCGCCGGCCGGCACGACGTCGACACCGTCGAAGCACTCGGAGCCGCGACCCGAGTGTCGATCAACCCGGTCCGGATCCGCGCGGAGAAGCCGAAGGCCGCGAACCAGCCGCGCCTGTCCCACCGCCCGATGATCTTCGCCGACTGACCCCGTCGCCCGGTGGGCCGCGAGCCCGGTGGTATTGTCACGACATTCCCCCGGCACAGTCGCCGGACCCGTACTCCCCCGAAGGACCGCGATGACCAACGAAGGCCAGCTGCCGTCCGACCTGTTCATGGACCTGGACCGGTCGGGTCCGATGCCCCTCTACTTCCAGGTGGCCTCCCGCATCGAGGAGTCGATCCGCTCCGGTGCGATGCCGCCGGGCGCCCGGCTCGAGAACGAGATCGCGCTCGGCGAGCGGCTCGGGCTGTCGCGCCCGACGATCCGCCGGGCGATCCAGGATCTCGTCGACAAGGGACTCCTGGTCCGCCGTCGCGGCATCGGGACGCAGGTCGTGCACGGCCCGGTCACGCGCAAGGTCGAGCTGACGAGTCTGTACGACGACCTCGCGCAGGGGTCACAGGCTCCCGCGACGAAGCTCCTCGAACGGAACGACGTTCCCGCATCGGAGGTCGTCGCCGAGGCACTCGGTGTCGCCCCGGGGACGACCGTGGCCCACATCCGCCGCGTCCGATTCGCCGAGGACGTGCCGATGGCCATCCTCGAGAACTACCTGCCGCCGGAGTTCCTCGAGATCACCGACGCCGACCTGCAGGAGCACGGCCTGTACCAGCTGCTCCGCGGCCGGGGCGTGACGATGCGTGTGGCGAAGCAGCGGATCGGTGCCCGTGCGGTGACCGACGAAGAGGCGAACCTCCTCGAGATCGAGGACGGCGACCCCGTGCTCACGATGAGCCGGACCGCCTACGACGCCTCCGGCCGCGCGGTCGAGTACGGTGTGCACTGCTACCGCCCCGACCGTTACTCGTTCGAGGTCACGCTCGTCGACAAGTAGGCCTCACACCGCGGACGGGACGCCGAGCTCGCCGGTGACGTACTGCGCGCGACCGAACCCGAACGACCAGTCCTGCGGGCCGTTCTCGACGTAGCCGATGAAGACGTCCTCTGATGCGACGCCGACGCCCGCGAGCGCGTCGTGGATCGCCGTGTACAGCGTCGTCTTCGCTTCGTCCGTGCGGCCGCGCTGCGTGAAGACCTGGATCATCACGACACCACCGGTGCGCTCGAAGCCGAGTCCCGCGTCCTCGGCGATGATCTGACCGGCGGGGTGTTCCGTGACGATCTGGAAGCGATCGCGCGGTGGGATCCCGTACACGTCGACGATGGCCGTGTGGATCGCATCGGCGATGGCGCGGACGGCTTCCGGGCTGCGCCCGGTGGCGAGGTCGATACGGACGAGCGGCATGACGCCTCCTGCAGTTCGGGACTTTGTCCTAACAAACTAACATGCTTGGCAGCCGGCCGCTAGACCGACGGGAGGCTCGGTGCCAGCTGGCACCGAGCC
>JASCOI010000117.1 GCA_029959665.1 Microbacteriaceae bacterium PS02333
GGGCGGCAGCGCCGGGAACCCAACCGCCCCCCCCCGCCCCCCGCCCCCCCGGGGGGCCCGTCGGGACGGATCAGAAGGTGAGCGAACCCTCGATGTCCTTGGCCTTCATGCGGGCCAGCGCGAGGTTCGCCTTGGCGCGGTCGAGCACGAAGTAGATGAAGACCTCGGGGTGGCTCGCCAGCGGGCGGATGATGTGGAACTGCGACGACAGCGTGATGAGGATGTCGTCGATCGAGTCGGCGAGACCGAGGGACTTCGCGGTCTTGAGCTTCGCGCGGACGACCTCGGTGTTGCCCGCGGCGGCGAGCTCCAGGTCGATGCCGCTGCCGGCGCCGCCGAGCAGCATGCCGGAGCCGCTGTCGACCACGGCCGCGGCCATGGCGCCGTCGACGGAGACGAGTTCGTTGAGGGAGTCGGTGATGGTGGCCATTCGGGTTTCCTTGTCGTTCGGTACCGACGCGCAGGGACGCGCCGGGCCCCGCCGCGGTGGCGAGGAGCTTCGGTGCCGGGCTCGGATCAGGAGCCGACGGGGACGGGAGCGGGGACCGCGAGCGCCTCGGCGATGCGGCTGGCGCAGCGACGGGACACGGTCAGGGCCTTGCCGAGCATCTCGTCGGTGTCGAACAGGGCGGCGAGCACGATCGTCTGCCCCGGGATGCGCATCTGCACGACGTGTCCGCGCTCGGCGGCGATGATGACGTACTCGCTGGCGCCCATCGTGAGCTCGCGGGCGACGGCCTCGCTGAGCGCCTGGATGGAGCTCGCCATGCTGGCGAACCGGGCGCCGTCGGTCGGGGCGGACGCGCTGTCGGACAGCCGGACGATCTCGAAGCCGTCGTCGCTGAGGAGCGACGCGGTGATCAGCGACGTGGTCATGTCGCGCATCGCGGTGAGCTCGACGCGACCGAGGTCGATGACGACGGGGTCCTGGTGGGGGGCGAGTGACATCAGTGCACTTCCTGCGCGGGAGCGGCAGCGGGAGCGACAGCGGGAGCCGCTGGCGCCATGGCCGCGCGCATCTCGATGTTGGCGACGAGCGTCAGCAGGACCGTGGTCATCTGCTCCGGCTCGCGGGGGTCGACGGTGAAGACGGGCACGAGCATCTCGGGGTGCGCCTCGTACAGGGCGTCGGAGAACGCGTCGGTGGAGGTCCCGCCGACGACGTCCGCACGGGTCACCCCGACCACGACACCGCCGCGGTCGTGCAGGTCGCGGAACTCCTCGATGAACTCGAGCATGCTCGCGACGGGGTCGGGTGCGTCGGCGTTCACGAGCACGACGAGCCCTCGCGCGCGGTCCTTCAGGATCTGCCACATGAAGTCGAACCGGCGCTGCCCCGGGATGCCGTACAGCCGGACCTTGTCGACGTCGCCGACGGTGATCTCGCCGTAGTCGAGGGCGACGGTGGTGGTGTCCTTGTCGGCGGTCGCGCGGTCGGTGTTCGCCGCCTCGGTCCGGACGACGGGGACCTCGCTGAGCGCTTCGATCGCGGTGGTCTTGCCGGCGCCCATCGGGCCGGCGAACAGGATGACGTGCTCGGCCATCAGCGTGCCAACCGGTCGAGCAGGCGGCGGAACAGACCACCGCGGGCGGGGGCGGCGGTGGTCGTGGCGGTGACGACCGGCCGGTCGAACGCCGGACGGGCCATCGCGACGTCGGGTGCCGTCGACCGGAGGATCCGCATCAGGCTGAAGGCGTTGACCACGCGACGGGCCTCCGCGGGTGCGACGTTCGCCTGCTCGGCGAGCTCGTCGATCGTGAGCGACGCGTACCCGAGCATGGACGTCATCCGCACGTGGTCGGGGGTGTGCGCGAGCGTGGTGAAGTTCGGCCAGCGCTGCAGCCGGTAGGTGTCGTCGCGCTGCAACCACCAGGCGAGTTCGCCGGGGAAGGAGTTGAGGCCGATGTGCCAGAGGAGCGACTGGAGCTCGTTCCCCGGCGTCGTCGTGACGGCGGAGTCCGCTTCGCGGGACTCGCGGCCGACCCGGAGCTCGAGCGGCTCGATCGGCATGTCGGCGAGGTCGGTGGACCACCAGTAGGCGTTCGCGGTGACGTCGATGAGCAGCGGCTCGTGTCCGGCGATCTCGACCCGCAGCACGTCGTCCTGCGCGTCCCACATCGGCCGGAGCGCCATGGCGACCCGGGTCCACCCGAAGCGCGGCATCGCTCCCGTGTCGTCGGACATGACGGGCACGCGGTCAACGGCCCCGTCCGGCAGTGCGGGCTCCATCGGTGCTGGCTCCATCGGTGGTGTCTCCTCCTGGCGCCGGTACCCCCGGCCGTCTCGCCTCGGGAGCCGGTGCGCACCCGTTCGGACCCTCCGATCCAAGCGGTCGCGCGGAGGTCCCCGGAAGCCCCCGTCTGGGCGGCACCTGTCGGGGAGGTACGCGCCGCCTATCATGAGGTCGTGCTCCGGGGGCGTGCGACGACGGCGGGACGAGGGCGGCTGGGTGCCGTGCTCGCGTCCGTCGCGCTCGCTGCGGTCGGCGTCGTCGCACTGACGGGAGGCCCGGCTCCGGCCGCGCGGGCGGCGAACGGCACGCAGACGGTCGGCACAGCGCGGGTCGGCACAGCGGCGGTCGCCACAGCGGATTCCGGTGCAGCCGCGGCGTCGGACCCCGTGCGGGTCGCCGTCCCGTACACCGGCAAGGCGGACGTGGCGCTCGGCGACGGGTGGTCGGTCGCCGACTGCGGGCGCGTGAACGTGCCGACGGGTGTCGCGATGGAGTGCTCGGGCGACTCGCTGTCGCTCACGTCGAAGGGATACCGGACGGACTTCGGGACGGTGCTCATGACCGTGCCGCTGCGTTCCGCGTCGTTCGACCTCGACGTCACGTACCTCGTGTCGCTGGCACCGCCGACCGCCCCGACCGTCGACGGGCAGACCTACGACTACCCCTTCGCCGCGGGGACGACCGCGTCGATCCCGTGGTCGGACCTCGGCGTCCGCTGCGACGGCTGCGCGGCAGGGCCCCGGATGACCGTCGTCTCCACGAAGCCCGCCGGGTTCGTCGCCACGGTGACGAGCACCGGCCTGCTGGTCCGCGGCCCCGAGGACCGGACGGGCACCGCGACCGTGCGGCTCCGTGCGACCGACGACCAGGGGCACTCCGGCACCGCGAAGGTGAAGGCCGTGTTCGTGGCCCAGGGGAAGTCCGGCATCGCCACGGACGACGTCGTGCGCCGACTCGGGGCCGACGGCTCCGTGACGATCGACCTGCACGACCTGGCCGACTCGACGAAGGGCACCGTGACGATCGACGGGTGCGGGACGCCGGTCGCGGGCACCGTCACCTGCGCCGACGACGGCACCGCCACGTACCGCCCAGACGGGACGATGCGCGCCGCCGACCAGTTCTCCTTCCACGTCCGCACCGCCTCCGGCGACCAGGCGACCGGTACCGTGACCGTGCTGCCACGCGAGGGCACGCGGACGGCCGCCACCGCGTCCGGGACGGTGGCCACGGACGACGACCGCGGCGTGCGGTACCCGGCCACGGGCCTCCAGGCCGACACCGGGGCAGCGACCGCGCACAGCGTCGTCCGGACCCTGCCCTCCGAGGACGACACCGCCGCAGGCGGCGGGTCCACCGGACTCCTCACCCCGCTCACGGCACCACTCGACCGCATCACGAACGGAAACCGATGACGCTCCGGCTCAGCCTGCAGGACGCGACCTTCGTGGTCGACGCGACCGACGTCACGAGCGTCGCCGAGGTGGCGGCCGGGCTCGGGGTCGACCCGGCCTCGATCGCGCCTGGTGCCGCTCCGGAGACGTCGTTGGCCGACGCCGGGATCCTGAACGGGTCGACGCTCCCCGCCCGGGCACCGAGTGAACTGCCACCAGGGCGGCCGCGGCTCGAGGTCGTCGGCGGACCGTTCTCCGGCGAGACCGTGCCGCTGCCCCTCGACGGACCGCTGCGCATCGGCAGCTCCGGCGCCATGGAGCTCTGTGTCGCCGACCCGTTCCTGCGGCCGCACCACGCGACCATCGCGCTCGACCACGGTTCACCGGAGAGCACCCCCACGCCCGCGATGCCCGGTCCGCTGCGCGCCGTGCTCAGCGTGATGGACGAAGCCGACGGCGTCGTCGTGAACGGCCGGGCCGTCACGGGGACCGCGGACATCGTCCCCGCCGACGTCGTGCAGATCGGCAGCTCGGTGTTCCGCATCGGCATCGAGCCCTACGTCGACGCCGACCTGGCACCCGACGAGGTCGGCATGCGCGGCTTCAACCGGAGCTCCCGGATCATGCCGCCGGCGACCCCGCCGACCGTCGTGCTGCCCGGCGACCAGCCCGACGACGTCGACAAGACCCCGATGCCCTGGCTGTCCGCCGTGATCCCGGTGATCCTCGGCGTGACGATGGCGTTCGTGTTCGCGCGGCCGATCATGCTCATGATGGCGGCGGCCTCGCCCGTGATGGTCGTCGGCACGTTCCTGACCCAGCGCTCGCGGGCGAAGAAGAAGGGCGTGAAGACGTTCGAGGAGTGGCGGCAGGACATCGCCGACACCCGGGTCCGCATCGCGCAGCTCGTCCGCGAACAGCGCCTCGACTCCTGGTACCGGAGCGTCGACCCCGTGGTGATCCGCGACATCGCCACCCGGCCCCTCGCGCGGCTGTGGGAGCGACGGAAGCGCGATGCGGACGCCCTGCACGTGCGGGTCGGCGTCGCCGAGGTCCCGCTGCAGGCGAACTTCCAGGGCGGCAAGGCGAAGAACGCCTCCCCGCACCACGTCGGCGTCGCACCGGCTCCGGTGGACGTCGACCTGTCGGCAGGGGTCGTCGGCATCGCGGGGCCCGGCGACGTGACCCGCGCACTCGTCCGGTCGATGCTCGCCGCGGTCGCCACCCTCCGTTCGCCCCGTGACACCCGCATCGTCGTGGTCTGCGGGGACGAGGACGCCAGCAGGTGGGAGTGGGCCCAGTGGCTCCCCCACACCCAGCAGGCCGAGGACGGCGCCTTCGCGCTCATCGGCAACACCGACGACGCCCGACGGGAGCGCATCCGCGAGCTCGCCGCGCTCGTGCAGACCCGCTCGCGTGCCGGTTCCACCGTCAGCGCGCGGGACTTCGACACCGACGTGGTGCTCGTCGTCGACGGCGCCCGCGAGTACCGGACACTGCCGGGCATGGTGCAGGTGCTCGAGCAGGGTGCACTCGTCGGCGTGCACGTCGTCGCGATCGACAGCGACCGTGCACGCCTGCCCGAGGAGTCCCGCACCGTCGTGGCCGTCGACCCCGACGACCGCTCGCTCGCGCGGCTGGAGTCGGACGCCGAGTACCACGCGTCCGTGCTCCTCGACGGGCTGTCCGTGCCCACCGTCGAGCGCATCGCCCGCAGCCTGTGCTCGATCCGCCACGTCTCCGGCGTCGGCGACGAGGGCATGCTGCCGACGAGCGTCCGCTACGTGGATCTGCTCGGCGTCGACCTCGACGACCCGGCGCCGATCGTCGCCAGGTGGCAGCGCTCGCCGCGGCGGACGCACGTCGTCGTCGGGGCAGGCGCGGACGGCGAGTTCGCGATCGACATCGCCGCGGACGGCCCGCACGCCCTCGTCGCCGGCACGACGGGCTCCGGCAAGTCGGAGTTCCTGCAGGCGCTCGTGGTCTCGCTCGCGATGGCGAACCGGCCCGATGCGCTGAACTTCGTCCTCGTCGACTACAAGGGCGCCTCGGCGTTCGCGGACTGCTCCCGCCTGCCGCACACCGTCGGCATGGTGACGAACCTCGACGCCCGTGAGACCGAGCGCGCCCTGACCTCGCTCGACGCCGAGCTGAAGCGCCGCGAGACGGTGCTGCGCCTGCCGGAGCTCGGCGTGAAGGACGTCGACGCCGCGTGGTCGAAGGACCCGGACGCCGCCGCCCGCAACGGCCTGGCGCGGCTGATGATCGTCATCGACGAGTTCGCCGAGCTGAAGACCGAACACCCGGACTTCATCGACGGCCTCGTGCGCATCGCCCGCGTCGGCCGCTCCCTCGGTGTGCACCTCGTCCTCGCGACGCAGCGTCCGTCCGGGGTGATCACGCCGGAGATGCAGTCGAACATCAACCTCCGCGTGGCGCTCCGCGTGACCGACCGCGCCGACTCCACCGACGTGCTCGGCTCCCCCGAGGCGGCGCTCATCAGCCAGGCCACCCCCGGCCGGGGCTTCGTGCGGGCCGGCCTCGGCGCCATGCCGAGCGGTTTCCAGACCGCCCGGGTCGCCGGCATCCGCCAGGGCGTGCAGCGGGTCCAGCGGCAGCTGCCGAAGATCGCCCCCGTGGACTGGGAGGGCGTCGGCTACGCCCCGCGTTTCCCCGTCCGGCGGCACGCGGCAGCGCCCGTCGACCACGACGACACGGACCTCCGCGCACTCGTCGACGTCGTCACCCGGGCGACCGAGTCGCTCGGCATCCCGAAGAACTCCTCGCCGTGGCTGATGCCGCTGCCGTCGCTCCTGCCGCTGTCGCAGGTCGCGGGCGGCGCGGGTGCCCCGACGACCATCACGCTCGGCATCGAGGACGTCCCCGGCCAGCAGACCCAGCGCCCGCTGACGTGGGACCTCGAGGCGGGGACGCACCTGATGTTCCTCGGCGGGGCGCTGTCCGGCCGGACCACCGCGCTCCGGACCGTCCTCGCGCAGGCCGTCGAGCGGATGAGCCCGAACGACCTGCACCTGTACGTGATCGACCACGGCAACGGCGGGATGCTGCCCCTCGCCCAGGCCCCGCACACCGGCGCCGTCGTCACCCCGCTCGAACCCGCACGGCTCCCGCGCCTGATGGACCGGCTGATCGAGGAGCTCGCCCGCCGCCAGAGTGTGCTCTCCCGCGCGGCCGTCGGCACCATCGTCGAGCAGCGCCGGGCGCACCCCGAGGACGCGCTCCCCTACGTCGTCGTCGCCGTGGACGGGTGGGACCGCGCCACGAGCTCGATGCAGCCCGAGGACCTGCTGCCGATCCGCGAGCAGATGACCCGGGTCCTGCGCGAAGGACCCGCAGCCGGGATCCGCGTCGTCGTCACCGGCGACAAGACCGTCGCCGCCGACCGGATCGCCGGGTTCATCAGCGACCAGTACGTGCTCCCGATGCGCGACGTGAACGACTACCGCGGCGCCGGGGTGATGGTGCGGGAGCTCCCCGAGACCGTCCCGGCCGGGCGCGTGTTCTTCGGCGCGACCGTCCGCGAGGCCCAGCTCGCCGTCCTCGGGCAGGACGCCTCCGCCGAGGCCCAGGCGGCAGCCCTCCGCGGCACGGTCTCCGCCGCCGCCGAGCGGTGGACGGACGCCGCCGGGCAGGATCCCTTCCGCGTCGACGCCCTGCCGTCCCGCATCTCCCTCGCCGCGGCGCAGGACCTCCCCGTCGCCACCGGCCACCCGGCCGACGGCCCCACCGCCGGCGTCGGCGGCGACGAGCTCGCCCGCATCACCCTGGACTGGCCGGCAGCCGGCGGGTTCCAGGTCGTCGGCGAGCGCGGCACCGGCCGGTCCACCGCGCTCACCTCGCTCGCGCACCAGCTCGTCTGGGCGGGCAAGCCCCTCATCGCCGTCGCGACGAAGCCCTCCGTCTTCCAGGCCTGGGCGCAGGAGGCGGACGTGCCGCTCCTCACCGACCCGATGGGGTTCATGGACCTCGGGCCGGCGATCGGCCGGTACGAGGACCCGGCCGAACTCATCACCGTCCTCATCGACGACGCCGAGCTGGTGTCGAACACCCCGCTCGAGAACTCCCTGATGGGCGACCGCGCACGCTTCGTGTTCGTCGTCGCGACCAACCCGGACGCCGCCGCGAAGACCTTCAGCGGCCCGTACGGCGAGGTCCGACGCACCCAGGAGGGCATGATCCTCTCGCCGTCCAGCGCCCTGCAGGGGACCCAGCTGTTCGGGCAGAAGGTGCCGAAGTGGATGGTCGGACGCCAGCCGGCCGGTGGTGGCGCGATCCACCGTCGCGGCGAGTGGACGCAGGTGCAGGTGCCCGACCCGGCCGCCTGACGGGCGTGGGCTGTCCGTGCCGGGTGATCGGAGCCTCCCGTAGGCTGTGACGCTGGAAGCGCGAGACGGGGGATGACGACGGATGGCTGCACGCTGCTCGTACTGCGGAGCCGAGCTCCGGCCGAACAGCATGTTCTGCCTGTCGTGCGGCCAGCTCGCCACCGGTGGACGGCGCTCGACGCCCGCCCCGGTGAGCGACACGTCCGAGGCGCCGCCGCAGCCGTCGGCGTCCGTCCCGCCGCCACCCGCTGCGTCACGTCCGTTGCCGAGTCCTGTGGACCGTCTGGAGGACCGGATCGCCGCCGCCCCGCCGGTCGCCGCACCCGGTCTGCCGCAGCTCGTCTTCACGACCGGGCAGACGCTGGTGGTGCGGGAGGGCACCGTGCTGGTCGGTCGGCGGCCGGAGGACATCGCGGCTGCCGAGGGGGCTGCTGCGTTCGCGCTGGACGACCCGGACCGGTCGATGTCGCGGGTGCACGCGGCGGTGGTGTTCGGGCCGTCGGGGTTGCGCGTGGTCGATCGTGGGTCGGGCAACGGGACCGTGCTCCGGCGAGGGGACCGGGAGGACCGGTGCCCGGAAGGGTTGCCCGTGGAGCTCCTGCCGGGGGACGAGCTGTGGTTCGGGTCGGTGGGAGCGCGGGTCCGGTGATGCCTCCGGAGGTCGAGCGCCAGTGGGTCGAGTTCTTCGCCGCGGACGGGCGGCAGACAGTGACCTCGGACGCCGACGCGTACGCGCGGATCCGTCGGAACACGACCATCTCGGTCGCGGTCTCCGCCGCGGTGGGAGCCGTGCTGGTGGCGTTGGCCCTGTGGGTCGGGCGCACGTCGTCGATCATCCTCGGGTCGGCGCTGGTCGTCGCCGGAGCCGTGTTCGTCCTCCTCACGCTCCGCAAGGCGCCGGCGCTCCTGCGACAACAGGCCGGCGCGCCCGCTGCGACCTACGCGGTCGGCAACGACGGCATCACCCTGCCGGTCGCCCACCTGGAGTGGTCCTCGATCCGAGGCGTGTTCTCGATCGACGAGTCCCACGCGGTGGCGTGGTCGCGGCGACGGCGAGGCATCCCCGGCATCGCCGCCCGGTGGGCCGGGCACAACGGGCGGGCCGCGAAGCACCTCGTCCTCGTCGTCGAGGACGGTCGAGCGCTCCGTGGTCGCCTCGACCGTCGGTGGCGACGCATCGTCGAGACCTGGCCCGGTGGGACCGAACCGGCCTTCGGCACGATCTGGCTCGACCTGGACACCGTGCTCGCCATCGACGACGTCGGCCGCCTGATCGCTGCGGTGACGGTCCAGGCCGAGGCGCGGGGCATCCAGACGTCCTGGTCCGACGGCTCCGCAGACTACGTCGAGTACATGGGACGGTTGTCCGGGGTGTTCGACGACACCGAGCGGCCCCCCGTGCCGCAGCGGCGGGACGAGAACCCCTTCATCGGCGACCGCGGGCGCTAGGCTGATCGGCGCGCGACGGGACCGCGCACTCGATCCGGGGAACCGAGGGGACGACGACGTGGCTGACGCACTCGCCGAACGCTGCACGATGCTGGGCGGGCCGGTGATCGGCCTCATGCAGGCCGTGATGGGCAGCCAAGTCAACCCGATCCGGTTCGTGGAGGTCATCGAGCGGACGCGGGAGATCCAGCGGATCGTCGCACGTGGGACGGACGGCATCGACGACCCCGCGTATCAGCGATGGGCCGCGACCGCTCCGGTCGTGCTCGACGAGATCATCGACGGCGCCGAGCACCGCGACCGCGAGCGTGTCTGGGCAGCGTTCTCGGACCCGGAGCGCGGGTTGAACGCGCTGGCTGCCGCATGTACCGGACAGCCCGGCTGGTAACGAGAGGACGACAGTGGACGACGCCACCCGGCAGAGCTGGCAGGGATTCTTCGCGCAGGAGGGCCGTTTCGACGTGCACTACGACGCCGAACGGTTCCGCAAGATCGAACGCAAGAACCTACGGGATGCGGTCCTGCTCATCGTGCTCGTCGTCGTGGTGCTCGCGCTCGCGCTGTTCTGGGGCCGGCCCGGTCCGGTCGTCCTGGGCGCCTTGCTCTTCATCGTCGGGGGGATTCTCGCCCTCGTGCTCCTCCGGCGGCGGCTCTCGCTCCTGCGGCCTGCCGGAGGCTCCCCTGGCCTGCTCCTCGGTGTCTCGAACCTCGGTCTGCACACGCCGCTCGTGCCACTCATCGACTGGACGAGCGTGCGGGCCGTCTTCGCGGTCGACGAGTCCGCACGGATGGCTGAAAAGCGCGGACAGCGGAACATGATGGGGACCGCTGAACAGTGGGCAACGGGCAACGGCAAGGCCAGCAGGCACCTGTGGTTCCTGCTCGAGGACGCCCCCGCCCTCCGGGCACAGGTCACCGACCAGCGCTGGGCGAAGGGATTCGAGACCTTCACGAACGTCAACGGGCCGGCGTTCGCGCAGTACATCCTCGACCTCGACTCGGTTCTGTCCGTGGACGACTCGAGGAAGATCATGGCAGCGGTCGTCGTCCAAGCGCAGGCACGTGGCATCCATGCCGTGGAGTCGCTCGGTGCGTCCGACTTCACCGAGTACGCGAGCATGCTGAGCGGCGTCACCGTCGACGGGGTCGTCCCGCCGAAGCCGGAAGGCGTCACCGGGAACCCGTTCGTCACCCGGTAGTCGTCGATGCATCCGCATTGATGGTCGACGGATCCTCACCGCACGGCGTACGCTCCGTTGCAGAGCGCAGCATCCGTTAGGCTGCTGCCGTCTGCCCCTCGGAAGAGGGACAGGACCAATCGGGGGGTAGGTCGTTCGATCACCCCAGGACACACGTGTGTTTCTTGGAGGAACCATGGCGGACATCCGCGTCACTTCGGAGTCGCTCTCAGGCGTCTCGAACCAGCTCCAGTCCGGCTCGCAGTCGATCGAGTCGCAGCTGCAGAACCTCAAGTCGCTCGTCGACGGCCTCGTCGGCGGCGACTGGTCGGGCGCGGCGTCCGGCTCGTTCCAGGACCTCTACCAGCAGTGGGACCAGTCGGCAGTCCAGCTGAAGGAATCCCTCGCCGGCATCAGCCAGCTGCTCTCCCGCGCGGCGCTGTCGTACGAGGAGTCGGAGAACTCGATCTCGGGCACCTTCCGCTGATCGACGACCACTGACGGCGAGCCGTTCCCCCGGGAAC
>JASCOI010000118.1 GCA_029959665.1 Microbacteriaceae bacterium PS02333
GCCCGGGGGGGGGGGGGGGCCGGGGGGGGCGCCGGGGCCCCGGGGCCCCCGGCCCCCCCCGTCCGTCTGCGGTCGCGACTACTGCGCGTCCTGGATCGCCTTCTTGAGCTGCGTCACGTACTGCTCGGCCCCCGCCTTCGGCGTGGTCTTGCCGAACTGGACGTTCTGCCAGATCTGGGCCAGCAGCGTGTCCGCGTCCTGCGCGCCGACCGGCGTGATCGGTGCGGGCGGACCGGACTCTGCGGTGACCTGCTTCACGTAGTCCATGACGATCTTGTCCGAGCCGCTGAGGTCCGGGGTGATCTGCTTCTGGAACGCGGGGTTCGCGGGCATGCCGCGCTCGGCGCCGAAGATCTTGCCGACCTTCGGGCTGGTCGTCAGGAAGTCGATGAGCTCCGCCGCTTCCGCCGGGTGCTTCGACTTGCTCGAGATCGACCAGTACATCGAGGACTTGAGGTACTGCCAGCCCTTCTTCGCGTCGTCGGCGGCGGGCATCGGGAGCATGTCGAGCTTCTGCGACGGCGCTGCGGCCTGGTAGGCGCTGAGGTTCGACGGGATGAACGTCATCGCGACCTTGCCGGTGGCGATGTCGGACTGGTCGAGGGCGGCGTTGGTGCCCTCGGCGAGCTGCGACGGGCTCGGGGTGACGCCCGCGTCGATCTGGTCGAGTGCGTACTGCCAGTAGTCGGCCAGCATGGACGGCTTCAGGACGACCTTGCCCTCGTCGTCGAACACCGCGCCGCCGTGCTGCCGCGCCCAGAGCGTCAGCGACGGGGTGTCACCGCCGAACGGGTCGAGGCCCTTGACCTTGCCGCCGGACTTCTCGGTGACCTCCTTCGCGACCGTGTTCATCTCGTCCCACGTCCACCCCTTCGAGGAGGGCATGTCGATGCCGTACTCGTCGAGGACGGTCCGGTTCACGGCGACGCCGATCGAGTTCAGCCCGATCGGGACGGCGTAGAGCTTGCCGTCGTACTGGCCGGTGTCGCGGACGTTCTTCGTGAGGTCCGAGGTGTCGAGGTACTTGCTGTACTGCCCGAGCTCGGCGATCGCGCCGCGTTGTGCGTAGGAGGCGACGTAGATCTGGTCGAACTGCATGACGTCCGGCGCGCTGCCGCCGGCGACGGTGGTGGCGAGCTTGTCCCAGTAGCTGCCCCAGTCGGTGGACTGGGTCTTCACGGTGATGTTGGGGTGCTCCTTCTCGAAGGCCTTCACCGCCTGTTCGGTGGCGGTGACGCGGGCCCCTGCGCCCCACCAGTTCAGGGAGATGGTGACGGGGTCCTTGCTCAGCTCGGCGTCGCCGCCGTTCGAGTTGCCGACGGCGCAGCCGCCGACGGCGAGGACGGAGGCGGTGGCGATCGCGACGGCGCCGATGACGCGTGATCTCAGGTGCATGGTCTTCCTTGCTCTGGTGAGTGGATCGATCGGGTGGGGGCGGTTCACTTGCCGCCGGTGGTCGCGATGCCCCTGAGGAGGAACCGCTGGCCGAAGAGGAACGCGAGGAACACGGGGACGAGGGTCACGACGCTCATCGCGAAGAGGGCGCCGAAGTCGGACTGCCCTGTGGGGTCGATGAACTGGCGGAGGGCGACGGACGCCGTGTACTTGTCCGGCGCGGTCACGAACACGAGCTGGCTGAAGAAGTCGTTCCACGTCCAGATGAAGGTGAAGATCGCCGCCGTCGCCAGCGCGGGCTTCATGAGCGGCAGGATCACCTGGAAGAAGATCCGGGCGTGCCCTGCTCCGTCGATGCGCGCGGCTTCGTCGAGCTCCCGCGGGATCCCGCGGATGAACTGGACCATCAGGAAGACGAAGAAGCCGTCCGTGGCGAGGAACTTCGGGACGATGAGCGGCAGGAACGTGTTGATCCAGCCGAGCTGCGAGTAGATGACGTACTGGGGGATGATCAGGACCTGGATGGGCAGCATCATCGTCACGAGCATCGCGCCGAACGCGAGCCGCTTGTACCGGAAGCTCAGCCGGGCGAACGCGTAGGCGGCGAGGGAGCAGCTCACGAGGTTGCCGATGATGGCGCCGATCACGATGATCGCCGAGTTCGCCAGGTACACGCCGAACGGCCGTTGCAGGGCGCTCCAACCCGTCGTGTAGTTGTCGGTGTCGAAGGTGTTGAGCACGAGGCTCGGGTTGTCGAAGATGTGCCCGTCGGGGCGGAGCGAACTCACCACCATCCAGAGCACCGGGTAAAGCATCACGAGGCTCAGCAGGATGAGGACGGCGTGCTTGGCGATGCTGCCGACGCGTGAGCCGCGGGCCTTCGCGACGCGGACCGCTTCCGGCCGGGCTTCGGGTCGATGGTCCGCCGGTGGCGTCGTCGGTGCGGGGCGCAGGGCGGTCGAGTGATCAGTCATCGTAGAAGACCCAGTACTTCGAGGCCCAGAAGTTGAGCGCGGTGGCGGCACCGACGATGAGCAGCAGGAGCCACGCGATCGCGGAGGCGTATCCCATCTGCAGGCTGCCGAACGCCTTCTGGTAGAGGTAGAGCGTGATGAAGAGGGTCGAGTTCGTCGGCCCTCCCGTGCCGTTCGAGATCACGTAGGCCTGCGTGAACGACTGGAAGGCGCCGATGATCCCGAGCACCAGGTTGAAGAACACGATCGGGCTGAGCAGCGGCAGCGTGATCGACCGGAACTGCCGCCAGCGCGTCGCCCCGTCGGTGGAGGCCGCCTCGTAGTACTGGCGGGGGATCTGGCGGAGCCCGGCGAGGAAGATCACCATCGGCGCCCCGAAGGTCCAGACGTGCAGGATGATCAGCGTCCCGAGGGCTGTGTTCGGCGACCCGATCCAGGACTGTCCCTGGATGCCGAAGACCGCCAGGAGCGCGTTGAGCAGTCCGTCGCCGCCGAACACCAGGCGCCAGAGCACCGCGATCGCGACACTGCCGCCGAGCAGGGACGGCAGGTAGAGGACCGAGCGGTAGAACGACAGCCCCCGCATCCCGCGGTCGAGCAGCACGGCGACGAGGAGCGCGGCCGCGAGCTGCAGCGGGACGGAGACCACTGTGTAGACGAGCGTCACCACGAGCGAGCTGCCGAGGTTGGTGTCCTCGACCATCCGCTGGATGTTGGTCAGGCCGGTGAACGTCGGGTTCTGCAGGAGGTTGTAGTTGGTGAAGGACAGGTAGAGCGAGGCGAGGATCGGGCCGAGGGTGATCCCGACCATGCCGATCAGCCACGGGGCGAGGAAGACGGCCGCGGCCTTGTCGTCCCGCCGGGAAGCGGGGATGCGTTTCCCCTGGGCGTCTCGTGCGCGGAGTGCACGGAGTTCGCCGAGCGCACTCACCAGGAGCCCGCCGTCGTGGAGTTGCTTCGTTGCACGATTCCCATCTCCTTTGATGGTGGTGTCGATGACTGGGCGCCACCGTAATCGTTGTAACGGAGCTTGGCAAGCGCTTTCCGCAAGTGTGCCGACGGCCTGCCGGGGCGGGTGTGGACGGCACCGCCTGGCATGCTGTGACCGTGCCCGCGAACGCGCGGCCGGGACGGAGGGTCGAGGTGGCGGAGCGCAGCGGTGCGACCCTGGAGGACGTCGCCCGCGCGGCCGGCGTCTCGCTCGCGACGGCGTCCCGAGCGCTCAACGGCAGCACCCGCCGCGTGCGTCCCGAGTACGTCGAGCGGGTGGAGGCGGCGGCGCGGGAGCTCCGGTACATGCCCAACGTGCAGGCGCAGGCCGTCGCGCGTGGGGCCACGACGGTGGTGTCGCTCGTCGTCGGTGAGATCACGGACCCGTACTTCGCGCAGATCGCCGCGGGGGCGATGCGCGCGGCCGACCAGGCCGGGCTCGTGCTCGTGATCACCTCCACCGCGGGGGACGCGGAGCGCGAGGCGTCGGTGTTGCAGAGCGTCGCGGGACTGCGGCCGCGCGCGGTCGTCCTCGCCGTCAGCCGCAGGACGAGCAGCTCGGCCGGAGCGGGCGTGGAGCTCCTGCGGGGCGGTGGGGCCTCGGTCGTCGCCCTGGTCTCGGACGACGACGACCACGTGTCGTCGGTCGCCGCCACCCCGCTCGTGATCGGGAACCGCGCGGGAGCTGTTGCGCTGGCCGAGGCGCTCGTCGACGAGGGGCACCGGGACTTCGCGGTGCTCGCCGGGGAGCCGGACGTCGTCACCGCCAGGGCGCGGGCGGCGGGCTTCGTCGACGGGCTCGCGGGACGGGGGATCCGTCTGGCGGACCACCGGGTGGTCGCCGGGGTGTTCACGCGCGACGGTGGCCATGCCGCGATGACGCAGCTGCTCGAGGCCGGGGTCCGTCCCGGGTGCGTCTTCGCGGTCAACGACGTCAGCGCGGTCGGGGCGCTCGCCGCGATCCGCGACCACGGGCTCGAACCGGGACGGGACATCGCGGTCGCGGGCTTCGACGACGTCGGCACGCTGGCGGACGTGGTCCCCGCGCTGTCGACCGTGCACCTGCCGCTCGAGACGATCGGGGAGCTCGCCGTCCGGGCGGCCCTCGGTGAGGACGTGCCGGCGGTGGTCGCCGGAGAGGTCGTCCTCCGGGCGAGCACCAGCCTCGGCTGACGAGGGGGTTCCCCCGGCGCGGGCATCCGTGTAGCGTGCGGTAAGCGCTTTCCGAACGACAGTGCGAGATCACCGACGATCACCGGAGGACCCCGTGTCACGACCACCACTCGGCATCATCATGAACGGCGTCTCCGGCCGGATGGGGTACCGGCAGCACCTCGTCCGCTCGATCCTCGCCATCCGGGAGCAGGGCGGCGTCCTGCTGTCCGACGGCTCCCGCGTGCAGGTGGAGCCGCTGCTCGTCGGACGCTCCGAACCGAAGCTCGCCGAGATCGCGCGCCGGCACGGCATCGAGCACTGGACGACCGACCTCGACGCCGCGTTGTCGGACCCGCGCTGGGACGTCTACGCCGACTTCCTCGTGACGAGTGCCCGCGTCCCCGCCCTCCGCCGCGCGATCGCCGCCGGCAAGGCGATCTACACCGAGAAGCCCACCGCCCAGACCCTCGACGACGCCCTCGACCTCGCCCGCGCGGCCCACGACGCCGGGGTCAAGAACGGCGTTGTGCACGACAAGCTCTTCCTCCCGGGGCTCCGGAAGCTCCGCCGGGTGCTGGCGTCCGGCGCGCTCGGTCGGGTCCTCAGCGTCCGCGGGGAGTTCGGGTACTGGGTCTTCGAGGGCGACTGGCAGGCCGCACAGCGCCCGAGCTGGAACTACCGTGCCGAGGACGGCGGTGGCATCGTCGTCGACATGTTCCCGCACTGGAACTACGTCATGGAGGACCTGTTCGGCCGGGTCGAGTCCGTCTCCGCCCGTGCGGTCACCCACATCCCGGAGCGCGTGGACGAGCACGGCGACCGGTACCGGGCCACCGCGGACGACGCGGCGTACGGCATCTTCGACCTCGCGGGCGGGATCACCGCGCAGATCAACTCGAGCTGGGCGGTGCGCGTCGACCGCGACGAGCTCGTCGAGTTCCAGGTCGACGGCACCGAGGGCAGTGCCGTCGCGGGGCTCTTCGGCTGCCGGGTCCAGCACCGGAGCACCACGCCGAAGCCGGTCTGGAACCCCGACATCCGCGACGAGAACGACTACCGCGCCGGCTGGCAGGAGGTCCCCGACAACGAGGTCTTCGAGAACGGCTTCAAGGTCCAGTGGGAGCAGTTCGTGCGCCACGTCGTCGAGGACGCGCCGCACCCCTACGACCTGCTCTCCGGTGCGCGCGGGGTGGCACTCGCGGAAGCCGGTCTGCGGTCGAACCGCGAGGGCCGACGGATCGACCTGCCGGACCTGCAGCTCGACGGCGGAACCGCACCGAGCCTCCAGGCCGACGACACCCGGGTGACCGCATGACGCTCCTGACGCTCCTCGCGCCGGACGGCACCACGGCCGGCGTCCCGCTCCGGGACGTCCCGACTCGGACCAAGCCCAGTGGACCGCTCACCAGCCGGGTCGTCTACGCGGCGGCCCACGTCGTCCCGCGCGTCGCGGGCGACAACACCCCCGGTGCCGCCGCGGACGTCGACTGGGACGCGACCCTCGCGTTCCGGCACCACCTGTGGTCGTGGGGGCTCGGCGTGGCGGACGCGATGGACACCGCGCAGCGCAACGCGGGCCTCGACCCGGTCGCGATGCGCGAACTCGTCCGGCGCAGCGCCGCCGAGGCCCGCTCCGTCGGCGGACGCATCGCGGTCGGCGTGAACACGGACGACATCGCATCAGACGGCGCCACCCTCGACGAGATCGTCGAGGCGTACGTCGCGCAGCTCCGGCACGCCGAGGAGCACGGTGCGGTCGCCGTCCTGATGGCGAGTCGGCACCTGGCGCGCGCGGGCCAGACGGCCGACGACTACCGACACGTGTACGAGCGGGTGATCGCCGAGGCGACGCAGCCGGTGGTGCTGCACTGGCTCGGGGCGGCGTTCGACCCGGTGCTCGAGGGGTACTTCGGGTCCAGGTCAGTACCGGAAGCCACGAACACCGTCCTCCGGATCATCGCGGATGCCGGCGACCGGGTCGCCGGCATCAAGATGAGCCTGCTCGACGCGGACGCCGAGATCGCGCTCCGGTCGCGGCTCCCGGGGACCGCCAGGATGTTCACGGGGGACGACTTCCACTACGTGGACCTGATGTCCGAGCAGGCCGGTCGGCACTCCGACGCGCTGCTCGGGGCGTTCGCCGCGATCGCGCCGATCGCGTCGTCGGCGGTGCAGGCGCTCGACCGCGGCGACGCGGACGGGTTCCGCAGCGTCCTCGGGCCGACGGAGGCGCTCGCCCGGCAGGTCTTCGCCGCGCCGACATGGCACTACAAGACCGGGATCGCCTTCCTGTCCTGGCTGAACGGGCACCAGCCCGCCTTCACGATGGTCGGCGGCATGCACGCGGCGCGCAGTCTGCCGCAGCTGTCCGAGACCGTCCGGCTCGCGAACGCCTGTGGCGCGCTCGAGGACCCTGACCTCGCCGCATCGCGCTGGCACGGCCTGCTCGCGTCGGCAGGGGTGCCGGTCGGGACGGCCGGGAGGCTCGGTGCCGGTCCGCGCGTCGAGGCCAGGAGCGAGGTGGTCGCGTGAGCGACGTGGCCGGGCCCGGGTCGGCGCATGTTGGTCCGCGTGTTGCGGCGCACGCGCGGTTGTCGCTCAACCAGGCGACGGTGAAGTCCGCGACGCTCGCCGAGGCGATCGCCGCCACGCGGTCCGCCGGCATCGGTGCGATCGGGACGTGGCGCGAGCCGGTGCAGGAGGTCGGGCTCGACGAGGCCGCCCGGATGCTCGCCGACTCCGGGCTCCGGGTGTCGTCGCACTGCCGCGGCGGCTTCTTCACGCCCGTCGAGGGCGCGGTCCGGCGGGCGGCGATCGACGACAACCGGCGGGCGATCGAGGAGACGGCGGTGCTGGCTGCGGCCGGAGCGCCCGGATCGCGGGCGGTGCTCGTGCTCGTCGCCGGGGGGCTCCCGTCGGGGTCGACGGACCTGGTCGGGGCGCGGGGTCGGGTCGCCGACGCGCTCGCCGAACTCGCGCCTGCGGCAGCCGCAGCGGGCGTGCAGCTCGCGATCGAGCCGCTCCACCCGATGTACGCGGCCGACCGGGCCGTCGTGTCGACGCTCGCGCAGGCCCTCGACCTCGCCGCGCCGTTCGACCCTGACGTCGTCGGTGTCGTCGTCGACACGTTCCACGTCTGGTGGGACCCTGCGCTGTCGGAATCGGTCGCGCGAGCCGGGAGGGAGCGCCGGATCGCGTCCTACCAGGTGAGCGACTGGGTCACGCCGATCGCCGCGGATCCGCTGCTGTCCCGCGGTGTGATGGGCGACGGGCACATCGACTTCGGTCCGGTCTCCGCGGCCGTCGACGCGGCCGGGTACACCGGGGACGTCGAGGTCGAGGTGTTCAACCAGGACGTCTGGGACACACCGGCAGACGTCGTCGCCGAACGGGTGGTCGCGGCGTTCGACGCGTGCGTCCCCGTGCGGCGCTTCGACCGATGACCGGGGCGTCGGTCGTGCTCGTCGGGGTGCGCGGCTTCGGTGCGGTGCACCTGGCGAACCTGCGGCGGTTGCAGGCGGCCGGCGCGGTCCGGGTGATCGGGCTGGTCGACCCGCTCGTGGTCGATGTCGATGCCGTCGGCGCTCCGCTCTTCCCATCACTCGGCGACGCCTTCGCGGGTGTCGGCGTGCCGGACGTCGTGATCGCCGCGGTGCCCATCCCCGTGCACGCGGCCGTCGCTGCCGAGGCGCTCCGCGCGGGTGCCGACGTCCTGCTCGAGAAGCCGCCGTTCGCCCGGATGGCCGACTACGAGGCCCTGCTCGCCGTGCAGCGCGAGACCGGTCGGGTCGTGCAGGTGGGGTTCCAGAGCCTCGGGTCGCACGTGCTCGACGACCTCGACGCCGACCGGTTCGACATCGGTCCGGTCCATCACGTACGGGCGATGGGGAACTGGGTGCGTCGCGCGGCGTACTGGAAGCGCTCGCCGTGGGCCGGCAGGCGCTCCCTCGACGGCGTCGACGTCGTGGACGGGGTCGTCACGAACCCGCTCGCGCACGCGGTGGCGACGGCGCTCCGGATCGCCGGGGTCCAGCGCGTCGAGGACGTGGAGCGTGTCGACGTCGACGCGTACCGGGCGAACGCGATCGACGCGGACGACACCACGGCACTCCGGATCGTGCCGGCTTCGCTCGACGCCGGCCGACCGACGGTGTCCGCGGCCCTGACCCTGGCTGCCTCGGGCGACGCGGATGTGGCACCGGTCGTCGAGGTCGTCGGCGACCGCGGCACCGTCTCGTTCCGGTACACGACGGACGAGGTCGTCGGGCCGGACGGCGCGGTCACGCAAGGCACGAGGACCGACCTGCTCGAGAACCTCCTGGCCCACCGCGCCGACGGCGTCCCGCTGCTGGTGCCCCTCGACTCGACCGGTGCGTTCATGCGGGTCGTCGAGGCGATGCGCACCGCACCCGAACCCACACGGATCGAGCCCCGTTTCGTCGAGGTCGTCGGCGCCGGCGACGACGCCCACCCGGTCGTGCAGGACGTCGAGCGCTGGGTCCGGGCGGCCGCGGACCTCGACGGGACCTTCGTCGATGCCGGCGCCCCGTGGGCGTCGGCCGCGCGGGACGCCGTGGTGGCCACTGCCGGTGCAGGTCCACTGCTCGCGCTGCAGGACGGCGCCGGGACCACGCCGTCCTCGTCCCCCCGGCCGTTCCTGCACCCCGTCCGGACACTCGGTGGCGTCGAGCTCACCGCCCGCCGGCCGGCCGACCACGACTGGCACCTCGGGCTGGGGTTCACCGTCGCCGATGTCGACGGGACGAACACCTGGGGTGGCGGGACCTACGTCCACGGGCGCGGGTACGTCGCCCAGGACGACCACGGGCGGCAGCGGTTGGACAGCCTCGAGTGGGACGGCGACTCGATCACGACGTTCCTGACGTGGGTCGATCGCGACGGCGTGGCCCAGCTCCGCGAGGTCCGCACGATGCGGTCCCGACCGGTCGCTGCCGACTGCTGGGTGCTCGACCTGTCCACGTCGCTCGAACCCGTGGGGGACCGGCCGGTGACGCTCGGCAGCCCCGGGTCGAACGGTCGACCACGCGCCGGGTACGGCGGGTGGTTCTGGCGCTTCCCGCCGTGCTCGGGCATCGAGGTCTCCACGGCCGACGCCGACGGGGAGGACGCCGTGCTCGGCACCCGCGGGCCGTGGCTCCGGTGGGCGGCCGACTTCGTCGGGACGCCGGGCTCGACCGGGCCTGCGACGATCCTGCTGACGTCCTCGTCGCCCGACCCGTGGTTCGTCCGGGCGACCGACTACCCGGGCATCGGGACCGCGGTCGCGTGGGAGCAGCCCGTCACCGTCTCGCCGGGTGCCCCCTTCGTCCGCTCGCTCCGTGGGGTCGTCGCCGACGGGCGCCGTTCCGCCGCGGAACTGCTCCGGCACCTGGCCTGACCGGAACTCACCGCCTCCGCGCCATCACCGCACGCCAGATCTGGTTCGGCCGGAGGGGTGGCCCACCGAGCGGCTCTCGTTCCGCGCCCGGTGCTCGGAGGGCATCGAGGAGCAGGTCGACCCATCGTCGGTGGAGCTGTGGGGCCACCTCGCCGAAGGCCGCGATCGTGCTCGACATCGAGAGCTGCAGGACGGCCACGTCCTCGAGCGCTGCGTCGGGCCGGATCGAGCCGGATTCCTGCGCGCGACGGAACAGCGACTCGAGGCCGGTCTGGATCTCCGCACGCATGGCGAGGAGCGTCGGCGCGCCCGTGAACCGGGTGGTCATCAGGTCGCTGAAGCCCTCGCGTCGCGCCTCGATCTCGGCGGTCCGGCGGATGAAGGTGGCGAACCCGTTCCAGGGATCCCGTTCCGACAGCTCGGCGCACTCGTGCACGAGGTCGAGGACCTCCTGCAACGGTCCTCGGAGGACTTCCTCCCACAGGGCAGCGCGCTCCGGGAAGTGTCGGTAGAGGGTCGCGTTGCCGACTCCCGCGGCTGCGGCGATCGGTTCGAGCGGAGCGTCGAGTCCCCGCTCCGCGAAGGCCGTGCACGCCGACTCGACGATCGCCGCTCGGTTGCGGACGGCGTCCTTCCGAGGTGCTCTCCCGTGGGTCTCGCTCACGATCGGAGTGTACGACGGCGTTCCGGGAATACGGACAGTACTGTCCGGATTGAATCGGACACCACTGTCCGTTTCACCGCTTGGAGAACCCCGTGCACATCGCAGCCGTCATCCTGTCCCTCGTCCTCGCCGCCGCCATGCTCGGGTCCGGCGTCATGAAGCTCATCGGAGCGGCACCCATGCGGGCGAACATGGCAACGGTGCACGTGACCCCGTCGCAGATGCGCGTGCTCGGAGTACTCGAGGTCCTCGCCACGATCGGCCTCGTCGCGGGGCTGTGGATCCCGGCGCTCGGCGTCGCTGCCGCCATCGGCTCGGTCGTGTACTTCGTCGGCGCGATCGTCGCGCACGTGCGGGCTCGTGACAAGGGCCTGCAGGGTGCGGCTGCGCTCCTCGTGTTGTCGGTCGCGACCCTGGTGGTCCTGCTGCTCGCGCTCTGAACGCGCCCGGCTGACGGGCTGGAGGGGGGGGGGGCCCCGGGCCCCCGCCCCCCCGGCCGGCCCCGGGGCGGGCCCCGCCCCGCCCC
>JASCOI010000119.1 GCA_029959665.1 Microbacteriaceae bacterium PS02333
CCGCGCCCCTGGTGTAACCCCCCCCGCGCCCCCCCCGCCCTCCCCCCGCGCCGCCCCGGGGCCCCGCGGGGCCCCGGGGGCCGTCCGAGCACCGGTGCCGTCCGCGCGGTCCGAGCGTTCGAGGACCCTCAGCGGTCGTGGGGCCGCACGGGACGGGCGTCCATCGGGGCGGCGGTAGGATCGGTCGTACGATCCGCATGCCCGAAAGAGGTCTCGTGTCCGACTCCGTCGCAGACGCACACCAGCGCGCGCGGTACTGGCCGATCCCGATCCTCCGGGCCGTCCCCGCCGCGATCGTCGCGCTCGTCATCACCTTCTCGTCGAACCACGCCGCCGGCTACGGACTGCTGCTGTTCGGCGCGTTCGCGGTCGTCGAGGGCGTCGTGCTCGGCATCGGCAGCATCGTCCGGCTCCGTGACGACGGCCGGTCCCGCCGGACCGCCACGGTCCAGGCGGTGATCACCGTCCTCGCCGGTATCGTCGGGATCGCGTGCAACGGGCTCGGGTTGCCGGCCTTCATCGCCGTCGTGGTCGCCTTCGCCGTGCTGACGGGAGCGCTCGAGCTCGTCCAGGGCATCCGCGCCCGTCGCACCTCGCCCTTCGCCCGCGACTGGATGACGATCGGCGGACTGACCCTGCTGCTCGCGATCGGGTTCCTCGTCACCCCGCCGGACTACTCGCAGCAACTCGGCGGCATCGAGCAGGTCAGCGGCGTCCTCGACGCCTCGATCGTCCTCGTCGGACTGCTCGGCGCGTACCTCGCCATCACGGCGGTCTTCCACGTGATCGCCGGCCTCTCGCACAAGTGGGGGACGACTGCACCAGCAGCGTCCCCGAACGGAGCTCCACACGCATGACCACCCCCAGCCGTCGTGACCGCCTGCGCCCGGTCGAGCTCCTCGGGATCTCCGCGATCATCGCGGTGTTCACCGGGCTCGTCGTGCTCATCTCGACGAGGGAGGTCACGCTCGCGCTGATCTTCCTCGGCATCGCGTTCATCGTGGTCGTGGTGGTCCTCGCGATGCTCCAGCTCGCGTCGACGAGCGACCAGGACGACAACGACATGCTCGGCGGTCACAAGACTCCGGGTGAAGGAGACGGCGACGGCTTCCACTGAGCTCCGGCGTTCCGAGCAGGGTGCTCCTGACCTGCCCGGGCGGTACCGCCACCGGTACCTGATCCTCGCGGTCTGCTGCATGAGCCTGTTCATCGTCTCGATGGACGCCACCGTGGTGAACGTCGCGCTGCCGTCGATCGGCCGTGAACTCCACAGCACGATCTCCGGCCTGCAGTGGACGATCGACGCCTACACGCTCGTGCTCGCGAGCCTGCTCATGCTGTCCGGCTCGACCGCTGACCGCATCGGGCGACGCCGGACCTTCCAGATCGGGCTCGCGCTCTTCAGCGTCGGATCGCTGCTCTGCTCGCTCGCGCCGACGGTCGGCTGGCTCGTCGTGTTCCGCATGGTCCAGGCGGTCGGCGGATCGATGATGAACCCGGTGGCGATGTCGATCATCACGGCGACCTTCGACGACGCCAAGGAACGCGCGCGGGCGGTCGGTGTGTGGGGTGCGGTCGTCGGGGTCTCGATGGGCGTCGGTCCGCTCGTCGGCGGGGCGCTGACCGACACGGTCGGGTGGCGTGCGATCTTCTGGATCAACGTGCCGATCGGCATCGCGGCGATCGTCCTGACGTTCCTGTTCGTCCCGGAGTCCCGCTCGCCGCGTCCGCGTCGACTCGACCCGCTCGGGCAGGGGCTCGTCATCGTTCTGCTGGCGACGCTGGTCGGCGGACTCATCGAAGGCCCGCGGCTGGGGTGGACCTCGCCGGCGGCCCTCGCGCTCTTCGTCGTCGCTGCTGCGGCCCTCGTCGCACTCGTGGGGGTCGAACGGCGCACCGCCGAGCCCCTCATCGACGTCCGGTTCTTCCGGAGCATCCCGTTCTCGTCCGCGGTGCTCACCGCGATCGCCGCGTTCGGTGCGAACGGCGCGTTCCTCTTCCTGAACGCGCTCTACCTGCAGGAGGTCCGAGGCATGTCCCCGTTCGAGGCCGGCCTGTGGACCCTGCCGGCGGCGGTCGCGACGATGCTCGCCTCGCCCCTGTCCGGCCGGCTCGTGGGATCGGTGGGAACCCGTGTCCCGCTCGTGCTCGCCGGGATCGGCATCGGTGGCGCCGGTGTGGTGCTCACGACGATCGACGCGCACACCCCCATGTGGGTGCCCGTGTCCGCGTTCGTGCTCTTCGGACTCGGGTTCGGCATGGTGAACGCCCCGATCACGAACACCGCGGTCTCGGGCATGCCACGGGCGCAGTCGGGGTCCGCGGCCGCCGTGGCCTCGACGAGCCGCCAGACGGGGGTGTCGCTCGGTGTCGCCCTCGCGGGGACCGTCACCGGCGCGAGTGCGGTCGCCAGCGTCGGTGCGGGCTTCGCGGTCGCCACGCACGCGATGTGGTGGATCGTCGTCGGCATCGGTGCGGGGATCGTCGTCGTCGGGTTCGTGTCGTCCTCGGCGGCTGCGCGGCGGTCGGTGTCGGGCATCGCCCACCTGCTCGAGGCCTGACCGCCGCCCGCCTGGTCCGCGGTCAGCGCCGCGCGGCGACGATGTCCTGCGCGAGCGCCCGCACCGCACGGTTCGGCTCCGGTGCCGTCCGCATCGCCAGACCCACCCGGAGCGGCTCGGGGGGGGGGGGGGGGGGGCCGGGGCCCCCCCCGCGGGGGGGGGCCCTCCGCGCCCCCCCCCCCCCCCGCCGGGGGGGGGGGGGGGGGCCCTCCGGCGCGCGCACCACGCCGTCGTGCGGGACCCCCGAGTCAGGCACCACGCCGACCCCGAGGCCAGCGGCTGCGAATCGGATGACCGCGGGCATGTCGTTCATCTCCGCGACGATGCGCCGCCGGATGCCGAGTCGCTCGAGCACTTGATCGAGGATGATCCGGTTGCCGAACCCGTGCGCCGTGTCGATGAACGCCTCGTCGGCGAGTTCCGTCAGCGACACCGAGGTCCGCCCGCTCCGTGCGAGCGGGTGGTCCGCGGCGACGAACACCCGGAACGGCATCTCGCGGAGGGGCTCGACGACGATGCCGGCGGGCACCGACGGCAGGCCGCAGTACGCCAGGTCGAGCCGTCCAGCCACCAGGTCCTGCACCAGCCCGGTGGTCCCGGACGGGGACGTCATGAGCTCCACCGCGACGAGCGGGTGGCGCTTCCGGAACGGGCGGAGCACCCCGGTCAGGTCGACGATGTCCATGCTCGTGAAGATGCCGAGCCGGACCCGCCCGCGGAGCTCGGCGTCCGACGCGGTGGCGAGGTCGTGCATCCGGTCGAGCGAGTCGAGCACGGCCCTGGCGTGCGGGAGGAGGTCCTCACCGGCAGTGGTGAGCACGAGGTGCCGGCCGGTGCGCTCGAACAACCGGACCCCGAACGAGCGCTCGAGGCTCGCGATCCCCGCCGAGACGGTCGACTGTGCTGCCCAGAGCCGTTCCGCAGCGCGGGTGACGCTGCCCTCGGCGGCGACGGTCACGAACTGTTCGAGCAGCCTGGTCTCCATGCACCCCATCATCGACCAGATCGATGGAAACCATCAAGATGATCCGTTTGACCCGATGGTGCTGCGGCGGGAGCATCGGAGCATGACAACCGTCCTCGAAGAGCCATCCACCGGATCCGTCCCCACTCCTCCGGTGCCGCGCGGTCGACGCGCGCACAGCCGCCGCCGTCACGGTGCGGGGTTCTGGGCCGTGGCGTTCGCGTTCCTCGCGGTGATGGCGTTCGCGACGGTGCCAGCGCCGCTGTACGTGATCTACCAGGCGCGCGACGGCTTCCCGACGTTCACCACGACGATCATCTTTGCCGCGTACGGCCTCGGCGTCGTCGGGTCGCTGTACTTCGCGGGGCACCTGAGTGACGTCCACGGGCGGAAGCCGCTCATCCTCGTGTCGATCGCGCTCGAACTCGTCGCGGCGGTGCTGTTCCTCGTCTGGAACGACGTCAGCGGGCTGATCGTCGCGCGGCTCGTCACGGGCTTCGGCGTCGGGACGCTGACGGCGACGGCGACCGCGCACCTCGGAGAACTCCGGATCCGGGCCACCGGCAGCGAGGCGTCCGCGAAGGGTGCCAGTGTCGCGGCCGGCGTCGTGAACCTCGGCGGTCTCTCCCTCGGCGCCCTCGTCGGCGGAGCGCTGGCGGAGTTCGTCGGACAGCCGCTGATGACGCCGTACATCGTGTTCGTCGTCGCGCTCGTGGTCGCCTTCGTGGCGGTGCTCGCCGCTCCGGAGACCGTCGGACGTCCCGAGGAGCGTGTGCCCTACCGGCCGCAGCGCGTGCAGGCCCCCGCGGGCAAGGGCGGCGCGTTCTGGACCGCTGGCATCGCGGCGTTCGCGGCCTTCGGGGTGCAGGGGCTCTTCACGTCGGTCGCGCCGTCGTTCCTCGGTTCGACGTTCCACGTGACCGACCGCCTGGCCGCCGGAGCCACGACCTTCGGGGTGTTCGCCGCGAGTTCCGTCTCCCAGCTCGTGTTCGCCCGGCTCTCGCAGCGCGCCCAGATCCGGCTCGGTGTCGTCCTCCTCGTCGGCGGCCTCGTCGTGCTCGGGGTCGCGGCGGTCGTGCTGCAGGTCGCCGGGTTCATCGGCGGCGGCGTCGTCGCCGGTGCGGGCGTGGGGCTGCTCTTCCGGGCCGCGATCGCGAGCGCGGGCGCGCTGGTCGGCCCCGAGCAGCGCGGCGGGGTGCTCGCAGCGACGTTCCTCGTCGCGTACGCCGGGCTGACGGTGCCGGTCGTGGCCGTCGGCGCGGCGCTCCTCGTGCTCCCGACGCTCCCCGTGCTCCTCGGGTACGTGGTGCTCGTCGCCGCCCTCGCCGCCGTCGCCGGGACGCGACTGGCCGCGCGCGCCTGACGCACCCCGAGCCTCCCGTCCGGGGTCTGGTCGGCTCCACCGGACGGGAGGCTCGCCCCACCTCCGGCATACTGGCCGCATGCCGTCGAGACGCAACCGTTCCGTCGTCACCGGCCTCGCCGCGGTCGTGGCCGCCGGTCTCGTGGCCGGTGGGCTCTTCCTCACCGCGCAGCAGGGGGCGGACGACCCGGTGCTCTCGGGGCCGACGACCGCGCCGACCGCCGTCGCGACGGGTGACGGCACCGTCGTCATCGACCAGACCGGTCCGGATCTGCCGGGTGGCTCCGTGCTCGCGTCCTGCGACCGGGACTCCCGCGCGACCGTCGCCCGCTACGACACGGAGGCGCTCGGCGACGTCGTGCTGCAGTGCGGGAACTCGAGTCAGGGGTACGAGCACATCCGCGTGCGGCACACCGCCGACTGGGAGGACGTCCTCGCGGGCCACGGCGACCGCGACTGGGACGACGCGATGCTGACCGCGGTGCAGACGGCGCTCACGAGCCCGCGGGACGGGTTCCCGGTCGACGCCGGCGACGGCAAGGTCTGCTACGCCGCTGCCGTGCGGTTCGACGACGGCACGGCGCCGAGCCCCGACGGCTTCGTGAAGGTCATCGTCTCCGCGACGACCGATCGCGTGATCACCGCGTACCCCACGAACGACGACGACTGCTGAGGGGGCGCCCCCGACCCGACCCGCGCCCCGCCCTACGCGTGCACGTCGTGCTCGTGCCGACGGTGCGACGCGGGCTCGAGCTGGAACGTGGAGTGCTCGACCGGCACGTCGAAGTGCTCCGCCACGCACTGCTGCAACTCGTCGAGGATCGCCGGAGCGTGCGCCGTCGTGAAGCAGTGGTCGTCCACCACCACGTGCGCCGTCAGGTTCGGCACACCGGTCGCGACGAGCGTCGCGTGCAGGTCGTGCACCGCGATCACGTGGTCGAGCTCCAGGATGTGGCCGCGCACGTCCTCGAGGTCGAGCCCGGGCGGCGTGGCCTCGAGCAGGACGTTCGCGGTCTCACGGAGCAGTCGGATCGCCCGCGGCAGGATCAGCCCGCCGATGACGAGCGCCGCGACCGAGTCCGCTCGCTCCCACCCGGTCAGCGCGAGCACGACGGCCGCGGCGATCACGGCGACGGAGCCGAGCGTGTCGTTGAGGACCTCGAGCCGCGCGGCCCGCGAGGTGAAGTTCTCGCCGGACGCCCGCAGCAGCACGGCGTAGGCCACGAGGTTCCCGACGAGCCCGATCACCCCGAACACGAGCAGCGGCCCGGAGTGGATCTCGGCGGGGACGAACAGCCGCTGGATCGCCGAGATGATCACGTACACACCGACCGCGAGCAGGATCGCCGCCTGCGCGGTGGCACCGAGCACCTCGGCCCGCTGGAACCCCCAGGTGCGCTGCGAGGTCGGGGAGCGTCGGGCCAGCCGTGTCGCGACGAGTCCGATCCCGATGCCGCCGGTGTCGACGACCATGTGTCCGGCGTCGACGAGGAGCGCGAGGGACCCGGTCACGACGGCGCCGACGACCTCGGCCAGCAGGATCGTCGCGGAGATGGAGAACGCCACCCACAGGGCGCGTTCGTTCGCACCCCCGTGCGCGTGTCCGTGGTCGTGTCCCATGCGCACAATCGTACGGATCCGCAGCACCGACATGCCAGGATCGAGGCGTGACCCGGTCGCCCTACGAGCTGAGCACCACGCCCGACGTCGTCGACCGGCTGCACCCCCGCCTCCGGGCGTACTTCGGGGCGATCCCATCGGGGCACGTCGGCCGCGGCGACGGCGTCTTCGACGTCGTCGGGACACCGCGCCGGTGGCTCTGGCCGGTGCTCGCGCTCTTCGCCCGCGACGCGGTGATGTTCCCGGTCTGGGAACGGCAGGTCCCCTTCACCGTCGAGAACAGGCCGGCGCGCGTCGGTCGGGGCAGCAGCCTGGAGGCTCGTGTCGCGGTCCGCGCGCACCGCACCTTCCACCTCCGCTCCGGGGACCGCACGATGGTGGACGCCATCACCGCCGAACCGGACGGCCTGGTCGACCACCTCGGTCGCCACGGGCGCGTCAGCGCCCGACTGCGTGTGGAGGTCGACGCCGACGGGCCGGACGCGGGCGCCCTGCGCCTGGTCTCCACTCGTGTGACGTTCCGTGCGCTCGGACGCGGGTGGAGCCTCCCGGCCCTGATCGCACCGCGTGTGACGCTCACGGAACGATTCGATGACGAAGCCGACCTGCAGCGCGTGTCCCTGGTGCTGACGGCACCGATCGTCGGCACGCTGTACCGGTACGAGGGGGCGTTCCGGTACGTGATCGCGCCGGACGAGGAGACGGGGACGACATGAACGACGACAGCACCGACGTGCGCAGGGGCCGCGCGGTGATCGCGGGGGCGAGCGGCTTCGTGGGCAGGTACCTGCAGGACGCCTTCCGCGAGGAGGGCTACGACGTCGTCACGATCGGCCGGACGGGCGACGCCGTGTGGGGCAACACCCTCCGCATCCGCGAGCTCGTGGACGGTGCTGCGATCGTGGTGAACATGGCCGGCAAGAGCGTCAACTGCCGCTACGGACGCCGGAACCGCGCCGAGATCATCCGCTCACGGGTGGACACCACGCTGGAACTCGCCGAGGCGATCCGCACGTCCGAGCACCCGCCGCCGCTGTGGCTGAACGCCTCGACCGCGACGATCTACCGGCACGCCGACGACCGGCCGCAGGACGAGGCGACGGGAGAACTCGGCGAGGGCTTCTCGGTCGGGGTCGCCCGCGCGTGGGAGGACGCCTTCTTCGGCGCGGACCTGTCCGGTACCCGCCGTGTGGCGCTCCGGATGGCGATCGTCCTCGGTGACGGCAGCGCCCTGGTCCCGCTGATCCGGCTCGCACAGGCCGGGCTCGGCGGCCCGCAGTACGACGGCGCCTGGTTCCCGACGCCGGCGCGCCTGGCCGCGGGCACCTACCACCACGACCGGCACACCCGGGGTCGGCAGCGGTTCAGCTGGGTGCACATCGCGGACGTCCTCGGGTCGATCCGGTTCATCCGCGACCACGACGACATCGACGGCGTCGTGAACGTCACCAGCCCGAACCCGTCGGACAACCGCACGGTGATGGCGACGATCCGGGACGCCGTCGGGCGACGGTTCGGCCTGCCCACGTGGCGGTGGATGCTCGAGATCGGGTCGTTCGCGATCCGGACCGAGACCGAGCTCGTGCTGAAGAGCCGGTGGGTCGTCCCGACGCGTCTGGTCGAGGCGGGCTACGAGTTCCGGTACCCGCTGCTCCGCGGCGCCCTCGCGAACATCATCGCCGAGCGTCGGCAGCACCGGGGCTGAGCACCGGCAGCGCCACGGGAGCCGTGGCGCGCGACGGCCTGGCCGCCCACAGCACCCCGACGACGACGACCGCGCCGGCCAGGACCTCGACCAGGTCGGGCCCCTCGCCGAACGCCGCCCACGATGCGAGCACCCCGACGACGGGGACGAGCATCGAGAACGGCGCCACGGTGCTCGACGGGTACGTCGCCAGCAACCGCGACCAGATGCCGTACCCGACGAGCGTCGCCACGAGCACGATGTAGAGCAGCCCGAGGTCGGCTGGGAGCGCTGCCGGCGTGAAGGCGGTGCCGAGCGCGTGACCGATGCGCGCCGGCCCCTCGACCGTCAGCGACAGCACGGCCATCGGGATCGGCGGCACGACCGACCACCAGAGCGTCAGGTGCAGCGGGTTCGCGGCCCCCGCCCGACGTGTCGCGACGTTGCCGATCGCCCACCCCATCGCACCGCAGAGCGCGAGCACGACGGGCAGCAGCGCCGCCGTCTGCGACCGGTGCACGGCGATGGCGGCCAGTGCGCACACGGCGATCGTCACGCCGACGACCTGCCGACCGCTGAGCCGTTCGCGGAGGAACACGCCGGCGAGCACCACCGTGAACGGCGCAGAGGCCTGCAGCACGAGCGACGCGAGCCCCGACGGCATCCCCGACGCCATGCTGAGGTACAGGAAGGCGAACTGCAGGACCCCGAGCCCGAACCCGACGAGCAGCAGTCGCCCGAACGGGATCTTCGGGCGCGGGACGAACAGCAGCGTCGGGATCGCCAGCAGCGTGAACCGCAGGGCGGCGAGCAGGAACGGTGGGAAGTGCTCCAGGGCGAGCGCCGTCGCGGGGAAGTTCAGTCCCCAGACGACGGCGACGACGAGGGCGAGGAGACGGTCACGAACGAGCACGTTCCGATGGTGTCGCGACGAACGCGGTAGTACCAGCGAACGTTTCTGCACGGACGTTGTAGGGTCACTGCATGTTCGACGTCACGCTGCTGCCGGTGCTCCGCGAACTCGGCGAGCGTGGCTCGGTGACGGCGGTCGCCGCGGCCACCCACCGCACGCCGAGCGCGGTCTCGCAGCAGCTCCAGACGCTGCAGCGTCAGGTCGGCGTCCCCCTGGTCGAGCGTGTCGGTCGCGGCGTCCGGCTCACCGAGCACGGCCGGGTGCTCGCCGGGCTCGCGAACGGCGTCGCCACCGCGATCGCGACCGTCGACGCGGCCTGGCAGGAACACCTCGGCGGCGGATCGGGGACCGTCGACCTGGCGATCTTCCCGTCAGCGGCCGAGCTACTGCTGCCGGGGCTCCTGACCCGGATGCGCGCGCACCCCGGCATCCGGCTGACCCTGTCGGACGTGGACGTCAGCGAGGGGGAGTTCGCCCCGCTCACCGCCGACCACGACGTCGTCGTCGGGCACCGGCCCGACGGTGCCGCTCCCGCCGGCCGGGCAGCGCTCGAGACCGTTCCGCTGCTCCGGGAACCGCTCGACGTCGCGCTGCCGCCCGGACACCGGCTGGTGGGCCACGGCCGCGTGCACATCGACGAGGTCGTCGACGAGACCTGGATCGGCGTCCCCGAGGACTACCCGATCGACCGGGTGCTCACCGCGATGGCGGCGGCGACGGACACCCCGCCCGAGGTCGCGTTCCGCACGGTCCACCTGCCCGTGATCGAGAACCTGGTGGCAGCTGGTCACGGCGTCGCGCTCGTCCCGCGCTACACCTCCGGCACGCGTGCGCCGGGACGCTTCCACCTGGCGGAGCTGGCGGACGTCCGCGCCGGCCGCCGGATCGAGGCGCTGGTCCGGCAGGACCGTGCGGTCCGTCCCGTGGTCCGCACCGTCCTGGAGGCACTGGTCGCCACCGCCCTGGACGTCACCGCCTGACGGGGCCGGGCCGGCGCGCGGACGCGACCCGTGCCTCCCGTTCGATGCAACCTGCGCGGTGAGGGTCAAAACGCGCGGAGGAAGCGGAATCGCGCGTGGGAGGTCCGAACAACCGGCCTCCTACGCGCGATTCGGCCGCCTCCGCGCGAATCGGCCGCGTGTCAGCGGACCTGGAACGGGGTGCCGAGCGGCAGGAGCTTCGCGAGAGCGGTGATGTCGGCGTTGTGCATGCGGACACACCCGTGCGAGGCGCCCGACCCGATGCTCGACGAGTCGTTGGTGCCGTGCAGCCCGATCTGACCGGGGCCGCCGCCGAACGAGTTGAGGACGTCCGAGAACGCCGTCGTGCCGTACGCGTACGGGCCGTACCCGTCGTTCGTCGGCGCGAGGAGCTCCGTGAGCGCGAACCGGCCGGTGGGGGTCGGTGTGCCACCGGTGCCGGTCGCGACCGGGTAGCTGTGCAGGACCGAGCCGTCCTTGTACAGGTCGAGGGTGTTGGACGCCTCGGTGACGACGATCGCGTACGGCGTCGTCGAGAGCTCCACGGCGCTCGTGGGGACCCACCCGGTGCTGCCGTTCGGGCGCTGGGCGAGCTGCACCTGCGCCCAGCCGTCCCGCTGGTCCACCACCCGGAGGACGAGCGGAGCACCGGACTTCTGGGGGTTGGACAGGCGTTCCGTCACGGCACCGTCCGGCTCGGCGCTCACCGGGACCGAGTCACCCGTGGCCGCGGCGACCGTGGTCGTCGCAGGGGCGTCGATCGCGTCCTGCGGCGCCGGGGACCCGGAGGCGCGGGGAGTGGGCGTCGCACTGGGCGATGCCGCGACCGCGCTGTGGGACGGCGCCGGGTTCCCGGTGGACATCGTGCTTGTCACGACGATCGCGACGGCACCCGCGCACACGACGGCCACGGCGGCGGGGCCCCCGGGGGCGCGCCCCCCGGGCGCGGGGGGGGTGTACCCCCAGGGCAGCCCGGGGAGGG